>CAVGLE010000007.1:15201-37443 GCA_963630035.1 Mediterraneibacter torques
GTTATGTAGTCGGGCAGGGGACCCGTTAAATATGTAGTTGCGTCAAGCCAAATTCCGCCGTGCTCAATCAAAAGCTCAATTCTCAAAATGTCGGAAAATTGGGCGTACGGAATAATGCCTTTTTCCCATTTTTCATATATATAGTCGGGCAGATTAACATAGTCCTTTATGTTTTCCTTGTTTAAAAAAACAATTTCTCTGTCCTTTATGTGATATTTGAGCGATTTGACGCAGTTTTGCACAATTTCGGGCGCATTTTCGATTCCCTGAAACCAGCATACCCAAACTTTTTCGTTTTCATCACCCGGATATTGCTTAAAGTTTGTTTTGCCTACATATTTTGAGTATTTCTTTTTCAGCCTTGAATAAATATCGTATTTAACGCTTTGCTCGGCAAGGTAGCCGCTTGTGCGGTCGGTTTTGCTGAAAAAATACTCCATTGCGCTGTGAAATACCGTTTTGTTTTTTATTGAAATTTTTACTAAATCCTTAAAATTGCTCATGTTGTTTCAGCTCGTTAAACGCTTTGTAAAAAAGCTCTACCTTTGATTTTGTCGATATTTTTTCTCTGTATTTTCTGCACGATTCAATGTATTTTTTGTCTGTGATTTCTTTCAGCGTGTCACAGTTCCAATTGTCATCCGCGATGCCCAAGCCGTATTCGGTTATATAGCTTGCGTTGTACGGCACGGTTGTCGTCAAAACAGGTGTGCCGACCGCGATTGATTCAACAATCGAAATCATATTGTTGTCCTTTTCGGTGTAAACGAGCATTGCCATTGCGTGTGCAAGCCTTTTTTCAAGCTCGCTGTGCATCAGCTTGCCTGTGAAAATCACACTGTCGCAGATATTAAGGCGCTTTGCCTCGTTTTCAAGGTTGTGTTTTTCGTCGCCGTCGCCCATTATGTAAAGCTTTGCCGTGCTGTCATATTTCTTTAGGTAGTCGACAAATGCGGCAAGTATCTTGTCAATTCGCTTTCTTTTTATAAGCTGTGAGCTGACGGCAAAATAATTACCCTTGTCGGCGGTGAATGTGAATTTGTCAAGGTTTACGCCGTGGTCGATTATAATATTGCTCACATTGCGGCAGTATTGAGATATAAATGCCTTTGCCTGTGGGCTTCTCGGCACAATCAGCGTGTTTTTAAAGCACACTCTTGCTATCACGCCGTACCAAAAGCGCGACGCGATTCCGTGAAAAATTTTGTTGTGCTTGCCAAGCTCGTGCCATACAATCAGATTTTTGCGGCTGTGCATTGACAGCATCAGCGAGTTGAGCGAAAACACCTCGCTCGTGATTATACAGTCAAACGCCGTGTTTTTTGCAATCATTTTTATTTCGGGGCAGTACGGCAGGGAGTTGACAGGGCAAATGCCCTTAAGCCTCGTTTTCATCCAAATTACCTCAAACGGATATTTCTCCGTCTGTGTCGGCTTAAAATCCTCGGCGGTCGCGAGGGTAACCTCGTCGCCGTTTTGCAAAAACGCAAGGCACAAATCATATATCATTGTGTCTTTGATTGATTTTGCTCTGTTGATATTTTTCGTTTCGGATGTGTATATGATAGGGTTTACGATTAAAATTTTCATCGCTTATCGACTGCTTTTCATTTGATTTTCAATATCGGCGTCAACGATTGCTTCGCCCGTCGTTCCGACAAGCGCACTTTTCGACGCACTACTCAATCCGTCATTTACGGTTGCGTTAAAATCGCAGGTGGAAAGTTTGTCAAGCTCTTCCTTTGTCACCTTTCCGTCGCGATAATCGCGGCAGATTTTGTTTTCATACATTGAGTATTTTTTGTCGCTGAAAAATCTCAAAAACTTGTGTTTGATAACCCAAGTGGCAGGCACCCAAATGTATTTGTGCATGGCAGGGGATACGGAGCCTATCATCCAACACTGTCTGTCGCAACAGCGCACTTTTTCTCTTACCTTTTCTGCCTGTTCCGAGTTCCAAAGCTCGTCCCAGTTTTGCTCGTTCAGGTTGCCCATAACTTCTTTTTCTTTTGTTCCGTTGCACGGCATTACATCGCCGTACGGGTCAATAAAGAAAGTGTCAAACGCCATATCGCACGGAAGCAACCTTTTTTGGCCGTATATATAGTTAATCAAGCCGTGGTTGAAGTATGCGCGGAACCATTTTTTCGGTTGATTCGATTTCAAAAGCTCGTTGACAAGATTTTCAAATTCACCGGCAACGGCAGGCCTGTCGTTGATAATGTTTTTTGCCTCAACAAAATAAAACGAGTTGTGGAGCGATGCGGTTGCAAATTCCATATTCATTTTGTTTGACAGCTCATACAGCGGCACAAGGTCTTTTGCGTTTGCGTCCTGCACCGTCATTCCGAAGCCGACATCTTTCATTCCCATTTCAACGAGTTTTTGCAAAGTTGTGTATCCTCTGTTAAATCCGTCGTCAAGACCTCGGATTTTGTTGTTTGTTTCCTCCAAGCCCTCGATTGAAATTCTTATTCCTATGTTGGGGAACTCCTTGCAGAGGTCAACAATTCTGTCGGTGAAAAATCCATTTGTGGATATTACTATTCTGTCGCTCTTTTTATAAAGCTCGCGCACAATGTCTTTCAAATCGGTGCGAATAAACGGCTCGCCGCCCGTTATGTTTGTGAAATACATTTCGGGCAGTTTTTTTATTGTTTCAACCGAAATTTCCTCCTCCGGTGTGGAGGGGCATTTGTATCTGTTGCACATTGTGCACCGTGCGTTGCATCTGTATGTAACTATTACGGTACCGTTAAGCTTCTTTCCCATTGCTTCTACCTATATCCCTATGAATTATATATTTTAAGCAGTTTGTCACAGTATTTTTCAACCGTGTCAAATTTTGTCAGACTGCAATTTTGCGACATTCTTTCAGCGTTTTCGTCATCATTTAAAATCATATTGATTTTGCTTTCAAAATCGGCAATGTTGCCGCTTTCAAACAAATATCCCGTTTCGCCGTCCTTTATAAGCTCGGGTATTCCGCCGATTCGTGCGCCGACAACCGGTGTGCCGTACATTATGCTTTCCATAACGGAAAACGGGCAGTTTTCGTACCAAACCGACGGGTAAACGGTGCACTTTGCGTGGCTTATAAGGCTTGCAAGCTCGTCGCCCGATTTAAAGCCGACATTCTTTATGTTCGGCGCGTTATTGATTTCGTCCTCGCAGTCGCCGCTTCCGGCGCAGATAAAATCAATATTTTTCGCGTTCAGTATTGTTTCAATGCCCTTTTCTTTGCTGTATCTGCCGAAATAAAGCACATAGCCGTCCTTTTTCTGCGGCGCGTATTCGACAGCGTCGATAAAATTGTGCATCGCAACCGTTTTGCCGGCGAAAAGGGGATTGGTGTCCATTTTGCTTTTCATAAATTCGCTGCAACAAATTATTTTGTCAAAGTGCTTGTATGCGCCGAGCGTTTTGTAAAGTGTTGCCTCGGCTGTGCCGATAATGCTTTTTGCTTTAGACGAGTGAATGCAACTGCCTTTGGTGCAGCTGATGAATTTGCCGCCAATGCATTTTTCGCAAATATTGCCGTTGTTAAACATCATATGGTTGGGGCACAAAAGCTGATAATCGTGCGCGGTGAATATTATTTTAACATTTTTGCCTGCGCGTTTTTTGTATGCCGCCGCCGCATAAACAATGCTCGGCGTAAGCTGATAATTAAAGTTGTTTATATGTATAACATCGGGCTTAAAATCATTAAGCACAATGTTTATTTTGCGTTTTGCCTCGGCAGAATAAATCGTTTTTAGCGGATAAGTCAGTTTTTTCAGCTTACTTGTCGTGTGAAAATCCATATCCGTTGTGTATTGCTCGGCATTGTTTGAAACGCATCTGCCCTCGTGCTCCATACCGAAGTATTGCACCTCGTTGCCGATTGATTTCAAATAATCGCCAAGCTTAAAAATATATGTTTCCGACCCGCCGTTAGGGTGAAGAAATTTGTTGACAAATAATATTTTCATACTAAATCCTGCCGTAAATGCTGAGTGTTTTGTCTGTTATATCGTCCCAATTGTATTTTGAGCAAACATATTCGCTTGCACATTTTTTGTATTTTGCAACTTTTTCACCGTTGCTCAAAAGTTCCTCAAGCTTGCTTTTTAGGTCGCTTGTGTTGCCTTTTTTGAAATACACGGCGTTTTTGCCGCAAACCTCGGTGCATTCGCAAATGTCGCTTGTCAAACAGCAGTTGCCGTAACTCATGGCTTCCAAAAGGCTTATCGGCATGCCCTCAAGGTCGCTCGGGAGGCAGTATATATATGCATTTGAGTAAAGTTCCTCAAGTTCTGCACCCTGCACAAAGCCGGTGAATATTATATTTTTGTTTGATTTTGCCTGCTCTTTGAGAGATGCCGCATATTCGCTTGTGTGACTTGCTCCGCCTGCTATGACAAGCTTTTTGTCGGTCGATATTTGCGAGTATGCCTCAATCAGCGAGTGAATATTTTTTTCCGGCACGATTCTGCCGAGATATAATATGTATCCGTCTTTTTCGAGTGAATATTCTTGTTTTATTATGTCAGCCTCAATCGGTTTCGGCTTTTCTATTCCGTTTGGAATGTAAACCGTTTCTCTGCCGTATTTGTCAAAAAAGTATTGTTGCACATTTTTTGACAAAACTATTATTTCATCGGCATATTTTGCGGCGCATTTTTCACCGTATTGCAAAAATTTTGTTGCAAATCCGCCCCATTTCGACCTTTGCCAATCGAGTCCGTGAATTGTCACAACGCATTTTTTTCCGAACAGTTTTGCAAGAGGAACCATTGACGACGGACCCTCTGCGTGAAAATGTATTATGTCATAATTGCCGAAAAGTGCCCTTGCCGTTGCAAAGGCACTGTATACAATCGCATTCAGTTTGGATGAATTGGGCGTAGCAACCCATTTGAGACCGACTCCGTTCCATTCTTTTTTGCCGAAATCGGCGTCAAATTCCTTGCCCGCAATATGCTCGCTTTTTCTGTTAAAAGCGGTTACGCTGTTGCCGAGGCCAACCATACGCTTTGAAAGTTCGCCCACTACTATTTCAATTCCGCCCTCGCGTGACGGAATCCTTTTGTGACCAATCATAGCGATTTTCATTGCATTCATTCCAATCTTTTATTCTGCACCCTTGTGAGTCAAAACAACATAAATTGTCTTAAAAAATATTTTTATGTCAAGCATGGGTGACCAGTTGTCGATATATTGACAGTCGAGTTCAACAACCTTTTCAAAATCGTTGATGTCCGACCTGCCGCTGACCTGCCACATTCCCGTAATGCCGGGGCGCATTGACAAACGCCTTTTGTGGCGGCTTTCGTAATGATCAAATTCGTCAACAGTCGGCGGGCGTGTGCCGATAAGGCTCATATCGCCCTTTAAAACATTGATAAACTGCGGCAGCTCGTCAATGCTGTATTTTCTTATGAATTTGCCCACCTTTGTTATTCTCGGGTCCTCATCCATTTTAAACATAAGGCCGCTCATTTTGTTTTGTGCCATCAAAGCGGCTTTGCGCTCTTCGGCGTCAACATACATTGAGCGCAATTTATAAATATTAAACAGCCTGCCGTTTTTGCCGACCCTTTGCTGTTTGAAAAACAGAGGTCCGGGTGACTCGGCAAGAAGCGGTATTGCGGTTATAAGTATAATCGGGGTTGATAATATGCACCCGATAATGCCGAAAAATATGTCAAATGCTCTTTTTACAGCCATCCACCTGGGGTCAGGGGCTGCGGCCTTGAATGTTGCCATCGGGTATCCGGCAAACACTTTGCAATTTAAGTTGTCAAATTTGCTTTCGTTTATCATTTTGTGAACTATCGGCAAATTGACATGAACAGTGATGCCCATATCCTCAAGCTCTTCAACAATTTCTGCAATCTCGTCATTATTGTTGTACGGAAGATTTACAAATACTTCGTCAAGCGGAGATGAGCGAATCCAATCCATATAATTTGTTTCGTCGGCAACGACGGGAATGTCGCAAATAGTTTTTGCCCTTGTTGCAAGTCCGCCGCCGGAAAGCTGTGATCGTTCTCCCAAAAGAGCGATGCCGCTGATTCTCAGTGACCAATCCTCGTTTATTCCCTTGACGAATTCCTCGGCTTGTTCTTCGGTTACGATTACACCGACTATAGACGCTGCAGCACTTTTGGTGAAAGAACCGGTAATTTTTCGCTTTAAGCAGTATCTGCCGAGTGATGAGAAAGCTACCGTAAAAATGTAGCTAAAAATAAATGTGTATCTTGAATCAAGCAACTCATTTTTTGTGAGTATCATCAAAGATATAAACATCGCATATGTGAGAGACACATTCTTTAAAACGGACGAAAACTCCCTTATTCTGTTCCTTTTATGTATATCAATATTGCTGTGAAACACCACAAAAACTACAATAAACGATAAAGCAATGCTGATAATATATTCAACCCATTCGTTAAACGGATAATCCTGTACCTTGTTAAAAATGATGTGAAACAGGATGTATGTAAAAATGTTGCCGAGCACTAAGCAAAGAATGTCAGTAATAAATTCCAGCCAAAATTGTGCAGTGGCGCGTTTATTCATCATATCACCTTATTTGTAGTTGTAATTATAGTTGTAGCTGTAGTTGTAATTATATTTTCTGTAGTAGGAATAGTATTTTTTCTTTTCGCTGTTTACATCGTTGAGAATAAATCCTAAAATGTTACCGTCAATCTGCTCAATGTTTGTAACGGTTGTTTTAACATCGTGCGTGTTTGTCGTGTCCGTCTTTACTATAACAATATATCCGGTTGCTTTTTGGGCGAAAATTGTCGAGTCCGTAACAAGATTTATCGGCGGTGTGTCGATAAATACACAGTCATAATGTTCTTTAACAAATTCAAGCAATTTGTCCATTCTTGCCGATGACAAAAGTTCTGCCGGGTTTGGCGGAATTTTGCCTGCCGTCAAAACAGAAAGATTTTCAACATCGGTTTTTGAAACGGAAATGTTGTCTGTCAGCCCCGCAAGAATTTCCGACAATCCGTTTTTAACGGAAATCGAAAACATTCTGTGTATTGTGGGGTTTCTCATATCTGCGTCAATCAAAAGCGTTCTTTTGCCCATTTGAGCAAAACTTACCGCAAGGTTGATTGAGTTGATTGTTTTGCCGTTGTTTGCGGTCGGGCTTGTCACAACAAAAATCGGGCATTTCTCACCCTGCTGGGTGAACAAAAGGTTTGTTCTGATTGCGTTGTATGCCTCTTTAACCGCAAAAGGAGAATTTTGGCAAAGAATTTTTTTAGGGTCGGACTTGCTGAATCCGTTGTTTTCGGCAAGCTTTTTTCTTTCATTGCGTCTTTTATTTATCATTCTTTGCATCTCCTTTCATAGAATGTATGTTTTCAAGCAATTCACTGCTCGGCCGTACTGCTGTTGACGGCTTTGGCGGCTCTGGTGACAGGAAAGAAGAATTGTCGTCATCTGCCGTTCTTTCAACCGATTCAAGTCGCGGAATAGTTCCGAGTACGGGAATTTCAAAGTCTCTTTCAAGGTCTTTGGCGTTGGTGATTGTTGTGTCAAACATTTCATAGATAAAGAATCCGAGGAACGATATAACAAATCCGGCAAGCGCACCTATCAAAACATTTTTCTTTGTGTTCGGCGCGGACGGGCTGCTCGGCACTTTTGCCTCATCAACAACTGTCAGCGTGCCGCCCATTGCAATATCCTCAATTTCGCTCGGGGCGATTTTTGCAATCATATTTGCGATTTTTGCCGCAAGTTCCGGTTTTGTGCTGTTTACGGTTACGGTAAACAGTGTTGTGTCCTCTTTCCAAGTGCTTTTGACCATACTTCTTATTGCACTGCCTGATTCGTTTGTTCCGAGTTCCTCGGCAACCTTGTCCATAACCCTGTCACTTTCAAGCAATCCTATGTATGTATTTACGAGTTGCTGTGATGCGGAAATATTGTCTTGTGAAATGTTTCCGCTCACGGCTCCGTTTGTGCTGTTGTCAACCGCACACAGAATAGTTGCCGAATATGTGGGAGCGATGAAAAAATGTGTAAAGCAACCTGCCGCAACAGCCAAAAGCAGTGTTGACAAGATGATATACACAACCTTTGTGCGCATCATGTAGAATATTTTTCTTAAATCAATATCTATTTCTCGTGTTTCTTCCATAAGCAAACCTCTCTTTTTGCGATAATGCATAAAATTTTTGCCGAAATTTGTATGTTATATCAACAAAAATTAAATAATTAGATACTAAAGTATTGTACCATTATTACAAAATAAAGTCAATTAATATTGCCTAATTTATATATTATCCTATATAAAAAGTATGTGCCGTTTACAGATTGCCTCCGTAAACGGCACATTGCGGCAAAAATCGACACCGCTTTTACATTTCGTAATCTATTGCAACCGATGTTTCGGCAACGGCATGCATATGCTTTTTAACGACGGAGCAATGATACTCGTCCTTTTGATATGCATCAAGTGCGTCGGCATCGTCAAGCACAACCTGCAAAATTATATCGTACGATCTCGGTGAGTGCAAAAAGTCAACTCCCACCTCAATGCCTCGGAGCAAATCAACATTTGAGTCCATTGATTTCAAAATGTCGGCAGCCTTTTTGCATTCCTCGGGGCTGTTGTCCTTGAGTTTAAAGCAAACAATGTGTTTAATCATTTTTGTGTTTCCTTTCTAAATACAAATTGATATAAAAACAGGGCGGCTCGAAAGCCACCCCGCAATTTTATTTTGCAATATCGTATGTTCGGCTTTCACGGATTATGTTTACTTTAATCTGTCCGGGATATTCCATCTCGTCCTCAATCTTTTTAACAATTTCGCGTGCAACCAACGGCATTGTTTTGTCATCAATAACTTCCGGCTTAACCATAACGCGGATTTCTCTGCCTGCCTGGATGGCATAAGCTTTTTCAACACCGTTGAAGCTCATTGAGATTTCCTCAAGTTGCTGAAGTCGTTTGATGTAGTTTTCAACATTTTCGCGTCTTGCGCCCGGTCTTGCCGCAGATACTGCGTCAGCCGCCTGAACAAGAGCCGCTACAACGGTTTTGCATTCAACATCACCGTGGTGAGCCTGAATTGCGTGAACAACCTGCTCGTTTTCTTTGTATCTTCTTGCGTATTCAACGCCGAGTGCGATATGGCTGCCTTCCATTTCGTGGTCGAGAGCCTTGCCTATATCGTGAAGCAAACCTGCGCGCCTTGCAAGCTTTTCGTCAGCGCCGAGTTCAGCCGCCATAAGTCCTGCGATATACGAAACCTCAAGCGAGTGCTTCAAAACGCTTTGACCGTATGATGTGCGGTATTTAAGTTTGCCCAAAAGTTTAACAAGCTCGGGATGAATGTTACCGCAGTTTGCGGCAACAACTGCCTTTTCGCCCTCTGCTTTGATTGTTGCCTCAACCTCACGCTTTGATTTTTCGTACATTTCCTCAATGCGCGTAGGGTGGATTCTGCCGTCTTGAATAAGTCTTTCAAGTGTAAGACGTGCGATTTCACGCCTTACGGGGTCAAACGAGCTGACTGTGATAGCCTCCGGTGTGTCGTCGATAATAAGCTCGACACCGGTGATTTGCTCGATAGAGCGAATGTTTCTGCCTTCACGGCCGATAATTCTGCCCTTCATCTCGTCGTTTGGCAATGCAACTACCGAAACGGTTGTTTCGGCGGTGTGGTCTGCCGCGCAACGCTGGATTGCAGTGCTGATAATCTCTCTTGCCATTACATCGCTTTGGTCTTTAATCATTTCCTCATATTCGAGGATGCGCTTGCTTTTTTCTACATCAAGCTCTGATTCGAGTGATTGCATTAACTGCTTTTTTGCTTCTTCCTGAGATAAGCCGGAAAGCCTCTCAAGCATATCCAACTGACTTTTCTTGATGCTATCGATTTTGGTTTTTTCGTCTTCGATTTCTTTAAGCTTTTCGCTTAAGTTTTCATTTTTCTTCTCCAAAGTGTCGGATCTTTTGTCAAGATACTCTTCTCTTTGATTAAGTCTTTTTTCCTGTCTTTGAACTTCGTTTCGTCTTTCGCGGATTTCTTTGTCTGCGTCGGAACGGAGCTTGTGAATTTCGTCTTTTGCTTCTATAAGCTGAGCCTTTTTGGTTGACTCTGCTTCAGATAATGCGTTGTTTAATATTCTTGTCGCTTCCTGCTGTGCGGAATTTTTGTCGTTCTCGGCTTTTTTATCCTTGATAACGCCGCCGATGACAACACCCAAAGCAGCAAAAACAATCGCAACAATAACGCTGACTATAATAACAGTAGCTACTTTTACCATAATATCAATAGCACCTCCTTCTGTTTAGATTTTAATTACATAAATTTTTGATCATATAATTCAATACATCAGAAAAGGTACAGTTTTATGCAATAAGCCTTAAAATCAAACTGCGTACTTCACAACAGCATATATGCATTTTGATTTTCTTATCTATATTACACCTATATGTTGTATTTGTCAAGTAAAACGCTTGCATTTAGACAATATGTTATTTCGTTAAATTCGTCAAAAGCAATTGCATATTTTATTTGACAAAGCAATATGATAGTGATATTATATATCCATATTAAAAAGTGTTGATTGGGACACGGAATCGGTTTTGTCATTTCAGAGAGCATTCGGTCGCTGTGAGAATGTATGCAAAATTTTTTCTACCACCCATGAGCGCCGCAGGGAAATATGCGGCCGTAAATCGGCGTTAACGATATTGAGTGACACCCTTTCGGTGTAATTCAGGTGGAACCGTGTATTTTATATGCACCCTGATTTTGTCAGGGTGTTTTATTTTTTAGAAAAAGGAGTATCCGAATTATGAAAATCACGCTTAAGGACGGCTCGGTTAAAGAATATGAGAGTGCAACAACCGCCGCCGAGATTACAAAAGACATTTCGATGGGACTTTACAGAAACGCTTGCTGTTGCAGAATCAACGGCGCAGTAAAGGATTTGCGCACAGTTGTTGACGGCGACTGCGAGTTTGAAGTTCTTACATTCGATGAGGAGGACGGCAAAAAGGCATTCAACCACACCGCTTCTCATGTTATGGCTCAAGCTGTAAAACGCCTTTATCCCGATGCAAAACTCACCATCGGTCCGGCTATCGAAAACGGATTTTATTATGACTTTGATGTTGAAACACCTTTCGGTCCCGAGGATCTCGAAAAAATCGAAAAAGAAATGAAAAAAATCATCAAGGAAAATTATCCTATCGAGAAATTTGAGCTTCCCGTTGACGAGGCAATCAAACTTATGCAGGACAAGGGCGAGCCTTATAAAATCGAGCTTATCAATGAACATGCAGGCAAGGGCGAGGCTATCAGCTTTTACAAGCAGGGCGAGTTTACCGAGCTTTGCGCAGGTCCTCACATCCCCGAGATGAAAGTTATCAAAGCGTTTAAGCTCACAAACTGCACAGGCGCTTATTGGAGAGGTGACGCTAAAAACAAGATGCTTTGCCGTGTTTACGGTATCGCATTCCCGAAAGCGTCAATGCTTGAGGATTACCTCCAAATGCTTGAGGAGGCAAAAAAGCGCGACCACAGAAAAATCGGCAAAGAGCTTGAACTCTTCACAATTATGGAGGAGGGTCCGGGCTTCCCGTTCTTCCTTCCGAAAGGAATGGACCTTAAAAACACTCTTATTGATTATTGGAGAGAGGTTCATAAAAAGGCAGGCTACCTTGAAATTCAAACTCCTATGATTCTCAACCGTGCTCTTTGGGAGCGCAGCGGTCACTGGGATCACTATAAGGACAATATGTACACAACCGTCATTGATGACGAGGATTATGCAATCAAGCCGATGAACTGCCCGGGCGGCATTCTTGTTTACAAAACAAAAATGCATTCTTATAAGGATTTGCCGCTTCGTATGGGCGAACTCGGTCTTGTTCACCGACACGAACTTTCGGGTGCACTCCACGGCTTAATGCGTGTTCGTTGCTTTACTCAGGATGATGCTCACATCTTTATGACAAGAGAGCAGATTAAGGACGAAATCAAGGGCGTTGTTCAGCTTATCGACAGCGTTTACAGCACTTTCGGTTTTGAATATCATATCGAACTTTCAACTCAACCCGAGGATTCAATGGGCGCAAAAGAAGATTGGGATATTGCAACAGAGGCTTTGCGCAATGCAATCACCGAGCTTGGCTATGATTATGAGGTCAACGAGGGCGACGGCGCATTCTACGGACCGAAACTTGATTTCCACCTTACAGACTGCCTCGGCAGAACATGGCAGTGCGGCACAATTCAGCTTGACTTCCAGCTTCCGGAAAGATTTGAGCTTGAATATATCGGTGCTGACGGCGAAAAGCACAGACCGATTATGATTCACCGCGTTGTTTTCGGCAGTATCGAAAGATTTATCGGTATTCTTACCGAGCATTTCGCAGGTGCATTCCCGACATGGCTTGCTCCCGTTCAGGTTAAATTTCTCCCGATTGCCGACAGACATGCCGACTATGCGCGAGAGATTATGGAAAAACTTGAGGCAAAGGGCATCCGTTGCGAGCTTGATGACAGAAGCGAAAAGACAGGCTTCAAGATTCGTGCCGCTCAAATGGAAAAAGTGCCTTATATGATTATCGTCGGCGATAAGGATATTGAGGCAGGCACGGTTTCCGTTCGTTCAAGAAAGAACGGCGACGAGGGCGCAACAACCGTTGACGAATTTGTTGCAAGAATCGAAAAGGAAATTGCCGAAAAATCATTATAATATGATATAAATATTATATTTATAAATCCGAGCAGTCATTAACCGCTCGGATTTATTTTTTGCATCAAAAAATCCCCGACGGTATTTCGTCGGGGATAATTGTTTCAAATATGATTAATATTGAATTGTCATCAGTCGGGATAGCCGTTAGGATTTTGACTCTGCCAACGCCAGCTGTCTTCACACATTTCTTCAATATCTCTTTCGGCTTTCCAGCCAAGCTCTTTGTATGCTTTGCTCGGGTCGCTGTAGCATGTTGCGATGTCGCCCGGGCGTCTTGCCTGAATTTCGTACGGGATTTTTTTGCCCGATGCTTTTTCAAATGCGCGAACAACATCAAGGACGCTGTAGCCCTTGCCTGTGCCGAGGTTGTAAATAAATAGTCCGTCGCCGCCCTCAACTTTTCCAACTGCCTTTACATGACCGAGCGCAAGGTCAACAACATGAATATAATCTCTGACGCCGGTGCCGTCGGGTGTGTCGTAATCGTTGCCGAAAACATTGAGATGGTCAAGCTTGCCGATGGCAACTTGTGTGATATAGGGCATAAGGTTGTTCGGAATACCGTTCGGGTCTTCGCCCATTGTGCCGCTCTTGTGCGCGCCGATTGGGTTGAAATAGCGCAGCAGGCAAATGCTCCACGAATTGTCGCTTGCATACAAATCCTGCAAAATGCACTCAATCATAAATTTTGTTCTGCCGTATGGGTTTGTAACTCCGCCGACAGTCATATCCTCCGTAAGCGGTGAAACATTGTTCATTCCGTAAACGGTTGCCGATGATGAGAAAACAATTTTTTTGCATCCGTTCTTTCTCATTGCGTCAAGAAGAACAAGTGTGCCGGTAATATTGTTGTCAAAATATTCCAACGGCTTGCGGCAACTTTCGCCGACTGCCTTTAATCCTGCAAAATGGATTACACTGTCGATTTTTTTAGCCTTAAACACCTTGTCAAGTCCGTCAAAATCTCTTATATCAACCTCGTAGAAAGGGAAGTCCCTGCCCACCAAGGCTTTAATTCTGTCATATGATGATTTTTTGCAATTGTAAAGATTGTCAACAACCACAACATCAATTCCGGCGTTCATAAGCTCAACGCATGTGTGCGAGCCGATGTAACCTAAACCGCCTGTTACCAATACTGACATAGTGCATATCTCCTTTAGTTCAATTATATTATGGGCAATATTAATATGCTTTGCCCCAATATACCATTGTCTTTGCCGGCTTGCCGCAACAAACACAAGTGTCGCCGAGATTTTCCTGCTCAAGCGGGATACAACGCGAGCCTACGCCGGTAACTTCCTTTACCTTTTCCTCGCATTCCTCGCTTCCGCACCACATTGCCTTTACAAAGCCATCGCCGTGCTCTTCAAGCTGTTTTGTAATATCGTCAAGATTTTTTGCAACATATGTTCTGCGTTCTCTGTTTTCAAGCGCGTTGTCATAAAGACCCTGACGAACTTCCTCGAGTTTTTCGAGAATTACATTTTCAATATCGTCAAGAGAAACAAATGTCTTTTCTCTGTTGTGGCGTGTAACGACTACACACTGATTTTTCTCAATGTCTTTCGGTCCGATTTCTACACGAACAGGCACGCCTTTCATCTCGTATTCCGCAAACTTCCATCCGGGTGAATTGTCGGAATCGTCAATTTTTGCACGGCATACCTTTTTAAGACGCTCCGTAAGCTCGTTTGCCTTTTCAAGTACACCTTCCTTGTGCTGAGCAACAGGAACAACAATTGCCTGAATAGGTGCAACGGCAGGAGGCAAAACAAGTCCGTTATCATCGCCGTGAGTCATAATGATTGCGCCGATCATTCTTGTTGTCATACCCCATGATGTTTGATATGGGTATTGAAGTGTGTTGTTTTTGTCGGAGAACTGAATACCGAATGCTTTCGCAAAGCCGTCGCCGAAATAGTGGCTTGTACCTGCCTGAAGAGCCTTGCCGTCGTGCATAAGAGCCTCAATGCAATATGTGCGCTCTGCGCCGGCAAACTTGTCGCTCTCTGTCTTTTGTCCCTGAATTACAGGGATTGCAAGGTATTTTTGAGAAAATTCGGTGTAAACATTGAGCATTCTCTCCGTTTCCTCAATTGCCTCCTCTGGTGTTGCGTGGAGTGTGTGTCCCTCCTGCCAAAGAAATTCTCTTGAACGCAAAAACGGCCTTGTCGTTTTTTCCCAACGGACAACCGATACCCATTGGTTGTAAAGTTTAGGCAAATCTCTGTGAGAGTGAACAACATTTTTGAAATGCTCGCAGAAAAGAGTTTCCGATGTCGGTCTTACGCAAAGGCGCTCTTCAAGCTTTTCCGAGCCGCCGTATGTAACCCATGCACACTCGGGCGCAAATCCCTCAACATGGTCCTTCTCCTTTTGGAGCAATGACTCCGGTATAAACATAGGCATGCAAACATTTTCATGTCCCGTTGCCTTAAACATTCCGTCAAGAATGCGCTGTATATTTTCCCATATAGCATAGCCGTAAGGTCGAATAACCATACATCCTTTTACACTTGTGTATTCGATGAGCTCTGCCTTTTTGCACACATCGGTGTACCATTTTGCAAAATCTTCATCCATTGATGTAATCGCATCAACCATCTTTTGCTGTTTAGCCATAATTATCTCCTTTTCAATATTTTATTGAGAATATATTATAAACGATTTTTTTGCTGTTGTAAATATTAATTTAGCCGTTTTCTATTAATAATAACATTATATTCGGTTAAACTTTTGTGAAATCTGATTTGCGGCACGCGTTTTTTGTATAATTGAAACTGATTGTATAACGCTATTATACCATTTGTATATTGTTTGTCGCTTTTTACCAAAAAAAATCGGTTTTGTTCATTAAAATTTACCACTCGCGAGCCAAAATTGCCGTTTTTTTGTGTTGCAAAGTCGGTTTATAGTGCTATAATGAGGGTAACAACGGAAGTCGGCAAATGCCCTTTCGCGGTTGATATATGGTAGGATTGGAGGTATGTGCATGGCGTTTGCTCCTATCACAATGAACTTGCAGGAGGAATTGACAGACCAGCTGGAAATTGCCACTTGGAAGGAATTTACAATCGGCGGAGTCCATATTACTATTGATGAATGCACTGTGGTATCGTGGATAATAATGATTGTAATGACAATTATTGCCATATTGCTTACACGAAACCTTAAGGTTGAAGGCGAAATAAGCAAAAGACAGGCGCTTCTCGAGCTTTGCTACGAAAAGGCTGAGGATTTCTTCAAGGAAATCATGGGACCCAAAGTTCAAAAATACATTCCGTATTTGATGAGCGTAGCAATTTTTATCGGCGTTTCGAACATTATCGGGCTTTTCGGTATGAAACCGCCGACAAAGAGTATGCAGGTCGATGTTGCGTTGGCAGTAATGACAATTGTACTTGTTGAGTATAATGCTTTCAAGGACAAGGGCTTCTTCGGAAGGTTTAAAAACTTTACGAAGCCGGTTTGGATTGTAACCCCTATTAATATGTTAGAGGTTGTTACAAAACCGCTGTCACTTTCAATGCGTCTTTTCGGTAATGTAATCGGCGCATTCACAATTATGGAACTTATAAAAGCAGTTGTTCCGCTGTTTGTTCCGGTTGTTCTCAGTCTTTATTTCGATATTTTCGACGGCTTGCTTCAAGCATACATTTTTGTATTCTTAAGCGCTCTTTATTTGCAGGAAGCTGTTGAAACGGAAGAAGAAACAAAGGCAAGAAAACAAAAAAGAAAAATGAAAAAGCAAAGTAAAAAACAACAAAAGTTGGCTGAAGAAGCCGCTTAATAAATGATTTAAAGGAGATAAAATTATGATCGCAATCGGTGCAGGTATTGCTCTTATCTGCGGACTCGGCGCAGGTATCGGTATTGGTATAGCAACAGGTAAAGCCGTAGAGGCTCAGGCTCGTCAGCCTGAAATGGCAGGTAAGATTCAAACAACACTTATTCTCGGTGCCGCTTTGTCGGAGGCTACCGCTATTTACGGTCTTATCGGCGCAATCCTTATCATATTTATGGTAAAATAAACTGCCTCGAGCAGAACAATATTCTTTATGAAAGGATATAATTTTAATGTTAAAATTTGACTTAAATTTGCTCTGGACAGTCATCAATCTCATCGTTTTCTTCGTGCTTATGAAGGTGTTTTTGTTTAAACCGATAAAGAAAACTCTTGATGCCCGCAAGGAGCTTATAGAAAAACAATTTAAAGATGCCGAAAATGCCAACAACGCGGCGGAGCAGAAAATGGCTGATTATGAAAGCAAAATCGCCAATGTTCAGTCCGAAGCAGAGCAGATTATCAGTGATGCCAAGGATAACGCCAAGGTTGAATACGGCAAGATTATCAGCAGGGCAGAGGTTGACACCGCTCGTATGAAGAAAGAGGCTCAAAAGCAAATTGACGCCGAAAAAGAGAGCGCCCGTGCGGCCGCTAAAGAGGAAATTGCTTCTCTTGCCATGCAGGCAGCCGAAAAGGTTGTCGGCGCAAATGTTGATGACAAAACAAATAACGACATTCTTAACGAATTTTTAAACGAAAGTAGTGTAGATTAATGCTTCAAAAAATTGATGAATATGTTACTGCACTGCTTAAAGCAAATGTCAGTGCAGACGATATTGATAAAACCGACTCGGTTATCAAAGCAGCCCCCGAAGTGAGCGAAATTCTTGATAATCCCGCCGTTTCACACGATGAAAAGGCAGCAGCCGTAAATGAGCTTTTTCCTGCAAGCGTCAGAGAATTTGTTCTTTCGGTTGCCGAAAATCACGAAATCGCTTCATTTGCCGAAATTGCAAAGGCATATCGGGAGGCACTCGATAAAAAGAATAATATCGCAACGGCAACGGTTACATGTGTAACAGAGCCGAGCGACGAACAACTCGACGGCTTAAAAGCATTTGTTTGCAAGGAAACCGGTGCCGCCGACGCAAAGATTGAACTTGTAAAGGATTCGTCAATCATCGGCGGATTTATCATTCAAGTTGGCAACAAGCAGTATGACCGCAGCCTTAAAGCAAAGCTTACCTCTATCAAGGAAGAGGTTGCAAAACAGGCAAGAAAATCAAACGATGTCAACGCCGAGGATGTTATCGCAGTCCTTAAAAAGGATATTAAAGATTATAAATTTGCTACAGAGGGCGAGGAAATCGGCTCTGTTATCACTGTCGGCGACGGTATCGCCACAATTCACGGTCTTGACCATGCAATGTACGGCGAGATTGTTGTGTTTGAATGCGGCGTAAAGGGTATGATTCAGGATATTAAAAAGAATTCCGTGGGTTGTATTCTTTTCGGCAGCGACGCCGAAATTTACGAAGGCTCAAAAGTTAAAAGAACTCATAAAAAAGCAGGCGTTCCGGTCGGTGACGCATTTATCGGCAGAATCGTAAACGCTTTGGGCGAGCCTATTGACGGCAAGGGTGATATTCCGGCAGACGATTACCGTCTTGTTGAACAGCCCGCTCCTTCAATCGTTGAGAGAAAAAAGGTTTCTCAACCGCTTGAAACAGGTATTTTGGCTATCGACTCAATGTTCCCGATAGGCAGAGGTCAGCGTGAGCTTATCATCGGCGACAGACAAACAGGTAAAACATCTATCGCTCTTGATACAATACTTAACCAAAAGGGCAAGGATTGTATTTGTATTTACAATGCAATCGGTCAAAAGGCGTCAACAGTTGCTAAGCTTGTCGGCGACCTTGAAAAGCACGGCGCAATGGATTACACAATCGTTGTTTGCTCAACTGCGGCAGACCCTGCGTCACTTCAATACATTTCGCCTTATTCGGCAACAGCTATTGCTGAATACTTTATGTATAAAGGCAAGGATTGCCTTATCGTTTATGATGATTTGAGCAAGCATGCCGTTGCATATCGTGCAATTTCGTTGCTTTTGGAGAGGCCGCCCGGAAGAGAGGCTTATCCCGGCGATGTATTCTATTTACATTCCCGTTTGCTTGAACGCTCAAGCCGTTTGAGTGACGAACTCGGCGGAGGTTCAATCACCGCATTGCCTATTATCGAAACACAGGCAGGCGATGTATCCGCATATATCCCGACAAATGTTATTTCTATCACCGACGGACAGATTTATCTTGAATCCGACCTTTTCTTCAGCGGTCAAAGACCGGCTGTCAATGTCGGACTTTCGGTATCCCGTGTAGGCGGTGACGCACAAACAAAGGCTATGAAAAAAGCGGCAGGCTCGTTGCGTGTCGATCTTGCTCAATTCAGAGAGATGGAAGTTTTCACACAGTTCTCTTCCGACCTTGATGACGAAACAAAGGCAAGCCTTGCATACGGCGAGGGTCTTATGCAACTTTTGAAACAGCCGCTCGGCAATCCTATGTCGCTTTCACAGCAGGTTGTAACATTGGTTGCCGCTATCGGAAAAAGATTTGTCGGCGTTGTAGCCGGCGATATTAAAAAATATCAAGGCGCTATGCTTGATTATTTTGCCGAAAACAAATCGGATATTATGAGTGAAATTGAATCGCTCAAAGTTATTGACAACTCGCTTAAAGAGCAAATTCTCAATGCGGTTGACGAGTTTTCGGCTTCGTATAACAAATAATGCATAAGGACAGATTATATGGCTAATGCAAGAGAAATCCAAGGCAGAATGAAGTCCATCAAGGATACCATGAAAATCACAAATGCGATGTATATGGTGTCCTCGTCAAAACTTCAAAAAGCCAGAAGAGATTTAAAAAACACAGAACCTTTTTTCTATCTGATTCAGGATTCGCTTGCAAAAATTCTTGACGCAGCTCCCGAAGCGGGCAACAGATTTTTTGATACCCGCGATTTTAAGAGCAAAAAGGATAAGACGGTCGGCTACCTTGTAATCACGGCTGATAAAGGCTTGGCAGGTGCTTATAACCACAATGTTATCAAACTTGCCGAAAAACTTGCCGAAAATGAGGAAAAGGATATGCTTTTTGTTGTCGGTCAACTCGGCAGACACTATTTTGAAAGCAAGAGTATTCCGATTGATTACAACTTTAATTATACCGCACAAAATCCTACAATGAACCGCGCAAGACATATTGCGGGTGTTTTGTCAAAATTGTTTTTGCAAGATAAGATAGACGAAGTTTATGTTGTATATACACGAATGGTAAATTCAATGACCGTTGAGGCAACAAGTCAAAAAATACTTCCGCTTGAAAAGGGAAGTATTCAGATGCAGGAGAACGAGCTTGTCGAAAAGTACGAAAATGCGGCTTTTCTCCCCGATGCACAAACGGTGTTTAACAAAATCGTTCCCGACTATCTCACCGGCTTTATTTACGGTGCGCTTGTCGAGTCGTATTGCAGTGAGCACAACGCCCGTATGATGGCAATGCAAACCGCAACAGACAGCGCAAAAGAAATGATCAGGGATTTGTCCATTCAGTTTAACCGTGCAAGACAAGCCGCCATCACTCAGGAAATCACCGAGGTTGTCGGCGGGTCAAAAGCATCAAATAAATAATTACCTTTCAGAAAGGTGAAAAATATGAATTACGGAAAAATAGTTCAGGTTATGGGACCTGTTGTCGATGTTCAGTTCGACGGTACTCTTCCAAAAATCAAAGATGCCCTTGAAGTAAACAACAACGGCAAAAAGGCTGTTATGGAGGTTGCACAGCATATCGGCAACAATGTTGTTCGCTGCATTATGCTTGCCGCATCCGAGGGTCTTTATAAGGATATGCAGGTTGAGGCAACCGGCGGCTCAATCAAGGTTCCGATCGGCGAAAAAACGCTTGGCAGACTTTTTAATGTTGTCGGCGAAACAATCGACGATTTGGAAAGCCTCGATAACGAGGAGCACTGGTCAATCCACCGCAAGCCCCCCACATTTGAGGAGCAATCCTCCAAGGTTGAAATACTTGAAACAGGCATTAAGGTTATCGACCTTCTCACCCCTTATCAAAAGGGCGGTAAAATCGGCTTGTTCGGCGGTGCCGGCGTTGGTAAAACCGTTCTTATTCAAGAGCTTATCACCAATGTCGCAACACAGCACGGCGGTTATTCGATTTTTACCGGTGTAGGTGAGCGTTCGCGTGAAGGTAACGACCTTTGGAACGAAATGAAAGAGTCCGGCGTTATCAACAAAACGGCGCTTGTTTTCGGACAGATGAACGAGCCGCCCGGAGCGCGTATGCGTGTTGCCGAAACAGGACTTACAATGGCAGAGTATTTTCGTGATAAGGAGCATCAGGATGTGCTTCTCTTCATTGATAATATTTTCAGATTTATTCAGGCAGGCTCTGAGGTTTCCGCTCTTTTGGGCAGAATGCCGTCAGCCGTAGGTTATCAGCCGACCCTTGCAACAGATGTCGGCGAACTTCAGGAGCGTATCACATCAACCAAAAACGGCTCAATCACATCGGTTCAGGCTGTTTATGTTCCTGCCGATGACCTTACCGACCCGGCGCCTGCAACAACATTTGCGCACTTGGACGCTACAACCGTTCTTTCGCGTAAAATCGTTGAAAAAGGTATTTATCCGGCTGTTGACCCGCTTGAGTCAAACTCCCGTATCCTTGAGGCAGATGTTGTCGGCGAGGAGCATTACGAGGTTGCCCGCAGAGTTCAGGAATATCTTCAAAAATATAAGGAATTGCAGGATATTATCGCAATCCTCGGTATGGAGGAACTTTCGGACGAGGATAAACTTGCCGTTTACCGTGCAAGAAAACTTGAAAAGTTCCTTTCACAGCCGTTCCATGTTGCAGAAACCTTCACAGGCTTAAAGGGCGTTTATGTTCCGCTTAAGGAATCTATCCGCGGCTTTAAGGCGATTATCGACGGCGAGGTTGACGATCTTCCGGAGCAGGCATTCTTCAATGTCGGCACTATCGACGATGCAATCGAAAAGGCAAAAACACTCTGATGAGGTGACGCCATGAATACTTTTAAACTTAAAATCGTTGCTTCGGATAAAGTGTTTTTCGACGGCGACTGCCGCCAGCTTATCCTTCCGATTGCCGATGACGGACTTTACGGCTTCCTTGCAAACCACGAAAATATGGTTGCTCCCGTCGAGTTCGGCGAAATGAAAATAACCGATGCCGACGGCAAGGTTATCGAGGCGTTTATCGGCGACGGATTTATCGAATTTTTCGACAATGTGGCAAATGTTGTTTGCATTTCTGCCGAATTGCCCGAGAATATTGATAAGCGCAGAGCGCAGGAGGCTAAAGAGAGAGCCGAAGAAAAGCTCAGACAAAAGCAGTCGATTTACGAATACAATCAGTCAATGGCAGACCTTTCAAGAGCCATGGAGCGCTTAAAGGTCAAAAACCGCCACGAAATTTAACAAAATATTTTTTAATGCGACAGACTCTCCTTCTGTCGCATTGTTGTTTTTATGGACTGCCTTTGTTTATCCTCAAATTTGACAAGGTGTATTATTTATGATATAACAAAATTGCTCTTTTTTGAGTAAAGATTGTCAAATCAAGGGGATTAATGAGAATGAAAAAATCGAGTAATCATATATATATATA
>CAVGLE010000008.1:0-16506 GCA_963630035.1 Mediterraneibacter torques
ATACATTATATTATAAATTTTTTCAATAGTAAATACAAATTTTATTGAAAAATTTGCAAATTAAAACACTGTATCGGTAATGATACAGTGTTTATAAAATCAATATTGATTATAAAGCAGCTTTTGCTGTTTCTGTGAGAGCTGTAAATGCCTCGGGATCTGAAATAGCGATTTCGGAAAGCATCTTTCTGTTGAGGTCAACGCCTGCTTTCTTAAGGCCATTCATAAATGTTGAGTAGTTCATACCGTTGAGCTTGCAAGCAGCTGAAATACGGGTGATCCAAATTCTTCTGAAATCTCTCTTCTTCTGCTTTCTGCCGATATATGCATACTGACCGCTCTTCATTACAGCCTGTTTAGCTGTTTTGAAAAGAGCGTGCTTCGAGCCGTAGTAACCCTTAGCTGCCTTTAATACTTTTTTTCTTCTTTTGCGAGTCGCCATAGCGCCTTTAATTCTTGCCATTTTAATTACCTCCGATTATTGAATGATTTAACGGAGCGAAACACTGCCGCTCCCTACTTAAAAGCTAAAATTATTTGTAAGGAACAAGTCTTTTGCATTGCTTCTGGTTTGTAACATCGGCAACAACCTGCTTACGAAGATTTCTTTTACGCTTTGTTGATTTCTTTGTAAGGATGTGTGATGTGTAAGCGTGAGCTCTTTTAACCTTGCCGCTCTTTGTTGTTTTGAAACGCTTTTTAGCGCCGCTGTGTGTCTTAATTTTTGGCATAATTAATTCCTCCGATTATTTAATAATTTGCGCGGGACAAGCCACGGGCCGCAAAATCTCCGTCGCGAAGCAACGAAGCAATGATTTACATTTTAATTATTTTGCTTTTGGGGACATAAACATAAGAATCTGTCTGCCCTCAAGTTTCGGCTTTTTGTCAACAACAGCTTCCTCTGCAAGCTCGTCTGCAAAGCGTTGCATATTGGTTTCGCCCAATTCGGGGTGAGCCATTTCTCTGCCGCGAAGACGGATTGACACCTTAACCTTGTCACCCTTTGACAAAAACTTACGAGCTTGGTTAACCTTTGTATTAAAATCGCCGATGTCGATATTAAGAGAAAGTCTGATTTCCTTGGTTTCAACAGTCTTTTGCTTTTTGCGATTTTCCTTTTCGCGTTTTGCCTGCTCGTAACGATATTTTGAATAATCCATAATCTTTGCAACGGGCGGCTTTGCCTGCGGAGCGATTTTAACAAGGTCCTTGCCCTTTGAATCTGCAAGCTTTTGCGCTTCCTTTGCACTCATGATGCCGAGCTGTTCGCCGTCATCTGCGATTACGCGTAATTCCTTATCTCTGATTTCGCCGTTGAGTTGCGGAGCATCTTTGCTGATAAAAAACACCTCTTTGAAAATTAATTAAAAATAAAAAGTACGAACGCAACACGCCCGTACTCAATAAATCATAAGAAATATTGCCCTTTTCGCCTTCGGTTTAAGGGGAGAACGCGCGTTCTTCTTTGTTGTGAGAGTATATTAACACAAAGCTCGGCTGATGTCAAGCAAAAGTGAAAATTATTTTTTTGTATATAAAATATGTTTAAACGAAACGCCGTCAACATTATAATCGGTGAGTTGTTCGCTTGTATAAAGCGATTTGTCAAACTGCGGAAAATACGAGTCGGCATCGTAGCACTCGGCGTCGATTTCGGTTAAATAAAGCTTATTTGCAAGCGGCAAATACTGCTTGTAAACATTTCCGCCGCCGATAATAAAGACATTGTCGTCGCCGCAAAGCGCATTTGCGCCGTCAACCGAATGTGCAACTTCCGCACCGGGTGCAGCATAGCTCTCATCGGTTGTGATGACGATATTTCGTCTGTTTGGCAATGCGTGAGGGAGCGACTCAAAGGTTTTTCTGCCCATAACAACGGTCTTTCCGGTGGTTGTTTCCTTAAAAAAGCGCATATCCTCTTTGAAATGCCAAATCAAATCGTTGCCCCTGCCGAGTTCAAGATTTTTGCCGACAGCGGCTATCATTGAAATATTCATAAATAAATTACCTTAAATTATTATTGGGAAATCGGAAATTTGATTTTGCCGAGATGCTTGTAGTCAATCAATTTAACATCCTTACAATCTCTCGACGAATCAAAATCAAAGAAATCTTTAACATCGGGGTTAAGCCATAACTTCGGTGCAGGCAAATCGCCCTGCTCGTCCTGACGCTTGATTTGCTCCTTAATGCCGTCAATTTGGTTGACATAAATATGAGCATCTTTTATACTCCAATCAATCGTACCCGGCTGAAGCCCCGCCGTCTGTGCAAGCATTGAGAGCAAAACGGCGTATTGAGTAATATTAAACGGCAATCCGAGCGGAACATCGCACGAACGCTGATGCACCCAGCAATTGAGCTTACCGTCGGTAACATCCCATTCGCTTGACCAAACGCAACTCGGCAAAACGGCTGTATCGAGATAATCGTTTTGCCAAAGGGTCATAACCATTCGTCTGTCCTCGGGGTGATTCTTTATTTTATCAATAAGATTTTGAGTCATTTGGAATTTTTTGACAATATAGCCGTAAGCGGTGCCGATTGTGTGGGCATATTCCTTGCCGAAATCCTTATGAATTGTTTTTTTGACAAGCTGTCCGTTTTCATCGGGAACAAGCTGGTTGGCTGTCCAAATTCCGTTTTCGTCAATTTCCCACTCGTTCCAAATATTGACATCGCGCTCTTGCAACCAACGAACATCGTTTGACTGCGCCTGATAAATCCAAAGCATTTCAAGAACTGCCTGACGGATAAATACCTGTTTCGTTGTCAAAATAGGAAATTCCTGCTGCAAATCGAAATGGAAATGGTGTGACGGCACCTTGATTGTATTTGTACCTGTGCGGTTGACAACCTCGGTGCCCTCGCTCAAAATGCGGCGGCAGAGGTTTAAATAATCTTTATCAAACTGTGACATAAAAATATTCCTTTATATTATTCCTTCCACGGATATTTTTCTTGCAACGCAACAAATTCATCATATGTTTTTGCAAAATGAAAATCGCCCTTTAAATCGGAGAAGAAATACAAATACTCCGTTTGGGGATAATCAACTGTTGCGGCTACAATATCGTCGCCAGAATTTGTAATCGGGCCGACCGGCAAGCCTGTGCAGCGATAGGTATAATACGAATCGTAAACTTCCTGCGAAAAACCGTATTTATCGCGCAGTGTAGCGGCGTAGTAATATGTTACATCCGATTGAAGTTTTGCTCCCTTATCAAGTCTGTTCATAAAGACAGAGGCAATATTTTTTGCAGAATCTTTACCGAGTGCTTCCTTTTGTACAACAGAGGCAAGGGTAATGAGCTGATACATCGTCATATTGTGAGCGGTGCAAAAATCCTTCATATCGTCGGTGATATGGTAATCAAATGTTTCAAGCATTTTTGCCGCAATGTCGTGAGCGTCGCTGTTCATTGCAAAATCGTATGTTGCAGGAAACAAAAAGCCCTCAAGTTTATATGCAATCAAATCGTTATCGGGAACGGTTGAAAGAAAATCGTAATCAAAACCGTTTGTCGATTTGCAGATATTTAAAAAATCCGAAGCCTTGCAAATTGAATTTTCCTCAAGGATTTTTGCAATCTCCATGCAGTTTTTGCCCTCGGGGATACAAACCTTGACCGATTTGTGAGAAATGTCGGGATTTTTAAGTTTTTGCACAATATCTTCATAACTCATATCTGAGGTCATATTATATTCGCCGTTAATATAAGTAAAATCGGGATAGTGTTTATCCATCCACGAGGTCCACACGGTATCGTTAATAACAATGCCGTTTTTATAAAGTTTTTGACCGACCTCGTATTCATAATCCTCTTTTGAAATAACAAGTGTGTATTTAGTTGCACTTCCCTTTTCTGTGCCGTTAATATCGTCTTTTATCTGCGAATAGGCATAGACTCCAAGCACTGCCGCCGCGATGATGATAACAACGATAATCACGGCGAAAATCGGCTTTTTCTTTTTGCGTTTCGGCATATCCTGCGGCTCGGGAGGGCAATAAACATCGCTGCTTGCCTGCGGAGCAAGGCGGCTTAATTCAATATTATCCTCTGTTTTTTCAACCGTCACGCCGCAATAGGGACATCTTTCGCTGTCACCTATTTCGCGGTTGCAATTAAAGCATTTCATATATCAATCCTCATAAATCATAGGAAGATGCTCAATACCGCGGTCAACAAGCACAGGTTCGCCGGTTGGGTGAAAGCCGAATTTTTCATAAAAGCCGACCGCGTGAAGTTGAGAATCAACATAAACAGTGTGTATATTTTGTTTTTTGCACATTTGGCAAAGCGATTTGACGAGAAATGCGCCGCAACCCGTCCCCCTCGCAGAGCGCACAACGGCAATTCTGCCGATTTTTACGCCCTTTGGCATAAATGCAATCCTGCCCGTTGCAACGGGTGTGCCGTTTTCCTCAACAAGCACAAAAAGTGTTTTTGGATCGCTGTCGAACAAATCGAATTCCTGCTTGGCAATTGCTCCCTGCTCTTTTTCAAAAACATCGGTTCTGATTTTTTTGACAAAATCAAATTCTTCACTGTCACAAGAAATAAATTTGACTGTCATACTATCTGAACCTTAATCATATTTGTTGTGCCCGAAATACCGAGCGGAATGCCGGCGGTGATAACGGCAATATCGCCGTGATTAAGAACTTTTGCCTTTTTTGAAACCGCGACGGCATGATCAAACAAAGCGTCGGTATTTTTCTTTTCATCGCATTTAACCGGGAAAACACCCCACGAAAGCACAAGCTGGCGATAAACTCTGTCGCTCGTTGTTGCGCCGACGATTTGAGTGTAAGGTCTGAATTTTGATATCATACGCGCAGTTGTGCCGCTTTTTGTAACAGTAACGATTGCGGAGGCGTTAAGATCGTGCGCGGTTGTAACCGTTGCGTGCGAAATAGCGGCGGTAATGTCGCGATTTTCTGGTTTTTGATAAAAATGGTCAAAATTCCTTTTATAATCAATATCCGCCTCGGTCGTTTGAGCAATCCTTGTCATTGCCTGAACTGCCTCAACGGGATGCTTGCCGACTGCCGACTCGCCAGAAAGCATAATAGCCGATGTGCCGTCATAAATAGCATTTGCAATGTCTGTAATCTCGGCTCTTGTCGGGCGCGGATTTTCAATCATTGATTCAAGCATTTGTGTTGCCGTAACAACGATTTTGCCGGCCTTATACACCTTTTCGATAATCATTTTTTGGATAGCCGGAATTTTTTCAAACGGAATTTCAACACCCATATCGCCGCGGGCAACCATAATGCCGTCGGCAACACGGATAATTTCGTCAATATTTTCAACGCCCTGTGAATTTTCGATTTTTGCAATGATTTTAACACCTTTCCAGCCGATTGCTTCAAGGTAATTACGCATAATCGTAATATCGGTTGCAGAGCGGCAGAACGATGCGGCAATAAAGTCAAAATCCATCTTTTTACCGTATGAAAGGTCATTCATATCCTTTTGTGAAAGATAAGGCATATTAAGATTAATTCCGGGAACATTAACGCCCTTGTGATTTGTAATAAGGCCGCCGTCAATGACGGTGCACACAATGTCGTTGGCGGTAACTTTGTCAACTTTCATTGAAATAAGTCCGTCGTTGATGAGAATAGTTGTTCCGTGCTTGACATCGCGCGGAAGTCCGTCATAATTTACAAACGATTTTTCCTTAGTGCCCATACACTGTGTTGTTGTCAGTGTAAATGTGTCACCGGAGTTGATAACAACGCCGTTTGGATCTTCAAAATCACCGAGCCTGATTTCGGGACCTTTTGTATCAAGAAGTGTTGCAACAGGCAACGAAAGTTTATCGCGAAGTTTTACAACCTCTTCAAATCTTTTTGTATGCTCCTCATACTTGCCGTGACTGAAGTTGAATCTTGCAACATTCATGCCGGAAAGCATCATTTGTTCGAGAACATTTTCGTCATCCGTGGCAGGGCCGACGGTACAAATAATCTTAGTCTTTGTCATTTTTTTATTTCCTTTACCGCAATAAATAATAAAAATATGTTTTATAATTAAATCCACTTAATTTCACAATTAAATCTACTTAATCAGCTTTCTATTTTACACACATTTAAATGAAAAATCAATGTTTTATTGACTTAATTTAAAATTTATTTTATACTAAACTCAAAATCATATATAAGGAAGGTATTATATGCCTATTTATGACATTGCGGGATTGAAGGTTGAAATGCCGCCACACGGCGGAAGGACAGATGCACAGGCTGTCCCATACCTTGCCGCCGATCAACGCGAAGGACAACAAGCGGATATACGCATTAATGTTGACGACAGGCGCGTTGAGGAGGCAATGCGTGAGCATCCCGAACTTAATCAGGACGATTGGAAATATATGCTCACAGGCTCGGATTTTTACACAAATATTTTAAAATTTGACGGAATACTTTTGCATTCATCGTGCATAGTCGTTGACGGTGTTGCTTATGCCTTTTCGGCAGACAGCGGAACGGGAAAGTCGACACATACGCAACTTTGGCTTAAACGATTCGGCAACAGAGCGCACATTTTAAATGACGACAAGCCGTGCATAAGGAAAATTGACGGCAAAATTTACGCCTGCGGCACACCGTGGAGCGGAAAATACGATTATTCGACACCAGAAGTTGTTCCGCTCGGCGGAATTTGCTTTTTGGAAAGAAGCAAAACAAACTTTATAAAAAAAGCAGATACAAAAAAGGCGGTTTATAACATATTCAGCCAAACGGTGCGCAGGCTCGGCGCGCAAGATATGGAAAAGCTTTTTGATGTTATTGAGGATATTTTTGAGCTTGTTCCGCTTTATGAGTTTGGATGCGACATATCCGATGAGGCAGTTGATACATCATATAACGCAATGAAACGGGATTTAAACGAACTATAATATAAAGATAAAAAAGTATGAAAAAGATAAGCAAAGTAACAGCCGTATTATTGGCGATAATATGCATTTTGTTTTCATTTTCGGCATGCTCTGCCGAAAGCGGTGAAAAGGTCGAACTGACAACATTTGCAAACGCAACAACAAAGTCAGATGAAAGCGGCACGATTGTTGCCGAAAACATTCCCGATGAAGCACCAACCACAACAAAAGGCTCGGCATCAACAGCGGCGCAAAGCACGAGCCAAAACACCACAGTGAAAAAGCAAGGCAATCGGTCGACATCCGCACCGACAACCGCAAAAAGTACCGCAACGACAAAAAAGAAGACAGCGACTGCGGCAAAAACGACAAAAAAGGTTACCACAACAAAAAAGGCAAACGCTCCGCCGAAAAGTCAAAAGGTTTGCTATATAACAATAGAGTGCAAAAGCATATTAAATCACCTTGGCGATCTTAAGCCGGGGCACGAGAAATATGTTCCGTCCGACGGATACTTGCTCAGAAAATACAGTTGCACATATGAAAGCGGCGACACGGCGTATGACATTTTAAAACGAAGCTGTGCATCACAGCACATTAAAATAACGGCGGAAGATACCGTGTACGGAATATATATTTCGGGAATAAACAATATTGACGAAAAGGATTGCGGCGACGAAAGCGGCTGGCTTTACAGTGTAAACGGTAAATTTCCAAGCATAACCTGCGGTAAAAAAGAGGTTAATCCGAACGATGAAATATTATTTACATACACATGTGAATATTGATACAAGGCAATAAAAGACACGGCAGAGTTTGAAGCTCTGCCGTGTCTTTTATTTCTTGTTGAGTTTTAATTTTTCTTCCTCGGAATTATTATTTAAACCGTTTTTTGTTTTTTGGTTGATTTGTTCCATATATTCGCTGCGAAGCTGTGAATTTTCGTCGTGCACCGCCTTAATTTGGCGATTCTTTTTTGTATAGTATGCAAGGTTTGAAGCAAGCATAACAACGCCGGCAATCGCAAATCCGATACCTATGATAATACAGATATTAAAAAGATACGAAAAGCAATCCGAAACGGCGGCACTGTAAATTTTATTGTCGCAAAACGAATATTGCGCGAAATACTTTTGCATTCGGATAAATGCCGACGACAAAGCAAGAACAAATCCCGCCGTTGAAAGACCGAGGCCGATATAATTGTATTTTCTGTGTCTGCCGTAGTTAAGCAAATCGAGTGCGACAATACAGGCTATTACAAGAATAACCGGAGCAACAACGGCATAAATCATAATATTACTTTTAACTATGCCGAAAACGCGAATTTTTGTTGACGAGCCGCCCATAATTTGGTTTGCGGTGTCAACACAAAGTGCGGCATTGTTTGAAATTTCTCGGTCGGTATAATTAAGTCCGTTCTCTTCACAGTAATTTGTAAGGCGCGTTTTAATACAATTATATAAGTCGGAATTATCCGAAAACTCGGTACTGTAAAAAAGCTGAAAATTTCCTGCAACGGTTTTAAATATCAACTGCGTATCGTTTGCGGTGAACGCATTTTTGTATGCATCCTGCGAAAAACCGGTTTTGTCACTCAATTTAACAAATTCATCGGTAAGCTGTTGCGCCGTTTGAGAAGAATACACCTGTAACTTTTTCTCCAAAAATCCTTGTGATTTAAAAATGCCCATCATTGTTGAGGCAACAACAACACACACAATTGAAATTGCAAGCAACATTGCAAAAACTGTGTTCAAAAACTTAAAGATTTTATATTTTGCGTCTTTATTCATCATATCGCCTCCGATTCTGCAATATAGAATGTATAAATCGAGGAGCTTTCGGCACTTTCAAAATCAGTGTAAGGCAGACAAAGAATAAGCTTGTTTTTTTGTTTTTCATACTGCTTTAAAGCCGTAAGTTTATTATTAGCCGTAATTTTCGTGATTTTATATGTATATGTGCCGTGTTTGTAAAAACTGACATAAACTTCGTCGCCGATTTTTGCGGAGTGAAGAGACTTAAACTCCGAATCAAAATTGTCGCCGACAAAGGCAACCGTACCGTCGTTCCACGGCTCGGTTGAGGCTTTCGTCATATACGCCGTGCCAGTTTCAATATCGTCGAGATAAAGAGCCGGACAGGAGACTGCCGAATTTTTACAGGCGATTGTTGCAACATATTCGCCGGACTTAAGCTGTGAAAATTTATCATATTCATTGAGCTTGTATTTTGAAATATCGACATCGGTTGCCGCAGCAACCGAAACAGCATTTGACGACTCAATCATTTTAGGAGCTGTAAACCATACAACCGCAACAACAATTGCAGACAACAGCACAGGAATGATGAATGCCCTGCGTACAAAGTTAAATTTGAGTGAATTCATAACATCTGTCCTACCCGAATGTATATAGTATAAATTATATTATACAACACTGTCAAAGCAGTTTCAAGGGTATAAATTGTCTATTTTTGTCATTCGGTTAAAAGTATATGCAACATTTTTTGTCGATATTGCACAACAAAACACGGTGTCACTTGAAAATTTGAAAGTAATATGATAATATCGGCACAAGGAATGACACAAAGGAGCGGTACGATGGTATTATACTTCACCGGAACGGGAAACAGCAAATATATTGCCGAAAAGATTGCAAAAGCGCTCGGCAGAGATATTATATCAATAAACAAAAAAATCGAAACAAACGATTTTTCTCAAATAAACAGCAACGACGAACTGATATTTTCGGTGCCGACTTACGGTTGGAGAATGCCGAGAGTTGTATCGGATTGGATAGAAAAGACAAAATTCGGCGGATGCAAAAAAGCATATTTTGTGATGAACTGCGGCGGTGAAATCGGAAACGCCGAAAAATATTTGAAAAAGCTTTGCGAAAGGGTCGGTTTTGAATATATGGGCGTTAAGGAAATTGTAATGCCCGAAAACTATATCGCACTTTTCGGCGCGCCCGATGAGAATGAGGCAAGGCAAATCATCGAGAAAGCACAGCCGGGAATAAACGCGGCAATTCAAACAATCAAAGACGGCGCAAAATTCAGAGAGCACAAAGCCAACATAGAAGACAGGGCAAAAAGCTCAATCGTAAACGATGTGTTTTTCAAATTCACGGTAAAGGCGAAAAAGTTTTATACAACCGAAAGTTGTACCGGTTGCGGTGCCTGCGTTGCACTTTGTCCACTGAACAACATTGAGCTTGAAAACGGCAAACCGAGCTGGGGCGACAATTGCACACACTGTATGGCATGCATATGCAGATGTCCGAGCAAGGCGATTGAATACGGCAAATCAAGCTTCGGCAAGCCGAGATATAATTGCCCCAATAATATTCAGTAAAAAGCAAAACAGCGATTAATGTGAAAATGCATTAATCGCTGCTTTTATTATCGTTTAATTTATTCATCAAGATATTTACTGCAGACGGGGCAGTCTTTTCTGTTATCGGGCAAATTAACGGTATGAAAGCGCATTGTCAGCGCATCGTAAGTCAAAAGCCTACCGGTGAGCAAATCACCGATGCCAAGGAGATATTTGATTGCCTCGGTTGCCTGAAGAGTGCCAATAACACCGCTCAAAGCACCGATGAGACCCGCCTGCCTGCCTGTGGGGACAGTGCCTTTCGGCGGTGCTTCGTGAAACATACAGCGATAACACGGCGACACACCGGGAACATATGTCATAAGCTGACCCTTAAAACGGAGTATTCCGCCGTGGCAATACGGCTTTTTGCCTTTGACGCAGGCATCGTTGATAAGAAATTTAGCGTCAAAATTATCCGTTGCCTCGACTATAAAATCATAGTCCTTAATCAAATCGTCGACATTTGACCTGTCAACAAACATTTTGTATGTAACAACATTTACATCGGGATTAAGACGATTGAGTTTTTCTTTTGCAGAGATAACCTTTTCTCTGCCGAGATCGGGTGTGGAATGAAGAATCTGGCGCTGAAGATTTGTCAAATCGACAACATCGTTGTCAACAATACCAAGTGTGCCGACACCTGCGGCGCAAAGATAATATGACACGGCAGAACCCAAACCGCCCGTGCCGATAACAAGAATTTTTGAGGAAAGCAATTTTTCCTGACCCGACTCTCCTATTTCATCCAAGACCAAGTGGCGCGCATAGCGTTCGCGCTGATCATCAGTTAGCATAAAATTACCTCCGCCAAAATATACTAAATCATTTTTTAATGATATCGCCTATTACCTGCCAAGTCAATAGGTTTAGTTGTTAATTTTCAGTACAGTGTCATAGTCGCGTTGCCTACTGTCGCCTATCATAGTAAGCACAAATACCGAAAAATCCGACAAAATCGGATTTTTTGCACCCATTTTTCTTTCAACGATACGCGTTATGGGGCGAAGCCGCTTTAAAAGCATTTTCATTGCGTCATATATCGGTGTGCCCTCAACATAAGGCTCGTTCCCGATAAAAATATTGCGCACAAGCTCAATACCGACATCCTTTGCAAGTCGGTCGCTTATTGACGGGTCGACTTTAAACCGCAAAAGCCTGCCGAGTTTTTTCAGCGTGAATTTGTCGAGAATTTTCATAACGGGTTTCGGCAAAATTTCATTCATTTTTATGTTAATCATTCTGTCAAATCGCCATTTAAAATACTGTTCGGCGGTTAAACCGTGCTTGTCATAATCAAAATCGTTGATTGTATATGATTTTATGACAACGGTGTCATCAACAAAGGTTATTCTTCTGTATGCGCACGGACATCCGACAAAGCAACCGGTCTGAACATCGGTAATTTTATTGCCGTTTTTTGTGGTATAATCCGTTATAGCTTGGGCGTGCATATGACCGGTAAAAATTAAATCAAGCCCTGCGTCGGCAAGAGTAATTGCGATTTGCTCCCAATCGGTCAAATGAGCGTCGTCAATTAAATTCATAACGGGTGAAAACGGCAAAAGCGGATAATGCGTCATTGCAAATATGTAATTGCCGCTTTCCTTTGCCGCCTTGATTTGTTCGAGTGCCCACTGCATTTGATCCGGCCAAATACCCTTGAAATCTTTACAGTCGCCGTCACAATTAAGAGCAAGCAAGCGTATTCCGTCGGCTATTTGCGCAACATAGGACATACTTTCCCGATGCTCGCTTACAGCGTCGGCAAAGCCGAAATCTTTATAAAAATCGCGCAATTCACTGCGAGGCATACCCTTTACAGGCACAAGATTATCGCCGTCAAACTCAACAGGTTCGCAGTCCTCGCAATAATCGTGGCGCGCCGTTATCAAATATATTTTTTTGCCTTGTTCCTTTAATTTGTAAAGTCTGTCGCGAAATCCGACATGGCTTTGATATTCGCCGCGATAAACAAGATCACCTGTTATAAGAATGACATTCGTTTCGTCATCTGCGAAAAGCAGGTCAAATCCGGCATCGATAACAGCCGGAGTTTCAGCAACGCATTTTTGATCGGTTTGGCTGCGCTTTTCATATGCAGAACCGCTGCGTTTGAATGACGAATCATAATAATGTGTATCGGTTATATGATAAAAACTGAAATTATTCATAATGCTTTCTCCAAACACCGTTACGGTATACAAAAAAAGTTTGCGAAACATTTTGCTTAATCAAAAAATCATGTATGATAATTTAAACATATCATGTATTGTAAAAAAAATCAACAGGCGAACTGCCGCAATGCACAATAAATACGCAATAAATACAGTTATAGTTATTGAATTATATTCAGCCGTGTGATACAATAAACGCATAATGAAAAAAGGAGTGCTGATTAAATGAGTGATATCAACAGCGAAAAGAAATCAAAGGGCGGCGTATGGCAATTTATAAAGTTTGCGCTGTTTTCGGCATCGGCAGGAATTATTCAGGTTGTTGCATTCACATTAATGAATGAGGTAATCATCAAACTTGATTTTTTCCAAAATCTGATGGCAAACAACGAAACATTCGCAAGGATAATGAAAAACGAATACGGACCGATGTATTTGATTGCACTTATTTTGTCGGTGCTGTGGAATTTCACATTCAACAGAAAGTTCACCTTTAAATCGGCGGCAAATGTGCCGATTGCAATGCTTAAGGTTTTTGCGTTTTATCTTGTATTCACACCGATTTCAACATTACTCGGCAACCATTTCACTTCGACTTATTCGGATTTAGCCGGTATCAACTACATAGTTCTCGGTTGCACAATGGCTTGCAATATGATTACCGAATTTTTATATGACAAGTTTGTTGTTTTCAAAGATCAGGAAAACACGGCTGTTAAAAAAGAAAAATAATACCGTAATACAATAATATTGCAAAACACCGTGTGTCTCATATTTCGGCACACGGTGTTTTTTACTTTTTTGATTTTATTTTGCCGATTTTTGTGTTCTTTTTTCGGCACGGCTTTTCTTATATTCGTCAAGTTTGAAATCAAGCAGTTCGATAAACTTTCTTAAATTCCTGTATATCGACTCGCCTGCGAACGAGAAAACAATCATAAGCAAAATCGAGATTTCCGATTTCATACTTGAAAGTGCAAACAAGTTCTTAAGGAAAATGCCGCAAAGGACAAGACCCGTGACATTGAGTGCCAAAATGCCGTATTTAACCGGAGTGAACGGCTTGCTTATATTAATAAGAATCATAAATCCGATAACGCACAAAAGCATTGTGGAGGCGGTTGCAATATCCTCTTTGGGGAGAGAAAAGACATTGCCGCAAACAACAAGCGCGCCGACGGCGAGCACATCCGCAAGTCCTGCCGGCAGAGCCTTCAGTAAGACATTTTTGAGGAAATGACCCTGAATACGGTTTTTGTTCGGCTCGAGCGCAAGCAAAAATCCGGGGATACCGATTGTGAACATACCGATAAGCGAAATCTGTGACGGTTCAAGCGGATATGTTATAAGGAACACTGCCGAGAAAACGGACAGCAAAAGTGAAAAAATGTTTTTAACAAGGAAAAGGCTTGACGAACGCTGAATGTTGTTTACAACTCTTCTGCCCTCGAAAACGACATCGGGCATTTTTGAAAAGTCGGAATCCATCAAAACAACCTGCGCCGCCTGTGACGCCGCCTCACTGCCCGAAGCCATTGCAACACTGCAATCGGCGTCTTTCATGGCGAGAATATCGTTTACGCCGTCACCTGTCATTGCAACTGTATGTCCTGCCTCTTGGAGAGCCTGAACGAGTTTTTGCTTTTGCTTCGGCGTAACTCTGCCGAAAACAGTGTATTGAACAGCCGCCTGCTTGATTTTTTCGTCTGTATCAAGGAGCGACGCATCAATATATTTATCCGAATTTGCAATGCCTGCCTGCTTTGCAACCTCGGAAACGGTTTTGGGGCTGTCGCCCGAAATAACCTTAATGGCAACATTTTGCTCGTTGAAATACTGAAATGTTTTGACTGCGCCTTTACGAATCGGGTTTGAAAGGACAACGAAACCGAGCGGTTTGACCTCACCCGAATCGGCCTTTTTTGCAAGGAGCAAAACACGGTAGCCTTTTTCGGCAAACGGAGTGATTTCGCCTGCGACGGACTCGAAATTATCTTTCATAACAAACTCGGGTGCGCCGAGAATAAATGTGCCGTCGCGGAATGTGATTGTGCTGAACTTATCCGTTGACGAAAACGGCTGAACGCTGACAGCAGTGCGTTTATTATACATACCGTTTGTATTGAGCGCCGCGGCATAATCCTTAATTGCCATCATGGTTGCGTTGTTATCGACTGCCGCAGTGGCGTAATCGACAAACAAACCCTTAAGCTCCTCGGGTGTAATCAAGCCGTTGTTGAGGCAATAAACATTGTCAACCGTCATATTCGGCTCGGTGATTGTGCCCGTTTTGTCGACACACAAAACATCTACACGCGCGAGTGCCTCGATGCTTTTCATATCGTGGAGAAGAACCTTTTGTTGAGCGAGCCTGATTGTTCCGAGTGCAAGCGCAATTGTTGTGAGCATATAAAGTCCCTCGGGAATCATACCCGTGATTGCGGCAACGGTTGAAACAATACCCGTTTTAAAGGTTTCGTGATTAATCCAATAGCTTTGATAAAAGAGAATAAGTCCGATGGGGATAATCGCAATACCCATCCATTTAACGATTTGGTTGATTGATTTAATCATTTCGGACTGCTCGCCGGAGCCCATCTCTTTGGCCTCCTTGGTGAGCTTATAAATATATGCCTCCTCGCCGACATTGACAAGCCTTGCACAGCACTGACCCGAAACAACGAAACTGCCCGACATAAGCGATGAGCCGCCGACTTTTTCAATTTCATCGGACTCACCTGTCAAAAGTGCCTCGTTGACTTTTATGCTTCCGCTGATTACAACGGCGTCGGCACAGATTTGGTCGCCTGCCGAGAAAACAACGACATCGTCTTTTACAAGCTCGTCGGTAGGAAGTTTGACCTGCCTGCCGGAGCGGATCGCAACAGCGTGAGGAGCGTTGAGAATGCTCATTTTTTCAAGCGTTTTCTTTGCGCGAATTTCCTGATAAATGCCGATTAGAGAGTTGCCGATAACTACCGGCAGAAATGTAAGATTTCTGAACGAGCCGACAATACACAAAAGAACGGCGATTATAAAAAATATGAGGTTGAAATATGTGAGTGTATTTGAACGAATGATTTCCTTAACCGATTTATCGGTTGAAATTTCCGCCTTGTTGACAAGGCCTGCATTTACTCTCGCGGCGACCTCGTTTTCATTAAGCCCCATAATAACATTGTTTTGCTGTCCGGGCATTTTATCATCTCCGAAATCGAATTATTAAAATCAATATATACAATTATACAAAATGACGCATAATTTAGCAACCAATCAAATCTAAAAAAGTCTTAATTTTTTGTATTTGATTGAATTTGCGTGAAATTCATCTCACAAATTTTGTAATTTGTGTTCCTTATAAAGTAAGTTTTAACATACACTTGTTTAAATAACTGTACGAAAAACTGATAATTTTTCCAACTCAATTTTATTATGTCATTATACAAGCCGTGAGAGGCATACGATTTAGCGGTGATGAAAATGTTAAGTGCGATAATATCGGCGTTAAGCGCAAATATACTGTATTTTATTTTGCACATTCAAAACGGCTCGTCATTCCCAAAACCGCTAAGCGCAAAAGAGGAATATGCCCAGCTTGAAAAAATGGCGCAGGGCGACAAAAACGCGAGGGCGATTTTGATTGAGCGCAATCTGCGCCTTGTAAGCCACATTGTGAAAAAATACTACTCAAAAACGAATGACACGGACGATTTAATATCAATCGGCACAATCGGATTGATAAAAGCGATTGACTCGTTTGATTACACAAAAGGCACACGCCTTGCAACATACGCATCGAGGTGTATCGAAAACGAAATACTTATGTATTTTCGCAGTTTGAAAAAGCAAGGCAACGATATTTATCTCGGTGATGCAATTGATACCGACAAGGACGGAAATCCGCTGACAATAGAGGAAGTTATAAGCGACAGCAGAAACCTTGCCGAGGATTTGGAAACAAAAACGCAGTGGGAACAGGTTGCAAAAATTATTGAAAACATCAAAGACGAACGCGAGCGCGAAATAATAATTTTGCGATACGGATTAAAC
>CAVGLE010000008.1:16516-34315 GCA_963630035.1 Mediterraneibacter torques
AAAAAGCCGCTGACACAGCGCGAGATTGCCGAGCGGCTCAAAATCAGCCGTTCGTATGTATCGAGAATCGAAAAAAAGGTTTTAAACGATATTAAAAAGAAAGTAAAATAATACATCATAACATAATAAAATCGGAGTTCAAATGAACTCCGTTTTGTTTATTCTAATCATAAATACCGACAGATTATGCCGTGTTTTATTTCAAAAACTTGATGATTTCAAGTGCGGCATTAATGTCGCCCTCGACCTTGAGTTTGCCTGTTGTGAAAGCAACGATTGGGTCAAGCTTGCCGTTTATGAGTTTGATGAAATTTGTACCGTTCATAATAAGGATAGCATCTCTGTCATAATATTCATAAGGCTCAACATGTACCTTGCCGTCCTTAATTTCAATATAGAAAATACCGTTTACGGACTTGCCCTCGATATTAATTTGGAAAGCGAGGGTGCCGGGCACGGAAGAAACATCAATATCATAAAACTTATTTCTTGCCGCTTCAACGATTGATTCATATGTCATTGCCATAATAAATACCTCCGATAATTTGATGATATAATTTTACCATATTTTGGCGGTAATATCAAGGCATTTGCAGGAGCAATATAACCGCTGAATCAACAAAAAACTTTATCCGTGCGGCAAATTTCGGCAAAAATTTATTTTACGGTATATCCTGCGTCCTCGATTGCCTTTTTAACGGCTTGCATATCAGGCTCTGCCGTGCAGGTTATAACTGCGTTGTTATTTTCGTGGCTCGGCTTTGCCTCCTGAATTTCGGGGAACGATTCGAGAACTTTTTTGACCGTTGCCTCACAGTGGGGGCACATCATACCTTCGATATTGATTGTTTTTGTCATAGTTTGTGACATAGTTGAAAACTCCTTTAAATCCAAATTAATTTCTTTATTTTTTCTGTCGTGCTTTGTGCTGTGGATATTGACAAGATTGAGTCGCAAAGCGTTTGTGACAACGCAAAAACTCGAGAGGCTCATTGCCGCCGCGCCGAACATCGGGTTGAGCGTCCAACCGGTGAGCGGAATCCAACAGCCTGCGGCGAGCGGAATACCTATTACATTATATATAAACGCCCAAAACAGATTTTCGTGAATGTTGGTGAGCGTTTTGCGGCTGAGGCGAATAGCCGCCGGAACATCGGAAAGCTTGCTGTTCATCAAAACGACATCTGCGGCGTCGATAGCAATATCGGTGCCTGCGTCAATAGCAATGCCTGTATCCGCACGAGTGAGTGCCGGCGCATCGTTTATACCGTCGCCGACCATTGCGACCTTGCCGTATTCCTTAAGGCGGCGGATAACGCCCTCCTTGCCGTCGGGCAGGACATCGGAGATAACGGTATCAACGCCGACCTGCTTGCCGATAACCTCGGCGGTGCGGCGGTTGTCGCCTGTGAGCATAACAACCTTGATGCCCATTTTTTGAAGTTCTGCGACAGCGGCAGGGCTGTCCTCCTTGATAACATCGGCAACTGCGATAATGCCGAGCAATTTATTATTTTTCATAAACAACATCGGCGTTTTGCCCTGAGATGCAAGTTTGTTTGCTTTTTGCCCGACATCGTGCGGCATATTGTCAATCTTTGATGAAATAAACTTAAACGCGCCGCCGATTAACTTGTCATCGCCCATATTTGCGCTGAGTCCGTTACCTGCGATAGCTTTAAAATCGCTGACAGGCATTGCGGCAACATTATTTTCTGCGCCGTACTCCGTGATTGCCTTTGCAAGCGGATGCTCGCTGTTTGCCTCGAGCGAACAGGCAACAGTCACAAGCTCCTCCTCTGTACAGCAGAGCGGAACTATATCGGTAACCTTCGGCTTGCCCTGAGTGATTGTGCCTGTTTTGTCGAGAGCGACAATTTGTATTCTGCCGGTTTCTTCAAGCGATGCGGCGGTTTTGAACAAAATGCCGTTTTTTGCACCCTTGCCGTTGCCGACCATAACGGCAACCGGAGTTGCCAAGCCGAGCGCACACGGACAGCTGATTACAAGCACCGAAATCGCCCTTGCAAGCGAAAAGCCGAACGATTTGCCGACGGCAATCCATACTATAAATGTAACAACGGCGATACAGATTACGGCAGGGACAAACACGCCCGAAACCTTGTCTGCAATTTTTGCAATCGGCGCCTTTGTAGCGGCGGCATCGCTGACCATTTTGATTATCTGTGAAAGGGTTGTATCCTCCCCCACTCTTGTAGCCTCACATTTAATAAAGCCCGACTGATTGATTGTGGCGGCTGAAACTGTGTCGCCCTGCGCCCTATCAACCGGGATGCTTTCACCGGTGAGCGCGGATTCGTCAACAGCGGTTGAGCCGTCAGTAACAATGGCATCAACGGGGATGCTTTCGCCTGGACGAACAACAAATATATCACCCTTTTTGACCTGCTCGACGGGGAGCGTTTTTTCAACGCCGTCAACGATGACATTTGCCGTTTTCGGCGTGAGCGACATAAGCCCTTTAAGCGCATCCGTTGTTTTGCCCTTTGAATGAGCCTCGAGCATTTTGCCGACTGTAATCAGAGTCAAAATCATTGCGGCGGATTCAAAATAAAACTCGTCCATATAGGACATTGCCTTTTGCATATCCCCTGCCGCCTGCGCATCTGTCATTGCAAAAAGCGCATATGTGCTGTATGCAAACGAAGCACCCGAGCCGAGGGCAACAAGCGTGTCCATATTCGGCGATTTGTGAATGATGCCCTTAAATCCGTTTATAAAGAATTTTTGATTAATTACCATTATAATTATGGCAAAAAGCATTTCGTCAAGGCCCATGGCAACATGATTGCCGTCCATAAACGAGGGGAGTTTCCATCCCCACATCATATGCCCCATTGAGATATACATAAGCGGAAGCAGGAACACAACAGACGCAATCAGTCGATTGCGGATTTTCGGCGTTTCGGTGTCCTTAAGCGGCTCATCGTCTGCAGAGGCAGTGCTTTTTTTACCGTCCTTAAGCGACGCGCCGTAGCCTGCCGCCTCGACGGCGGCGATAATATCGGACGAAGCAGCTGTGCCGTCAACGCCCATCGAATTTGTAAGCAGGCTGACTGCGCACGAAGTTACGCCGTCAACGGCGTTTACCGCTTTTTCCACCCTTGCGGAGCAGGCGGCACAGCTCATACCTGTTACATTATACTGTGTCATAAAATCACCTCAAATACTTTACTTCATAAGTTTTTGAAGAGTATTAAGCAAATCGTCGACAGTTTCGGTTTTGCCGGCTTTAATATCATCGGTAACGCAGGTTTTTATATGCTCCGACAAAAGCTGTTTGTTAAACGAATTAAGCGCGGCTGTTGCGGCGGCAACCTGTGTGATAATATCGGTGCAATAGGCATCGTTTTCAACCATGCCCTTTATGCCGCGGATTTGACCTTCAATCCTGTTAAGACGATTTATAAGCAATTTATGCTCTTCATCACTGCGCTGTTTTGTTTTGTGACAGCAACAGTCCTTTTTATTTTCCATAAATTCCACATCCTTATGCCACAATAATATACCCTATGGGGGTATTTGTCAAGCACGGATTTCAAAAAAGTCAAAAAAATTCTGAAAAGATTATTGACTTTTCTTGACCTTTGTGTTATAACAATAATTGAAGGACAAAGAAAGTCAAAGTCAGATAATTTAATAAACAGTGACTTTTGACCTAATGCCTACCCAATTGAAAGAAGATGATTAAAAAATGAAAATGTCCGATATAATAACCGATATGATTCTTGATATGTTTGACGATTCGACATCAAGCGTGCAAATCCAACGAAACGATTTAGCAAACAGAATCGGCTGTGTTCCGAGTCAGATAAATTATGTCATAACATCGAGATTCACACCGGAGGCAGGATACAGAATCGAAAGCCGCAGAGGCGGCGGCGGATATATTTTAATCACCCGTGCAGACACCAAGCAAACAGCGTTGATGGGACTTGTAAACAGCATCGGCGATGAAATTGACGAACGCACCGCCAAGGCAAACCTTTACAACTGCCACTATCAAAAGCTGATTGACGACAAGGCAACCAATATGATGGCCGCCGTGATGAACGAAAGCAATTTCAAAGGGCTGTCGCCGCAGGCGGCTAACCAAGTGAGGGCAAAGCAATTAAAGCAAATGCTCCTTGCATACATTGATTGACGAGGTTATAAAATAGTATAGGAGGAAATAATTATGAAATGCACACACTGCCATGAAAAAGAGGCAAACACACATATTAAAAGAACAGTCAACGGAGTTACGCAAGAAATGTATCTTTGCGAGGACTGCGCAAAAGAACTTGGTGTAATGGATGAATTTGCATTTGAGCCATTCAGTATGGACAATTTATTCGGCAACCTTTTGGGAGCAGGAGTTTCGGCACTCAATTCGCTTACGGGAATTGACAGATGCTCAAGCTGCGGAACATCATTCACCGACATTATCAATTCGGGCAGAGTAGGCTGTGCGGATTGCTACACAAAATTTGAAGATAAGCTCGAGCCGAGCATCGAAAAACTGCACGGCAGAACAAAGCATATCGGCAAATTTGTAACATACAGCGAAGAAGCAGAGCCGAAAAAGGAAGACAGTGCTCCGAAAAAATCCAAACCGAAGAGTGAGATTGAAAAACTCAAAGAGGATTTGAAACTTGCCGTTAAGGAGCAGCGATTTGAAGACGCAGCTGTTATACGCGACAAAATCAAGAATTTGACACAGGAGGGCTGATAAATGAGCAAGTGGTACCAAGGCAACGGTAAAAATTCGGATGTAGTATTGTATTCTAAGATTAGATTGGCAAGAAATCTTGCAGATGCGCCGTTTCCAAACAGAATGAGCAGAGAAATAAAGCGGTCGGTAACAAAAAAGATTTACGCAACACTGAAAAACAGTGAAGTTGCGCAGGAATTTGATGTAATCGACCTATCGGCGCTCGGCAAAATCAAAGCCGTGTCATATGCCGAAAAGCAACTGATAAGCGCAGATTTTGCAAAGCACCGCGAAACATCCGCATTTATGCTGTCGAAAGACGAGGATGTGTCGATAATGATTTGCGAGGAAGATCATATAAAAATCAACTCTTTCGCATCGGGTCAAAACCTTGACGCGGCATACGAAAAGGCAAACAAAATCGACGATATATTTATCGACAATCTGAAAATCGCATTTTCAAAGAAGCTTGGATTTTTGACAGCGTCACCCATCAATTTAGGCACCGGACTTAAGGCATCGTTTGCACTGCACCTGCCTGCGCTTGCACAAAGCAATGCAATTAACAAGCTTTCCGCAATGGTCGGCAAACTCGGCTTGTCACTGCGACCGCTTTATCAAAACGGCAACGGCGACATATACATTTTGTCAAACCAAATCTCTCTCGGCATAACCGAAAAAGGCGCAATTGACAACGCAAACGCAATTTGCGACCAAATCGTAAAACAGGAGAGAGGCGCAAGAGATCAGCTCAAAGAGAATTTTGAGTTTGAAGATAAATTATACAGAACTTTGGGCATACTTAAATCGGCAAGACGACTTGACACGCCCGAGTTTTTGAACAGCATATCACTTGTTCGTCTCGGGATATCGCTCGGATATTTCGACATAGAATACAAAACAATAGGTGAAATGCTCTACACCCTGCAAAGCGCATCGCTCATTGACAGCGCAAAAACGCCGATGACGGAGCAAATGTGCGAAAAGCTCAGGGCAGAAATCGTAAGAGAGAAAATAGATTAAGACGGATAAAAATCCGTCCGATCGGAGGGATTATTATGTACAGATTCAGTTCTTTCACACAAAAAGCAAACGAGGTACTTAACCTCGCAATAAAGGCGGCTGAAAACTACGGCCACAATTATGTAGGCAGCGAGCATATTTTGGTCGGTCTGCTTAAAGAGGGCACCGGTTTGGGTGCCGCAACACTTAACGAAAACGGAATAACGCTTGAGGATGTTGACAGGCTCATCAAAGAGGAAATCGGAGTCGGAAATCCGACGAGACTTTCACCGGATGACTTCACGCCGAGATCTAAGAGAATAATCGAACTTTCATTCCAAATTGCAAGGGGTATGATGCACTCGTTCGTGGGAACAGAGCATTTGTTAATATCGCTTGTTAAGGAAAGTGACTCATATGCAGTAAGATTTATCAACGAACTCGGCGTTGATGTAAACCGACTTCTTGAAAACCTGATTGAATCGCTCAACAGCGGTGAAAGCGACGCAAAGCAAGGCGCAAAGGGCGCAAGAAAAGGCAAAACGAAGACCCCGACCCTTGACGAATTCGGCAAGGATTTAACAGAACTTGCAAAACAGGGCAAAATCGACCCTGTTATCGGCAGAGAAGATGAAATCAAAAGGGTTATTCAAATCCTTTCGCGCAGAAGCAAAAACAACCCCTGCCTTATCGGTGAGCCGGGTGTCGGCAAAACTGCCATTGCAGAGGGACTTGCACTTAAAATTGTTCAAAATGAAGTGCCGGAACTTTTGAAAGGAAAAAAAATTGTTGCACTTGATTTGACATCAATGGTTGCAGGCACAAAGTACCGCGGCGATTTTGAAGAAAGAATCAAGAAAGCAATGGACGAAGTTATTGCCGCAAAAGACATTATCCTTTTCATTGACGAAGTGCACACAATTATGGGCGCAGGCGCCGCAGAGGGCGCAGTTGACGCTGCAAACATTCTTAAGCCGGCACTCGCAAGGGGCGAAATTCAGGTTATCGGCGCAACCACAATCAACGAGTACAGAAAGAATATTGAAAAGGACGCCGCACTTGAAAGAAGATTTCAACCTGTTACGGTCGGCGAACCGACAGAAGAAGAGGCTGTTGAAATTTTGAGAGGTCTTCGCGACAAATACGAGGCACACCACAAGGTAAAAATCACCGACGAGGCAATTAACAGCGCAGTTAAGCTTTCGTCAAGATATATTGCAGACAGATATTTGCCGGACAAGGCAATCGACCTTATCGACGAGGCGGCGTCGGCAGTAAGACTCAATTCTCAGACTGCGCCGCAGAACCTTAAGGATATGGAAACGGAAATTAAACGCCTTGAGCAGGAAAAGCAATCGGCTATCACTGCACAGGATTATGAAAATGCCGCAAAAATCCGTGACAAGCAAAAAAGCCTTCAGGATTTGCTTGACGGAGAAAAGAACAAGTGGAAAAATTCGTCCTCTCACGAAGTAAAATCCGTTACAGCCGAGGATATTGCCGAGGTTGTATCGAGTTGGACAAAAATCCCTGTAAGTCAGCTAACAAAAGAGGAAAGCGAAAGACTGCTTAACCTTGAAAAGATTTTGCACGAAAGAGTTGTCGGTCAGGATAAGGCTGTTTCGGCAATTGCAAAAGCAATTCGCCGCGGCAGAGTAGGACTCAAAAACCCGAAAAGACCGATTGGCTCGTTTATCTTCCTCGGTCCTACCGGTGTAGGTAAAACAGAGCTTTGCAAAACGCTTGCAGAGGCTATGTTCGGCGACGAAAACGCTATAATCAAGCTTGATATGTCAGAATACATGGAAAAGCATACGGTGTCTAAACTCATCGGATCGCCTCCGGGATATGTAGGATTTGACGAGGGCGGTCAATTGACAGAAAAAATTCGCCGCAAGCCGTACAGCGTAGTCCTTTTTGATGAAATCGAAAAGGCTCACCCCGATGTTTTCAACATTCTTCTTCAAATTCTTGAGGACGGTGTTTTGACAGACTCGCAAGGCAGAAAGGTTTCGTTCAAAAATGCCGTGATTATTATGACATCAAATGTCGGCGCAAGCAAAATCACCGACCCGCAAAGATCGCTCGGTTTCGGCGAAAAGGGCGACGAACACAAGACGATTGAGGAGCTTGTAACCGCCGAACTTAAAAAGACATTTAAGCCCGAATTTCTCAACAGGCTCGACGGAATCATTGTATTCAATCAGCTTGAGAAAACAGATATTGAAGAAATTGCAAGAAGGATGCTTAAAACTCTTACAAAGAGAGTTAAGGATATGGACATTGACATTTCCTTTACAGACAACGCAATTTCAGCACTTGCCGACGAGGGATTTGACAAGGTTTACGGCGCAAGACCGCTCAGACGCGCAATTCAATCGAAGATTGAGGACACATTGAGCGAGCTTATGCTTGAAAGCAAAATTAAAGCCGGCGACAAATGCGAAGTCGATTTTGCAAACGGTGAATTTGTATTTTCGGCAAACGGCAATGTAATCGGCGAGGAAAAAGCCGACATCGACGCCGATACAAAGGCGAATGATGAACCTGCACAAGATGCTGACAAAGCCGGACAAACTGACGGCAAGCAAACCGAAAACTGATTAAAAGCAACGACGCTCGGAGTTTTTCGCCCCGAGCGCCTTTTACTTTTTATTCAATCAGCAACCGCAACCGCAGTCATTGCAGCCAAAGCCTCCACAGCCGCCGCAAAGAATAAGGATAATGATAAGGATAATAATCCAAGAGCCACATCCGTTATTACAGTTATTGCAACCCATAAACGAACCTCCCTTCCCTTTTCTAACTCATACTATGAAAAGGAAGTTTATTGTGTTACAACAAAGTAAGCAAGATCTGTGGCATTAAATTCCGTTTCAGACTATTCCGCCGTTTACGCCGAGGATTTGACCGGTAACATACGGATTTTCGGCAAAAAAGAGAACAGCCGACGCTGTTTCCTCGGGAGTACCGAGGCGACCGAGCGGAATCTGCCCGACAAGCTCCGTTTTATCAAAACAGTTGTTCATACGGGTATCGATAATACCGGGAGCAACGCAATTGACGGTTATGCCCGACGGCGCAAGCTCCTGTGACAGAGCCTTTGTAAGCCCGATAACGGCTGATTTTGTCATGGAATACAGTGTTTCGCACGATGCGCCGCACTGTCCCCACATTGACGAAACATTTACGATTGCGCCACTGTGATTTTTTATCATTGAAAGCGCGGCATATTTTGAGCAAAAATAAACGGCGCGTTCATTAACGGCGGTTATATTTTCGTAATCTTCGTGGGTGACATCGTTAATCATTTTGATAAGCGAAACGCCTGCGTTGTTGACAAGAACGTCAACAGAACCGACCGTATCAAAAAGATTTTTTATATCGTCAAGTTTTTTTAAATCGCATTTAACGGCGGTAACACAATCAATATCGGGTGCGGTTTTGTTATATGTGATATAAACATCGTAGCCTTTTCGGCTGAACAAAAGCGCGCACGCCCTGCCGATTCCCGTGGCGCCGCCTGTAATAAGAGCTTTTTTCATACTGTTAATTCCTTCACTGTTAAAACAATATAGCGGACATTGACCGCAAAAACACAATCATAGTTAAACATACAGTTAAATATTAACACTAATTATTGAAATTTTCAATCAATTAGTATATAATTATCAAACAATAATTTAAAGTTGGTGACAAAATGGATAAAGAATTTTACACTATTTCTGTTTATGTAGACAAAGACGAAAACCTAATCGGCATCCCATGCGGCGAAAGCGACAAATACGGAATTGCCGATATTGACACGGTTATGTTGCTTAATGCACCATACACAGACAAGGCACTTGAAAACTACATTGACAAGGTGCTTGACGCCTGCTACACAAAAAAACACAATGACAAAGAACCAAAATCCACAATTGAAAGATACACCGGAAAAAACGGATTTGTTGAAGCCACTAAGGATTTCACAATGATTTCGATAGTAAAAACGAAGGCGGCTTATTCGTTGATGCCGGCATTTCACGATCCCGAAAAAGGCCCGATAGTAATTGACGAGGACGAGAGAATAGTTCCGATTAAATACAACGAGGGCGAACTGAGCGAGCACATCAGGGATTATATAAATGTTTATCTCAAAGGCGACCCGTTTTATAAAGAGCGTGCCGAACTTGAGGCAGAAAAAGCAGCAAAAAACAACTGAGGTAAACAATATGCATCTTTTAAAAATCAACAAAGAAAACTATATCGGTCAGGCAGACCCTTTTATACTTAAATCAAACGGCAGATATTACATATACACAACGGGACACGACGGTATTTACGCCTATCAGTCGGACAACCTTTTTGACGGTTGGGAATTTTACGGCAAGGTAATGACGGTTGACGGGCTTGACAGTTTTTGGGCGCCGAGCGTTATTGAGCTTGACGGCAAATTTTATATGTATAACTCAATCGAAATATATGACGACGAACCGGACAAGGGCGGTCACCGCGGCGCAATGCATGTATCGGAGGCCGATAATCCGCTCGGTCCGTTTACAAACACAAAGCAGCTTTTACATCCGTTTTCGATTGATTCGCATGTGGTTAAAAATGAATCAGGACTTTACATTTTCTATTCGGCAAACAGATTTGACGGCGAAAAAATCGGCACCTGCATTTATGTTGACAAGCTGACAGACCCATATCACGCCGAAGGCAACCCCGTGCTTGTTGTTGAGCCGACTCTCGACGAGGACATCTACAGACGCGACAGATACAAAAAAGGTCAGCATTGGTACACAATTGAGGGCGCATTTTATTTCAAAGAGGGCGATTGGCAATATGTAATGTATTCGGGCAACTGTTTTGAACAGCCGACATATTACATAGGCTATGCGCGAGCAAAGACAGACGAAACCGATTTGAGAAAAATCAAGTTTGAAAAATATCCCGACGCATCCACATATTCGCCCGTTATTGCGGCAAACGATTTTGAAGAGGGCACCGGTCACCACTCGATGATTAAAGAGGACGGTCAATGGTATGCAATATACCACGCAAGAGATTATGACGACGGTTTGGGTGCAAGCGCATTTGATGCAAGAAATGCAAGAATTTGCAAACTCAATGTCAGCGACGGAATAATCACTGCCGAAAGATACAGGAACCGCATATAAAAACAATAAATAAAAGGAAACACCCCGCGCACGGTAAATCGTGCGTGGGGTGTTTTGTTATGCGAAAAATCAGTCTAAAACCTGATAATATGCTGAAAAATTATTCATTTTTTCCTCAAACTTATCCTTAGGCTGTTCTTTCGGAACCTTGATAGGATAATTGCCGGTAAAGCAACCGTCGCAAAATCCGATATTTACATCCTCGGCAAGTTTGTGAGTAGCTTCAACCGAAAGATAAGCAAGCGAATCAACGCCGATTTCTTTTGCTATCTCGTCAACCGAATTGAATTTGCAGGCTATGAGATTTTCCTGACTGTCAACATCCGTTCCGAAATAACACGGATACTTGAAAGGAGGCGAGGAAACACGCATATGCACCTCCGTTGCGCCCGCTTCACGCAAAAGTTTTACAATTCTTGCACAAGTTGTTCCGCGAACAATTGAATCATCAATCATAATAACTCTTTTACCCTTAATATTTCCCTTGATAACATTAAGTTTGATGCGAACGGCATCCTCGCGTTGATCCTGTGATGGCTGAATAAAACTTCTGCCTATATATTTATTTTTCAAAAAGCCGATACCATAGGGTATACCGCTTTCGTTGGCATATCCGAGTGCCGCATCAAGTCCGCTGTCCGGAACGCCGACAACTATATCCGCATCAACGGGGCTTTCCTGGGCAAGAAACGCACCGGCGCGCATTCTTGCATGCTCTACCGAAGCATTTTCAATAACAGAATCGGGTCGTGCAAAATATATGTATTCAAAAACGCAAATGTTACCTTTAAGTTTGCAATTCGTTTTGTTAGAATGAACGCCGTTTATATCAATTGTAACAATTTCCCCGGGGAGAATATCACGCACAAACCGAGCACCGATTGTGTCAAGCGCACAGGATTCACTGCTTACGCACCATGCACCGTCCTCCGTTTTTCCTATGCAAAGCGGACGAAAACCGTGAGGGTCGCGAAACGCAATAAGTTTTGTTGCCGTCATAACAACACAGGAATATGCCCCATGGAGGCTGTGCATTGATTTTTCGATTGCTTCCTCAGTGCTTTTGCTGTAAAGACGGTTTGAAACGATTGTGTAAGCGATTGATTCCGTATCCGATGTACCGTGAAAAATACCGCCGTTAAGTTCAAATGTTTTACGAATATCGGCAGCGTTGACAAGATTGCCGTTGTGAGCGATTGCAAGATTGCCTTTAATATGGCGGATAACAAGCGGTTGAATATTGTTTGCATTTTTACCGCCTGTTGTCGAATACCGGACATGACCTATTGCCATATTGCCGAGACCGAGGCTGTCAAGTTTTTCCTTAGGGAAAACATCGGGAACAAGCCCGTCGCCCTTATGGTGAGCAAACACTCCGTCGTCATTAACGGCTATGCCGCATGACTCCTGACCCCTGTGCTGAAGTGCATATAACGCAAGATATGTTGAACGGGCAACATAAGTGGTTTTGTTTTCGAAAATTCCGAAAACTCCGCATTCTTCGTGAAGACTGTTAAACATAAAATTCTATTCTCCTATAAATAAATCTAAGAACATTATATCACAGTGTTTTAAAATATCAATAACAAAAAAGGCGCAAATGCGCCTTTTTATCAGTTTGCCGTATAAAGATTTGCATACGGGCGCGATGTTGCCGGAACAAGTTTTTTGAACGGCTTGCTCATAACATAATCAAAATCGACACCGAAATATTTACAATATTTTCTGACATAGGATTTAAGTTCTTTAACATCGTCATCGTCAAGATTTGTAACCTTGATATTGTCGGAAAGATTTTCTTTCGGGAACGAGCCTCTGACAAAAATTTTGCCGCCGTGCATACCCGACGCGCAGTGAGTGCCGAAAAGTTTTTCTCCGCGTTTAAGATTAAGCCCGAGCAAAACAATTGTTCCGCCCGCCATATATTCGCCAAGGAACGAACCTGCGTTTTCACCGATAACAAGAACGGGACGCATCTGTCTGAACTCTTTCATATGAATACCGCCGCGACAGGCAACATTATCCTTAATATAAATCTGACCGTCACGCATACCGTAACCCATAGCATCACCGCTGTGACCGTGGACAACGATTTCGCCGCCGCCCATTGTATTGCCGACCGCATCCTGACAGCTGCCGTAAACAACAACCCTGCCGCCGTTTAAATAGCAAGCCATATCGTTGCCCGGAGTGCCGTAAACCTCGATGGTTTTGCCCTCGTCGAGAGCACAGCCGATATAACGCTGACCGTTTACATCTTTAACGGTTACCTTGTTTTTCTTTGAGAGTTCCTTTTTGATTTCGTCATTGACCTGCTCATATCTTCTGAGTCCTGCTTCTATCATACTCTAACCCCCTCTTTTGAACCGGTAAGTTTTGTTGTGCGTGTATCTTTGTCAAACATAAAGAGCGACGGTGTATCCAAAATATCGCCGTCGAGTGCCGACAAATCAACTTTATTTGAGATAAGGCTTGTATAAATTCCTGCGTTGGTGCTTGAATTAATCAAAACGAAACCGACAAGTCTGTTATCCTCAATAACAAGGCGTTTATATTCATCACCCTGCTGCCTAATCATATCGCTATATTGCTCTCCCTGTGCATTGATAAGACCGCAGGTGCAAATTCTCAAGCCGTAAAAATCAATTGCGTTTACGGAATATGTGCCGCCGAGAGTGAGATCGCCGCCTGCCATTTGTGAACCGGCTACCCTGCCCTGTGCAACTGCGTTCGGCCAAAGAGCAATGATTTTTTTGCTGCCGTCGAGCATATCAACCGAAACGGTGCAGTCACCTGCGGCATAAATATCGGGAGAACTTGTTTGCATTGTCTGTGTGTCGGTTATAATGCCTCGGTTGACATCAAGGCCTGCTTTTTCGGCAAGCGCGGTTTCGGGACGAACGCCGACTGCGACAACAAGCATATCGCATTTGAGGGTTTTGCCGCTTTTAAGAACAACGGCTGTAATATCCTTGCCCTTTGATTTTGCGCTGACAATTGTATCCTCAAGGTGGAAAGTAATTCCGCCCTTTTTCTCGATATATTTTTTAACATTTTTTGATGATTTGGCATCGAGAATCGACGGCAAAATGCGCGGTGCAAATTCAATAACATCAACACTTTTGCATATCTTTGACAATCCCTCTGCCGCTTTCATACCGATTAAGCCGCCGCCGATGACAACAGCCCTTGTCTGCGAATTTGCGGCGTCCTTAACTGCCTTTGTTGACGCCAAATCAAGAAAGGTGTAAGCGTTTGTTTTGCCTGCAACATTTTTCATCTCCGGCACAAACGGCTTTGAGCCTGTTGCGATGCAAAGTTTGTCATAGGGATATTCCTTTCTCCCTGCTCTGACTGTTTTTGCATCGGGGTTGATATTTTTAACCTCGGCGTTTAAAACGATTTTGATATTATTAGCCTTGTAATACGCATTTTTACGCAAATACATATCGCTTTCCTTAACCTTACCCTTCAGATAATAGCTGATTGACGGTCGGCTGTAAGGAAGATATGCTTCTTTTGTCAAAACGGTAATATCTCCCGTTTTGTCTGTTTTTCTGATTTGCTCGGCTGTAGCAAGCCCTGCCGCAGAGGCACCTATAATAACATATTTTTTCATCTGTCATTACCTCCGACCTCTAAATATACAAGCGCTCTGTTAGGGCAATTTTTAACGCACGCGGGCATATCCTCGCCCTGACACAAATCACACTTAACAGCCGCCTTGCCTGTTTTGATACAACCGATAGGGCAAACGGCAAGGCATGTCATACAGCCTATGCATTTGTCCTCATTAACGGAAACAACGCCCGTTTTTTTATCCTTTGTCATTGCGCCGGTGATGCAAGCCTTAACGCAGGCAGGGTCGTCGCAATGGCGGCAATTGACGGCTACCGAGGCTGTTTTGTCGCCGTAAACGGTGACGCGCGACACAGGTGCCGGCTCCTCGAATTTATTAGCCGTAAGAACATCTTTTGATTTTGAATGAGCGGTTTTGCAATAAACTTCGCAAAGGCGGCAGTTTATGCAAAGTTCTTCTCTTGCGAATACTTTTTTCACTGAAACTACCTCCTGTTATTCTCCGGCATGCTTGATGCCGAGTATTTCAAGTTCTTTTTCACTTAAGCCGAGACCGCGCAACATAAGTCTGTTACCGCGGAGAGAATCGACGGAGTTGATACCCATACCGCCCATAATCTCTTTAATCTCGTGATTCCAAGCATTGATGAGATTTTCAACTCTTTCGTGAGCGATTTCGGGATTGAGTCGCCTTGTCAAATCAGGGCGTTGTGTTGCGATGCCCCAATTGCATTTGCCTGTATTGCAGGTTTGGCACATATGGCAACCCATTGCAATAAGAGCCGCAGATGCAATATAGCAAGCGTCTGCGCCAAGTGCAATTGCCTTAACAATATCGGCGGAGCACCTGAACGAGCCTGCCGCAACAAGTGAAACGGTTGAGCGAATGCCCTCGTCGCGGAGTCTTTGGTCTGCGGCGGCAAGCGCAAGTTCAATCGGAATACCTACATTGTCGCGTATTCTCGTCGGTGCAGCACCGGTGCCTCCTCTAAAACCGTCGATAACAACAATATCGGCACCTGCTCTTGCACAGCCCGATGCAATAGCGGCAACATTGTGAACAGCCGCAATTTTGACCGAAACGGGCTTTTTGTTATCGGTAGCCTGCTTTAAGCTCCAAATAAGTTGGCGTAAATCTTCGATTGAATAAATATCGTGGTGCGGTGCAGGAGAAATAGCGTCGGAGCCTTCGGGAATCATACGGGCGTTTGATACCTCAACATTAACCTTTTCGCCCGGAAGGTGACCGCCGATACCGGGCTTTGCACCCTGACCGATTTTTATTTCAATAAAGCGTGAATTGTTTAAATAATCCTTGTGAACACCGAAACGGCCCGAAGCAACCTGAACAACTGCGTATTTGCCCATATCATGCAAATCCTTATGAAGACCTCCCTCACCCGTGTTGAACAGCGTGCCGAGATCTTTCGCAGCCCAAGCAAGCGATTTTTGCGCATTGAGGCTGATTGAACCGAACGACATCGCCGAAAACATAATAGGTGTTTCAAGCACTACCTGCGGAGGCATTTCGGTTGTTGATTTGCCCTTTTTCTCTACGGTGAGTTTTTCGGGCTTTCTGCCCAAAATCGTACGGATTTCCATAGGCTCACGCAGAGGGTCGATTGACGGATTCGTAACCTGTGAGGCATTGAGCAAAATTTTATCCCAATAAATCGGGAACGGCTTCGGGTTGCCCATTGCGGACAAAAGAGTTGAGCCGGTGTTTGCCTGACGGCAGATTTCCTGCTGATACTGCGGAGTCCAGTTTGCGTTATCTCTGTAATCGCAAACATATTTTTCGATACGCAACGCACCTGTCGGGCAAAGATCAACGCATCTGTGACAGGCAACACAACTTGCCGAATTAACGAGAACCGTTTTTCCGTCTTCGGCAAAAAAGTGGCATTCGTTTGAACACTGGCGAACACAACAGCCGCAATTTATACAAAGTTCTTTGTCGCGGATTACGGTAAATCTGCGAGGAATATAATTAATAGGCATATTATCTGTCCTCCTTTTCATCTAATTCAAGAGGAACATAAACAGGTTCGGCACCGCTGACCGACCAAACTTTTTCGGGGTCGGGGCAAATGATTCTGATTGCCGACTCTTCAGATGCGAAATACGCTCTGTCACCCTTTGTGGCGGCGGTAAGCGAACGAAGTTTAAGCCTGTCATTAATAGCGAGCAAGCCCTTGTTTGAACCTAAAATAACTGAGAACGGGCCGTTTACAAGGGCACCGCTGTAAACAGCACGGAGATTTGTGAAATACTCCCTTTTTTCATCGTCCATTCTGTCTATCTCGTCCCATTCAGGTGCGGTAAGTACATCAGCCGCAACATCCATCGGCAAATTGTGATGGCGCAGAAGATGGTCAAAAAGGTATGTAATAACCTCGGTATCGGTTTGCATGGTGCATTTGTAACCGAACTGCTCGATATATCTTCTGTTTGCGTCATAAGACGAAATTTCACCGTTGTGGACAATTGACCAGTCGAGAATGTTGAACGGATGCGCGCCGCCCCACCAGCCGGGAGTGTTTGTCGGGAATCTGCCGTGAGCTGTCCACAAATAAGCATCGTACTGGTCAAGCATATAGAACTCGCCGACATCCTCCGGATAGCCGACAGCTTTGAAACAGCCCATATTTTTTCCCGAAGAGAAAATATAGGAGCCGTCAAATTGGTCGTTTACCTTAGTTACACACTGAACAACATATTCAAGTTCGTCCATTCTTGCATTTTGCATACGCACCCTGTTTGGCTTGCCGAAATAACGCCAAATATCGGGTCCGTTTTCTATAGACTCGATTTTTTTTGTCGGTATGCGCTCTGCCACATCGACATTGAAATGTTTGAACAAATATTCTTCGCAACGCGCGCGTGCATCATTGCTGTCATAAAACACATGGAAAGCATAGTCATCGGCGTGCTCCGGATAAATACCGTAAGCCGCGAATCCGCCGCCGAGTCCGTTAGAACGGTCATGCATCAATGCGATGGACTTAATGATTTCCGAGCCGTTGATTGGGTTGCCTTTTTTGTCGATAATCGCGGCAATCGCACAACCGGACGGAATTCTTACCTGTCCTTCTTTAAGCATATTATCTACTCCTTACATCCGCAAATGCTAAATACATCTGCTTTTAATACTAACAAAATTCCTTAATTTAGTATAATAAAGCAATCATACAACAATGCTTGGTATTATTCAATACATTAAATATAATTTTGTAGAATGTGAAAAAATGCACCGTTAAATTGAATATTTTTATATAGAAAATAACAACACTTTCGGTGAGCGGTAACTCACTGTTTATGCGGCTTTCGGCGGTTTTAAAA
>CAVGLE010000009.1:0-12297 GCA_963630035.1 Mediterraneibacter torques
CATCAACAAATTTTGTTTAGCTCTGTTTACGAAAACATCAACAACCTTGCCAAAGCCTTTATCGGCAAAAACAATAAAAAATTATAAATGCTTCATAAGTTCAGTATTGACCTATGCCTGTATAAATAATATCATTAAAAATAACCCTTGTCAATATGTGACTTTACCCGATGATGAAGAAAACAAAAACAAGGAAGTACCTATTATCAAAAAAGAGGATATGTCAAATGTGCTTTTGGTAATCGAATCGCTTACCCCAAATTGGCATAAACTATTTTGTTATCTTGCTTTTTCTACAGGTGCAAGGCTTGGCGAAATTTTAGGTTTAAGATATTGTGATTGTAACTTTGAAAATAATGCTATTTTGATTTGTAACAATATTCAGTATAGAAAAGATTTTGCAACAGGCAAAAAGCTCTTATACAACGAGACCATTAAAAACAGACAACAAAGAGTTGTCGCTTTGCCAGAACAAATAATGAATATGATTAAAGAACACGCCAAACAAAAAGGCGTTATAAATCTAACGAGTGAGTTTTATCTTTTTGCAAGAGAAGACGACTTTTGCAAGTCAGTAACGCCTGATGCTGTCGAAAAGTTTTTTGCTCGCGTAAAACGAAGTGCTGTCGCTGACGAGGATATTGATGCAAGGTTTTACAATCATCATACACACGCATACGAAAAGTTAGTGTTAAAGAAAGGCGATGTTGTTTTATGTCGCAAAGTGTATGATAAAAAAACAGAAAAGGTCGAAATCGTTATCGGTGATTATCACTATCGTAACTATGTAGAGGTTAATGCTGACTCCCTTTCGTTTATCCCAAGTGAAATCAGCCCTCATAAATTTAGGCACACATTCGCAAGTATGATGTCATACAAGCAAATTGATATGGTAACTATTTCAAAAATGCTTGGACATACGCAGGTATCAACCACTTCAAATATTTATTCGCATCAATTTGAAAAGATAGATAAAAGAGCGGCAAGCGTTATCGATGAAGCATTGGAAAAAAATGCATAAAAAAAGAGGGAAGTATCACTGTGAACTCCCTCCAATTGTGCAGGCATTGCAAAAGAACAGACTGCAATGGTAGAAAATTAAATTTTAAGCAATGAACTGATTACGCTTTCAAGCGGAGTCAGTTCTTTTGTTTTTTTTAGTTCAAATACGGTAGTTGTTGTAGAAGTGTATGTATTTAACTATGATACAGTAATACTCCTCTTCTGTATTTTTTGTTGTTAGTCAAAACAACTTGTTAGACAAATGTTAGACAAAACTAAAATATAAAAAACAAAAAGTGGCTAAAACCAAATGGTTAAGCCACTTTTCTTTGGTGCGAGAGACGGGACTTGAACCCGTACGAGTCGCCCCACACGCCCCTCAAACGTGCGCGTCTGCCGATTCCGCCACTCTCGCGTCAACGATATGAATTATATCAAAACGAACTTCAAATGTCAACACTTTTTTGAAACTTTTTGAAAATTTTTTGAATCAAAACAGTTTGGATATGTATTTCGGCTCATCAATAATGGCTGACGGGTTTTCTTTAAACAAAACTCCGAACGATCTGAAGCCCCACGAACAGCCGATTGCCTCGATGCCGGCATTTTTAGCGGTACGCATATCAACCTCGCTGTCGCCGAAATAGATTGCCTCCTTAGGAGTACAGCCGACAGCATCAAGAGCCTTTAAGGTTGTTGTCGGATCGGGCTTTGTGGGCACACCGTCAACACAGCCGATGATAACATCAAAAAATCCCTTGCCGAAAATATGTTCAACCATACCGTGAGCGGCAACATCCGGCTTATTTGTGACAACACAAAGCTTAATGCCTTTTTGTTTGAGAATATCAAGTTGTTCCTTTATTCCGTCGTAGGCGTGAGCATGGTCGAGTTTGATTTTATCGTAAATCGGTTTAAACTCCTCGTATCTTTCGCAAAGAGTTTTTTCGTCGAGCGTTTCGTCAAACGCACGCTCAACAAGTTTTTTTGCACCGTTGCCGACAAAGCGGGTATAATCCTCCAATGTCCAGTGCGACTCAAAATTGTGATTTTTAAGAAGTATCTCGCATGCTCCTGCCAAATCGTCGATTGTATTTACAAGGGTGCCGTCCAAATCAAAGACGGCGCATTTAATTTTATTGCTCATATAAATCACTCAAATCCTGTTCTTTTTTCTTTTTGCGTTTTTTCACAAGGCTGACTGCAACGCATACCACAACAACACCGCCGACTGCCGCCGACTCAATGTAAATTTGCTTTTCCCTATCATTATTCTCGGTGCTGAGTTTACCGCTTTTAACTTGAGTCCAAAGCGAATTTTCAAGTTCGAGAATGTTTTGAGGGAGATTCTTGAATGCTTGACTTTTCGGCTGCGTTTTTGGATAAACCGCCTCGTTTCCGTAAAGTGAAGAGTCGGTGTTATTTCTCACCTTATCGTTTGCGGAGGCATAGTATATAAACTCCTGATTTTCGAGCGCAACCTCCGGCTCCATCATAAAATTGATGAAAGCCTCTGCACCTTTTTTATTCTTAGTACATTTGGGAATGCAAAACGCATCGTAAAAAGCATTTACGCCTTCATTCGGAAAGCAAAAGCCAAGGTCGGGATTATTTTCACTCATCAAAACGAAATCGCCTGCATAATAAGTTGCAAAGGCATATTCGCCGGATTCCATAAGATTAAAAACTTCATCCATAACATAAACAGGTTTCACTTTATCCTTTTGCTGAGCCAAAAGCTCTGCCGCGTCTGCCCAATCCTGCTCGTCGGTTGTATTGATGTTTTGACCGAGCATAAACTGTGCAATCGCAAAGGCGTCGCGCGGATTGTTAAACATAAGCACCTTGCCGTGATACTGCTCGTCCCACAAAACGCTCCACGAATCGGGCTTTTCCTTGACGAGTTTTTTGTTATAAATCAAAACGGTTGTGCCCGTATTGTAGCAAACGGAATATTTTTGCTGTGGGTCAAAATAAAGATTTTTACAGTCAGACCTGACATTTTTAAAATTCGGTATATTTGAATAATCAAGTTCGCAGAGCATATCCTCGTCAACGAGCCTGTCAATCATATAGTCGGACGGAACGATTACATCATACGAAACACCGCCGCCGCTCAGTTTGGAATACATATCTTCGTTGGAATCAAACTGAGTGTAATTGACCTTTGCGCCGGTAAGGCGTTCAAACTCGCCGGCAACATCCATTGAATCTTCCTCGCCTGCCGCGATATATTCGCCCCAGTTATAGACATTCAGCGTTGTGCCTTGCAGACCGAGATTTTTGTAATAATCTATCGTTTCCTTATCGAAATATTCATCCGTGTCTGCGGCAAACGCATTCACCGCAAAGCCGGCACAACACGAGGCGGCAATACAAAAGGAAAGTAAAAGCGAAATTATTTTTTTCAATGCTTTGCCTCCTTTTTCTCCGCACGCGACTGTGCAATATTCATCAAAACGAGAAGTATAAGAATTGTGACAAACATAAGCGTTGAAAGCGCGAACATATCGGGCTTAACGCGCTTTTTTGTCAGAGAGAAAATATAAATCGGAAGTGTTTGGAAAGAAGGTCCGTTTGTGAAATACGAAATGATGAAATCATCGAGCGAAAGCGTAAATGACATAACGCATCCTGTAATAATTCCACTCATAATTTCCGGCATAACAACCTTAATAAACGCTTTAAACGGCTTACATCCCAAATCAAGCGCCGCTTCGTAAACATTGACATCAAGCTGGCGAAGCTTTGGCAAAACATTCAGTATTACATAAGGCAGACAAAATGTTATATGCGCAATCAAAAGAGTCCAAAAACCGAGAACATCGGATATTTTGATTAACGACGCACCGAAAACGAATAAAAGCATCATTGAAATACCTGTTACGATTTCGGGATTCATCATAGGAATATTTGTTACGGTCATCATTGAACGCTTATAGAGTCTGCGCTTTGAATTAAACAGACCGACTGCGGCGGCAAGACCGAGCACAGTTGAGATTGCAGCTGTTATAACTGCAAGAACGACGGTATTTTTAAGAGCGGTCATAGCCTCGCTGTTTTTGAACATTTCCTCCCACCAATGGAGAGAAAGCCCCTCCATTTGATAGGTGCTTGTTGTTGAGTTGAACGAAAAGACCGTCATAACGACAATCGGAGCATATAAAAAGGCAAAAATTATCGCCATATACACCTTTGAAATTGCGGAGGATTTTTTGCTCATATGATGACACCTCCGTCCTCTGTTCCACTGTCAAAATGATTCATAACGCCGAGGCATATAAAAATCAATATCATCAGCACGAAACTGAGCGCCGCGCCGAGATTATAGTTATTTGCGCTTTGGAACTGCGACTCGATAACATCGCCGATTAAAACGATTTGACCGCCGCCGAGTTTTTGCGTGATATAGAATGTTGAAACGCACGGCACAAACACCATTGTAACGCCGCTGAGCACTCCCGGAAGCGACATGGGAATTATAACGCGTCTGAAAACGGTTGCTCTGTTTGAGCCTAAATCCTGCGCCGCCTCAACAAGTGAATTATCGAGTCTTGACAGCACGGAATAAATCGGCAAAATCATATAGGGCAGAAAATTATACACCATACCCAAAATAACGGCGCCGCCGTTGTTGATAAGGTTAAGACTGTCGAGGTGCATTTTGTTGAGCAATGTGTTTATAACACCGCTTCCGCCCAAAATGGTCATAAGGCTGTATGTTCTGATTAAAAAATTCATCCACATTGGGAGCATAACAAGCAAAACGATTGTTCTCTGTGTACGAACGGTATGTTTTGAAAGAAAATATGCAAACGGATAACCGAGAAGGAGGCAAATCGCCGTAGCGGCAATACCGTAGAGCACTGACAAAAGAATTGTTGAAAGATAATTTGGAATTTGCGCCATATTACTTATTGTAAACGCACCCGTTTTGTCAGTAAACGCGTAATAGACAACCATAATAAGCGGAGCAACGATAAAAAGAACAGACCAAATAAGATAAGGCTTGTCTAAAAGTTTAGTCCTCATTTTCTTCCTCCTCCCAATTATAAGACGCATCGGAGATATGGTCCATTTCGTCGGAGAATGAGGAATAGTCGCCGAACTCGCCCGAATATTCACTGCGTTTCATAATATGGATAGCGTCAGGCTCGATATACATACCGATTGTTTCGCCGACCTTGTGATGCTCCTGTGTTGTTTGAATCATCCAAATGAATCCGCCGACATCGACAAGGATTTCAAAATGAACGCCCTTAAATGTCACGCTTGTGATTGTACCTGTAAGCGACGCCTTTGCGCCGACCTCGGTTATAACAATATCCTCGGGGCGAACAACAGCCTCGACAAATTCATTTTTTTCAAAACCGCTGTCAAGGCATTTGAACTTGACGCCGCCGAATGTTACAAGATAATCGTCAAGCATAATGGCGTCAACAATATTCGACTCGCCGATAAAGTCGGCAACAAAAGCGTTTACCGGCTCGTTATAAATATCCTCGGGAGTGCCGATTTGCTGAATTTTGCCCTTGTCCATTACAACGACGGTATCGGACATTGACAAAGCCTCCTCTTGGTCGTGGGTGACATAAATAAATGTTATGCCAAGCTCCTTTTGGATATTTTTAAGCTCGCGCTGCATATCCTTGCGAAGTTTTAAATCAAGCGCACCGAGCGGCTCGTCAAGCAATAAAACATGAGGTTTATTTGCAAGTGCTCTTGCAATTGCGACACGCTGTTGCTGACCGCCTGAGAGCGAATCAATGCTCCTTGTTTCAAAGCCTTTAAGGTTTACAAGCTCGAGCATTGAGGCAACTGTTTTGCGAATTTCCTGCTTCGGCATTTTTTGGAGTTTCGGACCGAACGCAATATTATCGTAAACATTTAAATGAGAAAAAAGAGCATAACGCTGAAAAATGGTGTTGACTCTTCTTTTATGAGGAGGGACATCATTAATTCGCTTGCCTTCAAAAATAACATCGCCGCTGTCAACCTTGACAAAACCGGCTATGGCACGCAATGTGGTTGTTTTTCCGCAACCCGAAGGACCAAGCAGCGTTATAAACTCTTTTTCATTTATATATAAATTCAAATTTTCAAGTATAGTATTATCACCGTAGCTGACGGTTATGTTCCTCAAATCGATTATCTTCTTCAATTATGCACTTCCTCTTTATTGCAGAAATAAAAATTCCCTCACGATTTACGATATATTATATTTTACCGCATTAAAATTAATATATAATTTTTAGTGAACAAAGTCAATATAAATTTTAACTAATTTCGACATAAAAAGTCACAGTATTTTTTGATTGACCTCAATCCCCTGCGCCGCCGTTTCAATTGTAAACAAAATCTGTGAGAAATCACAAACCATTGATTTCGGCTTTGAATCACAATCATCCATACCGAACGGAACAAAACAGTAGTTTTTGTAATTTAAAAGCAAGCCGATATTTTTTGCCGAATTGCCGAGTGCATCGTTGGTGGAAACGCCGATAACAACGGGGCGTGAATTGCGCAGATGAGATTTTGCCGCCATTGTGACGGTTGTATCGGTTATTCCGAGCGCAAGTTTTGCAAGTGTGTTGCCTGTGCACGGAGCGATGCAAAGCACATCAAACATTTTTTTGGGACCTATCGGCTCCGCCTTATCAATAGTATGAATAATACTGTTGCCCGTTATTTCGACGAGTTTATTTTGGAAATCGACCGCCTTGCCGAAGCGAGTATCGGTTGAATAAGCATTTTCGCTCATAATCGGAGTAACCGTATGCCCTGCCGACACGATGGATTCAAGCGCTCTGATACTTTTTGAAAATGTGCAAAACGAGCCGGTTAAGCAATATCCTATATTCATATTTTTCCCTCCCTTATAACCTGATCGACTGCTTCGGCGACGATATACCCTGCTGTTTCGGGCGAAAATTTGCCCGGCAGTCCTCTTGCTTCTATAAGATTGATACCGCGTGAAAGCGCGTAATGTTTATCGACACCGCCGGGGAACGAGGCAAGGTCAATCAAAACGCAGTCGCGCGGCAACGCCGAAAGCTCGGCGCCGTTGAACACGGGATGAGGGACTGTATTAAAAACGAAATCAAAATTGTTTTTGTTTTTTAAATCGGGGAAATCAATCGCCTTTGCATTGTTACACGCCGCAAGCGCACGGGCATTGGGATTGCGTGCACAGACGGTGACATTACCCGTAAACGGCGAAATATATTTATGAAGAGCCTTTGCAATTCTGCCGTAGCCGGTAATAAGTACATTTGACGAAACAAGGCTTTTATTGCTTTTCTCAATCGCAACGCATAGAGCCGCCTCGGCAGTCAAATAGGCATTTTTAAGGGCAAAAAGCTCGTTATTTTTATAATCGACAAACGAAATATCCGATTTGTAATCCGAATTGACGCCTAAAAGAAGGAAATCGGCGTTTTTTTCGTCAAAAACTCTTTGACAGCCGCGGTTTTCGAGACTGTCGACGGCATAAGAAATACGCTTATCGGACAAATCCGGAGCATAAAATTTAATCATTAGAAATCACCTTTTATATTTTATGAATCAAAGTCAAAAAGGGTGTTTATTTTTCGGTCGAAAAGTAGTATAATAATTTGGAATGAAGTAATTTGGAGGATGCACTCTTGAAAAATATAGATGAACTTTTAAAGAATTCGAAAAAAATACATTTTATCGGCATCGGCGGTGCAGGAATGTGCCCTATTGCGGAAATTTTGCTGTCGCTCGGATACAGGGTATCAGGCTCTGACAACAATGACACAGAAACATTTCGCCGCGTTGAAAAAGAGGGCGCAAAGGTATATTTGGGTCAGGTAAAAGAAAACATTGCACCCGACACCGAACTTGTAATATATACGAATGCAATTTTGGCAGGCAACGAAGAGCTTGAATATGCAAAGGCAAACTTCCCCTGTTTTGAGAGAGCTGAAGCTCTCGGCGCATTAAGCCGCGTTTTTTCAAACTGCATAGGTATTTGCGGCACACACGGAAAAACGACCACATCATCAATGACTACACAAATTCTCATGGAGGCAGGGCTTGACCCGTCGGCTGTTATCGGCGGTAAGTTGCCGCTTATTAACGCATACGGCAGATACGGTCACTCGCAAAACTTTGTTTGCGAAAGCTGTGAGTTTAACAACACATTTTTGCATATGAACCCCGACATCGCCGTTATTTTGAACATTGACGAAGATCATTTGGACTTTTTCAAAAATCTTGACAACATTAAGAAGAGTTTCAGAGAATTTGCAGAAAAAACTACTCGCACGATAATTTACAACGGCGACGACAAAAACACCGTTGACACTCTCAAGGGAATTGAGGGCAAAAAGCTGATTTCGATAGGCAGAAACGAAGGCAACGAATGGGTTGCAAAAAACATCAGCGTGCCTGGCGGATTTCACAGCGAATATGACGCATATCACAACGAAGAGCTTGTTGCTCATGTTGTTCTTTCCGTTCCCGGTGAGCATAACATTTTGAACTCGCTTTGCGCATTTGTTGCCGCATACGAAAGCGGCGCAGGCGTTGAGGAGATTGTAAGAGGGCTTAAGGATTTCGGCGGTGCGGCAAGGCGTTTTGAACTTCTCGGAAAATACTGCGGCGTTACATTTGCGGATGATTACGCGCACCACCCTGCTGAAATTAAGGTTACTCTTGAGGCGGCAAAAAAGATGGGCTACAACAGAGTTTGGGCAGTGCATCAGCCGTTCACATACACAAGAACATCGCTTTTGCTTGACGATTTTGCCGAAGTTTTGAAAATTGCCGACAAATGCGTTGTCAGCGCAATTATGGGTTCGCGCGAGGTGAACACAATCGGAATCAAGGCGACTGACCTTTCAAGCAAGGTGCCGGGTTCTGTTCAGCTTGACACATTTGACGAAATTTGCGACTATGTTTGCGACAATGTTGAAAACGGCGACCTTGTTATCACACTCGGTTGCGGCGATGTTTACAAGGTTGCAAGAATGATGTGCAAGAAAATGAAAAAGAGAGAAGCAGCCGAAAACTGATGGAATATAAAATATTTGACAAGTTGCCGCAGGAGGCAAAGGATATAAGAACCGCCGTTTTTATTGATGAGCAGGGTTTTAAAATCGAATTTGACGAAACCGACGACGCTGCAAAGCACATTTTGATTTATCATGATGGCAAGGCGGTCGGCGTGGCGCGATTTTTCAGCGAAGACGGCAAAGAATATCACATCGGGCGTGTAGCCGTTCTTAAACCGTACAGAAAATACGGCTACGGCAAGGAGATAATTTTTGCGATTGAAAACGAGCTAAAAAAAATCGACGCCGAAAGAATTTCACTTTCGGCGCAAAAGAGAGTCAGCGGATTTTATGAAAAATGCGGATACAAAAAGGTCGGCGAAGAATATTACGACGAATTTTGCCCGCATATAAAAATGGTTAAAGACTTATAAACAAAGAGAGAGTCGATGCAAATGAGCATTGACTCTCTCTTTTTATTATCAATATTAATATCTGTCGCTTTGAAGACGCGCACCGGCAAAAAGGAAGTGCAAAAGCAAAATAACGATTAACGCGGCAATTGCAATGACGGTTAAAAACGGAATTGAAACGACAATCAAGCCGTGAATGTACGAGCCGAGATTTTCGGCGCAAACAAGCGAGCCGTTTTCCTTTATTCTGTCCCACTTTTTTGTTATACCGCGAACAGCCGCGATAAAGAAAATGACAAAGCCGATTATAACGGCGATTTTGGCTCTTGCGGCTACACTCTCTGCTGTTGCCGAATCGCCTGCCGTCTTTTGAGCAAGGGCGGCTCCTGAAATAAGCGAAAGCGGAACAACACTGCAAAGGCTCAAAAGCAGTGAAACACATGTAACAGCCGCATAGATTTTGTTGACAACCTTTGAAACTTGTGTTTTTCTTTCAACGCTATCGTCCGATAATGTCATAACCTCGGACTTTTTCACCTTATTAAGCACGGCGAGATATGACAGATTATAAATGTTATAAATAACGGTCAAAACAAGGACGGTAACGATGCCGATAATCGAGGCAAGGAGCAAGCCGCCCGAAATACTGCAAAACTTATCGAAATTATAACTTGGCAGGAGCGACGCAAGCGCATCGTCGATTTTGAAATTTTTGATAAACGCGCCGATAATGCCGTATGAAAACTGATAAAGGCTGTAGCCGTTCGGAGCGGAGCTGTCAACAAATGCAGGATTTGTGCGAAGCATATCCGCAAGTTTATACAGACCGAAGCATGAAGCGGCAAGCAACGCCGCCGAGAATATAAGATTTTGTGTAACCGCACTGCCCTTGTTTACATAAACGGGTGCATTTGAGTTCGATTTTGGTGTATCGGCGATATTTTGATATGTGTCGGACATACTCTCTCCTTTACTCAACGATTAATTTTCTGCCGCCGCAATCAACCAATTCAAAGTGCGGAGCAATCTTTTGATTGCCGCAGTTGACATATGAAACGGTGACCTCATCGGCGGTGCATTTGACATTGATTTTAAGGCAAACACAATCGTTGTCTTTATATTTATAAGTCAAGCCGTCATCGGTGAAGAAAGTTGAGGAAAACTCGCCGTTTTCAAGCGGATAGATTGTGAAAACAAGATTTTCCTTTGACTGAAAACCGTATTCTCCCCTATCGTACGGAATGACCGAGCCTGCCTTAACAAAATACGGCATAGGCGAATCATACGGAATATCAAGCTTGACCGACTCGCCGCCGTGATAAAGCGACTCGCCGAGATACCAATTATCCTTTTCGGGAAGCAAAACATTAGCTTTTGTTTTGCCCTCGTCTAATACAAAGGCAACGAGAATATCTCTGCCGAACATCATTGCGACATAATTATTTTTGTATTCCTTTTCATCATAGTACAAAAACAGCGGCGCATTGAGCGGAACTTCGTTTTGAACGGAATTGTATGCCGCATTGTACAAATACGGCAAAAGAAGCTTGCGCTGTGCAAAAATTTTGCGCACCTGCGGCAGAACATCGTGATAGCTCCACGGCATTGTTGCGGAATTGTCGCTGTTCCACGAATGGATTGTAAAACGCGGCTCGAAAATGCCGTGCTGAATCCAGCGGAGGAGCAATTCCTTTGACGGCATCGGACCAGAAAATCCGCCCAAGTCGTGACCGTAGAAAAACATTCCCGACATTGAAAGAGTCAGCCCAACATAGTGGCAATATTTCAAATCGTGAAACGAGGTCATATTATCGCCCGACCAAGTTTGCGCAAGTCTGCGCACGCCGATACCGCCGCTTCGTGTTGAAAGAAACGGTCTCAGCTTGGGGCGTTTTTGCGTTTGCGCTGTGTAGGACGATTTGTTCATAAGAAATGTTAAAATCGGCTTAATATCGACAGCGGCAACCGTGCCGTCGCCGAAGCCGCATGAAACGGCATCAATATCCTTTATATCAAACTCGTTATTATCGTTCCATGTGGCGGTTATGCCGTTGTCAAGGAGTTTTTCTCTTACCTGATTTTTCCAAAAATTAAAAGCAGCGGGATTTGTGAAATCAATATAACTGCCTACGCCGTCCCAAAACTGTGTGACATACGGTGTGCCGTCTTGATTTTTAACGAAATACCCCTTTTGAGAGATCAAATCATACATCGGATGTGATGTAAGAAAAGCAGGCTTAATATTCGGAATAAGCTCGATTTTTTTATCGGAAAAGTTTTTGATAAAGCGTTTTGGGTCGGGAAATTTATCATAATTCCAATTGAAAACGCAACGCTGATTGCCGATTGAGGTATAGCCTGATGAAAGATAAAATCCGCCGCAGGACAAATCGGTTTCGTCAATTTTGTCGAGAAACGCATTCATTTGATTTTCGGCATCGGGCGCGTCGGTATAAGCCATGGTGCTTGCGCAATAGTCAAAGCTCCATTTCGGCGGAAACGCCTGCTTGCCGGCAAAAGAAGCAAACTGTTTCAAAATTTCAAGTTTTGAGCCGAAGAAAACATAGTAAACGAGCGTGTTATCAACGGACTTGAAAAATTTGAAATGCTCGTAATAATTATTAATCTCTCTGCCGAAATCGAGCGAGCCGTCACAGCTTGTGTCATAAAAAATGCCGTATGAGCCGACGGAATTTTCGCAGATATAAAACGGGATATGCTTATAAAGCGGATCGGTATTTGCGGCATCAAAGCCCATACTGTCCGCGGTTTCAAGGCGAAATGTTCTGCCTGCCTTATTAATATCGCCGCCCTTGTCGCCAACGCCGTAGATATATTCATTGTCATCGCGTGAAATATAGTGA
>CAVGLE010000009.1:12307-15275 GCA_963630035.1 Mediterraneibacter torques
AGTGCCTACGCCGAACTCGCCGTCGAGATTGTATGCAAGAGGCGCTCTGTCGCGAAACAGCACTTTTGAATTTTGCGAATAGCTTAAAAGAAAATTGTGCAAATCAAGCGTGATTTCGACTCCGCACGGCATTTTGAATTGCTCCCTGCTGTTTTCGACACTGACGCTCGGTGCAGAGAGATTAAAGCCCGACATATCAAGCTTATTCCTGCCGTCTTCGCTGTTTGTGTTGAGCGGGTCAATATCAAAGGTGGGGAGAAATTTTGCGCCGTTTTTGAAAAGTGCAACGCGGATTGCGCTGTCTGACACAAAGTCGATGCGTGCGTTAATATCGTCGCACGCATAGGTGCGCGTTGAAGCGTTGTCGGAAATCAATTTAAAATTATGGTCAAATTTCATTAAAATTCTGCTCCTGCTTTAGAAAATGTTGATTTAATCATATCGGCTGTGTGCCACGGTGCCGATTTTGTATTTTCACAAAAATGCAACGGGCGTGCCGCACCCTTTTCCCACTTTGGAATTGCATTGCAATCAGGGTCGCCGTTTTTGCAGAATGCCGAAAACGATTTTATCATTTGGTGCGAAATTTCGTAGTCGACTTTTTCATACGGCCGCCAGTTGTTTAGCAATGTGCCGAAAGCATACAAAAGGTCGCAACTGTGCCAAGCACCCGATTTATCACCGGGCAAAAGTCTGTCAAAATTATATACATAACAGCCGCTTTTGTTTTTCATTGCAACGGCGGCATATTTTTTTGTAAGCCACTCCATCGCCGCAGGCACCATATCGGTTGCCGTAACGCCGATGATATACGGAATATCGGGTAGTTTTTTCATATTGAAATCGGCTTTATCGACCAAATCAAAATCGTTGACAGGCAATGTGTAAAGCATACTCTTTTTATCAGCCTTGCAAGCATCAAACCAAGCGTAGTAAAGCGTTTTTTCGTCAACGGCTCTAAGCTCCTGAATTGTCGATACACCTGCGTTTTCGATAATGGTGTCCCAGAATGCGCGCGTTTTTTCTGCCGCAAGGGGGCGAGCAACCGCACGCTGAATGCCTGCACCGCTCATAAGCACTGCACCGCTGAACCAATTTTTGCATCTTTTTGCGGACACCAAAATATCGACGCTCATTGCGCCTGCACTTTGACCGAGAAGCGTAATTTTTTGACTGTTGCCGCCAAAAGCGGAAATATTATTTCTTATCCATGAAATCGCAGTCAACTGGTCATACAGACCGAAATTGCCGCACCTGCCGTTTTTATCTGTTAAATCTGGGTGTGAGCAAAAACCGTAAGGGCCAAGGCGATAATTCATTGCAACAAAAATCACGCCGTTTTCGGCATATTTTTCGCCGCTGATATGCTTTTCGTCGGTACTGCCGCCCGTAAAACTGCCGCCGTGAATATAAATGAGAACCGGACAGTCCTCTGCATTTTTGGGCGTCCAAACATTTAAAAATTGGCAATCCTCGCTGTATGTGAATTTTGCGTTTTTGCGAAACTCCTTGCTGTAAAACGGGTTGCAGTTTTCATCAGGCTCAAAGGCTCTGCGCTGAAAACAGCACGCACCGTATTGAGTTGCGTCGTAAACGCCGTTCCAAGACTTAATTTCTGTCGGATAACGCCAACGCTTTGCCTCGGCGTATTTTATTCCGCGAAACTGAATGTGATTATCAAGCTCCAAACCGCGGATTTTACCGCAGGGTGTGTTAATTTCGATATTATTCATACAAAGCACCTCACAAATTAAAGATTAAAGGATTTTGTAAATATTGCCTTCAAACGGACGAAGGAAATTGATAGGACTGTCCTTTGTAGAAAGCAAAAGCTGCATTGTTTCGGTATCGGTATTGCGCTTTTGCGGCTTTGTGCCGAGATTAAGCTCGATATAATACTTCTCGCCGGCATATGTACGATAGTAGCAATAAAGCGGAGCCTTGTTGCCCTCTTCCCTTTTAAACTCGCCGTAAACAAGACCTTTGTACTGTTTTCGCAGTGCGATTGCCGCCTTGTAGAAATTGAAAACGCTGTCGTCGCGCTTCATTTCGTCCTCGGCGTTATATCGTCTGTAATCGGATGCAACTTTCATCCATGGAGTGCCTGTTGTGAAGCCTGCATTCGGCTTGTCGCTCCACTGAAACGGAGTTCGCGCATTGTCGCGTGTGCCCGTTTTTGTTCTGAAAAACGCCTTTTCCTTATTGTTATGTTTTTTAAGATAATCGTTATAATAGCCGACAGCCTGAACATCGTTAATTTCGTCAATCGATGTGAAATCGCAGTTGCCCATCGAAATTTCCTGACCCTGATAAACATACGGTGTGCCGCGCAGAGTCATTTCAATCAAGGCGCAGACCTTTGAAACATCCTCGCGATATGCGCCCGTTTTATCAACGCGTGAAACTATACGCGGATTGTCGTGATTTTCAAAGAAAACAGTCGGCCAGCAGTGATTTGTGTAGCGTGTTTGGAACTTTTCAAACTCGAGCATAACCTTATACAAATCGTAATTATAATAATCGTAATTTGTGTGACCCTGATTCATAAGGAAGTCGAAATTGAAAACAGTATCAAGCTCGCCGCGGAAATCGGCAGTGAGCATTTTATCCATTTCGATACCTGCGCCGCCGCACTCGCCGACAGTATATACATCATAATTGCCAAATGTTTTTTCGCGCATTTCGTGCAAATACTCGTGCAATTTCGGGCCGTAGAAATAATACTCCGCGCCCTTGAAGCCGGTGAGCATACCGAGGAACGAGTTTGCCTCGGGCAAGCCGGGAGTTTTGCTGATGAAATTGATGACATCCATTCTGAAGCCGTCGATGCCCTTGTCGAGCCACCAATTCATCATATCGTAAACTTCTTGTCTTACCTTTTCATTTTCCCAATTCAAATCCATCTGTTTTTTGGAGAAAAGGTGCATAGCCCATTGGTCGAGATTTTCATAATAATTCCAAGCAGAAC
>CAVGLE010000009.1:15285-23395 GCA_963630035.1 Mediterraneibacter torques
CCCTCAAACAGAGAAATCCAATTGTTAGGAGGAGTGTTTCCGCCGTCGGTCGCATCACGCCAAATATAGTAATCGTGATAAGGATTGTCCTTTGACTTTTTAGCCTGTTCAAACCACTCGTGCTCATCGCTCGTATGGTTTACAACAAGGTCGACGATAAGTTTCATACCCCTTGCGTGGATTTCGTCAAGCAAAAGGTCAAAATCTTTCATAGTGCCGAATTCAGCCATGATTTTTTTATAATCGCGAATATCGTAACCGTTATCGTCATTCGGTGAATCGTAAAAAGGCGAGCACCAAATTGCGTTTACACCAAGCTCCTGCAAATAGTCGAGTTTTTCATAAATGCCGAGCAAATCGCCTATACCGTCGCCGTTGCTGTCATAAAACGAACGAGGATAGATTTGGTAAACAACAGCCTCTTTCCACCATTTTTCGGTCAAAGTGCCGTTATCGGCAATGATTTCGCCTTTTTCGAGATTGAGCATATCACAAATCATTTGCACCGTCTTTTTGTCAAGCAGACCGCAGGTGAATGTGGTGAGCGACTTGAATTTGAGCTTGCTCATAATTGCCTTGTCGAGAGTTGACACAGGCAATCTGAATGCAAGCATAAGCTTTTCGAGCATATCTTTTGCCATAGGATTTTGGCAGGCATCCTTAAGATTTGTATTCGGTGTGATTTTTAACATTGCTTATATCCCCTTTAATGTTAATTAATCGTGATTTATCTTCTTTTTGGGTCGCAACTGAGCCTGATTCCGAGCTTGCCGATTATGTTTTTATCAACTTCCGAAAGCATAACGGTTGAATGCATTTCGGTATTTTCAAGCTTTGGAATTTGGTCAAGCGCAAGTGCGGCGTTTTTATCGTTTATAGCCGACATTGAAAGTGCAATCAGCACCTCGTCGGTATGGAGACGCGGATTTTTGCTTTTAAGGTGATTAACTTTGAGTGCCTGAATAGGTTTGATGACATCGGGTGAAATGAGAAGAACATCGTCCTTAATGCATGCAAGTTTTTTGAGAGCGTTTAAAAGCATTGCGGAGGAACAGCCAAGCAAATCGGTTGTTTTGCCGGTGATAATTTCGCCGTTATTGAGTTCTATTGCGGCGCACGGCTGTTCTGTTTCGCTCTCGAGTTTGCGTGCAACATCGGTGCATTTTCTGTAATCGCTGTCGATGCCCGACTGATTCATCAAAAGCTCGAGTTTAAATATTTCCTGTGAATTGTTTTCGCCCTTTGCGCCTGCGCAGAGAGCGTTGAAATATCTTCTGATAATCTCCTGCTTTGACGCCTCACAGCAAGCCTCATCGTCGCTGATACAATTGCCTGCCATATTAACGCCCATATCTGTGGGTGATTTATATGGGCAGGTGCCGTAAATTTTTTCAAATGTGGCTTTAAGCACGGGGAATATTTCGACATCGCGGTTGTAGTTGACAGTTGTTACATTATATGCGTCAAGATGCCACGGATCAATCATATTGACATCGTTTAAATCGGCGGTTGCCGCCTCATAGGCAACATTAACCGGGTGCTTGAGCGGCAAATTCCAAATCGGAAATGTTTCAAACTTTGCGTAGCCGGCTTTGATTCCGCGCTTATTTTCGTGATAAAGCTGTGAAAGACAGGTTGCCATTTTTCCGCTTCCCGGACCGGGTGCGGTGATGACAACAAGTTTGCGTGTTGTTTTGATATAATCGTTTTTGCCGTAGCCGTTGTCGCTGACGATATTTGCAATGTTTGACGGATAGCCGTCTATCAAATAATGGCGATATACGGGACAGCCTGCCTTTTTCAAGCGTTCCTCAAACGCCTCGACCTTTGCGCCGGGAGAATATTTTGTAATTACAACGCTGCCGACCATTAAGCCGACCCCCGTAAATTCATTAATAAGGCGGATAACCTCGTTATCATATGTAATGCCGAGATCTCCTCTGACTTTAAGTTTTTCAATATCCTGAGCGGATATTGCTATTACAACTTCAGCCTCATCCTTAAGTTGAAGCAACATTTGAAGTTTGCTGTCGGGGTGAAAGCCGGGCAAAACCCTTGACGCATGATAATCGTCAAAAAGCTTGCCGCCGAATTCAAGATAAAGTTTACCTCCGAACTCATCGATTCGCTGTTTAATTCTGCCCGATTGCATTGAAAGATATTTGTCATTGTCAAATCCGATTTTATACATTTTTAAGTCCTCTCTTACGGTTGCCTGTTGCGACTTTCAGCCGCACAACTGTATAATAACAGTTTATCAAAATACAAGACATTTTTCAATTGTTTTGCAATAAAAAATCGGGTTTTTGTCTAAATTTGCAAAAACCCGACCGTTATATAAAATACAGCTTTTATTCCAACAATTCAAATGAAAAATCGTTGAGTGATTCGTTGACATCTATGAGTGACATTTTCTTGTTCAGCCCGAAAATAATTATGCTGTCGCGCGGACTGCGTACATACAAATCGGGCAGACAGCAAACCTTTAAAAGTTTGCGTGTTTCGTTTAGGCTCAGCCCCATACCGAAAGCAAGCATAAGCATTTTATTGCGTGAGGGATTGAGTTTGTTGCCGTTGAAAATTTGATAGGCATAGTTTTTGTCGAGATTGCTTTTTCGTATGACATCGCTTTTTTTGAGATGTTTTTCGTTAAGTAAAACCTCGAGATAATCGGAGACAGAAGAAAAGCAGAGTTCCCCAACCTCTTCCTCGAAAAACTCGTTATAAGATTTTTTTGAGTTTAAAATTTTCATCAATTCATCTGTTGATTTTTCCATACAGTACCTCTTTTCGTACCTCGTGCCAAAAAAATAACACAAAGCCATAATTTTATGATATAATAAAATAAGTTTGATTGCAAGCGGAGAATAAAAATGTATGAGATAATTAAAGATTTAAACGAAACGACAAAACTGGCGATACAGGGCGAGCGGATATACACGCTAAAAAAGATGTATCCGCAGGACATACAGCTTTATAAAGAAATAAAATCGTTATCAAATGCACACCTTGCAAAAATTGTTGATTTTGCAAGTATCGGAAACGATTTGTACGCTGTGTCATTATATATTCAGGGCGACACGCTGAAATCGTATGTTACAAGAAACGGCGGATTAAGCGACGATGAAGTAATTGATATTGCGTCACAGCTGTGCGACGGATTGAGAGCCCTCCACGAAAGAGGTATTATCCACCGAGATATTAACCCGAACAACATTATTATGACCGACAGTAAGACTGCCATTATAATCGACTACGGAATAAGCCGTTTTCAAAAGGCATTTCAAAGCCGAGACACGCAGATTTTGGGCACGCAGGGATATGCCGCACCGGAGCAATTCGGTTTCGAGCAAACAAGCGACAAAAGCGACATATATTCGCTCGGCGTTGTTATAAATTATATGAAAACCGGATTTTTGCCGAACGAAAAAATGTGCGGCGGATATTTTGCGCCGATTGTAAAGCAATGCACAGCGATTGACGCTGTCAACAGATACGCCGACATTGATGAGCTCTACAATGTAATCAACAAAATCAAATCAAACAAATTCAAATCGTTTTTAAAAAAACTCCCGGGTTTCAAAAGCGGAAAATGGTATTTTCAACTGCCGGCCGGAATTTATTACACAACAATTATTGCAATGATATTCGGCAATATTTCTAACTGTATAGAAAAGCAAAAATCGGTTTTATATACATTATTAGATACTTTGGCAATGTTTGCGGTATTCCTTGCGCCTGTATTAATTGCGTTTAATGCCAATAACTGGCTTGACAAAATACAATACACAAAAAATGCGACAAAATCAAAACGAGCAAAAGTAAGCATTTTGTTTGCAACAGCAGCATTTTTAATAGGAGCGTTGCTTATAAACACAGAAAATATTATACAGTAATATTAAATCAAATGGTGTGCCGGCAGCACACCATTTGTACTTTTTTGTAGTGTATAATTTAATCACTATGAAAAGGAGGTTTGTTTTTATGGCAGACGAATTTAACAATCTAAACAATGGAAACAATCAAAACTACGCACAAAGCGTCAACAACGATATGCAGGTTCAGATGGCAGTTGACACCGCAATGGCAGAGCAAAAGAAGAAGAAAAAGAAAAAACGCCTGATTATTTTCGGCGTTATTGCGGCTGTTATTGTTGTTATCATCATAGCGTCAAGCGGAGGCTCCTCAAGCGACGACAAAAACAAGGTTGAAAGTGTAAACGGAGCATCGCAGACACAAAGCACAGACAGCAAATCAGACGAAAGCACAACAAGCGGCAATCAAAAAATCGCTGCCGGTCAAGCAATTACGATTGACAACGAATTAAAAATTTCGTATCTTGAATGCAACACAAACTTTAAGAAATACAATGAATATTTAGCTCCTTCCAAGGGCAAAAAGGTTATCAGCGCAACATTTAAGATTGAAAATGTTTCGGACACCGACCAATACATTGACACAATCAACTGCTATGCCGATGACAAGAAATGTGATGAATTTTACGGTGTTGATGATTATGACAACCCGTTCTTCGACAGCATTTCGGCAGGAAGAAATATTGAGGGAACAGTATATTTTGAAGTTCCGTCAAACGCAAAGGAAGTTGAGCTTGAATTTGAAAGCGATTTTTGGACAAGCGAAAAAGTTGCTTTTGTTGTAAAATAAAACAAATTAAAATAACAAAAATCCTTGCAGGGCAAACAATTACTTCCTTATGGAGTGTGCCCATTGCAAGGATTTTTTATTTTGAAATTATTTTAATTTAACAAGCAATCTGTAAAGATTCGGTAAAAAGCGCAAAATGTAATAAGCTATTTTATTTTTTGTCTTAAACTGAAAAGCATTTTGCGAAGAAAACGCATATTTTTTGAGTGAAACAATATCGTCTCTGAGCATAGTGAAGCACTCGTTGCAGGCATTTTCGCGAATTATTTTATAAATCAGCGCAAAATCGTTTTTTACACGGTGAGCATAAAAATAAGTCTGCGCCGCACTGCCGCTCGGCATACGCTCGCAAAGCATTTTATAAGCGGCAAAGGAATCGTTTATAAATTTCGGCGTAAGCGATGACGCCATAACGGAGCCTTTGTGTCGATAGTAATAATGCTTTTTTAGGCTTGACACAATCATATTTTTTGCACCGAGCATAAGCTCGCAATTAAGCACAAGGTCCTCGCTGACAATCAAGCCCGTGTTATCGAGAGTGAGATTGTCAAAAAGGTGTTTTGAGAACAATTTGTTCCAAAGCGGCCAAAGCTGTAAGGAATAAATATTTTTTATCATACCGTCGGTATCAAGCGTTGTCAGCTTTTCAGCCGATGTGTCGCGGCTTCCGGGTGCATCGTCGTAAGCAAGCTGATAGTCGCAGGCGGAAATTTGATAATCGCCCGATTTGAGGAGCGACAAAAGATGCCCATACATATCGGATTCAACCCAATCGTCGCCGTCCAAAAAAGCAATATAATCGCCGTTTGCCGACGAATAGCCTTTTCTTCTCGCAACGGCAACGCCGTCATTGTGAATATGCATAACCTTAACCCTGCCGTCGCTTGCGGCAAAAGAGTCGCACATTTCGGGCGAAGAATCGGTTGAGCCGTCGTCAACAAGTATAACCTCGATATTTTGATATGTTTGGGTAAGGAGGCTTTGAACGCATTTATTCAAATATTTTTCGCAGTTGTAAACAGGCACAACTATGCTGATTAAATCACTCATAAAACTACTCGCTGAAAAGATTATCCAAAATATTAAGCCATTTGTCTGTAAGTTCAAACGAATCATTTTCAAAAATGCTGTTGTGCATTCTGAAAACAATATCAACAAACAGTGCGGCAGAAAGCCTTTCTTTTATTGAGAGAGGGGCGAAATAATCAAGGAGATTGTCAAGAATTTGAGACTTGTCCCCTGCTCTGTCGGTAAGCTCCGTACCGATGAAACGCGCAATATCAATTTCGGGCGGAGCAACATAACCAATAGGGTCAATGGCGAAAATAAAATCGTCATCTTTCATAATATTATATCTGTGCAAGTCGCCGTGAATAAGGACAAAATCTTCCTGCGAAAATTGATTTTCAAATATATCGACAGCTTTTTGAACATATGCCATAATTTCGCCTTTGCGGTATTCAAAATCGGTTTCGTCAAGTTTTGACTTAAGCTCCGATGAATAACCGTGAAATGTAAGCGTCGAATTGTCGAATTTTGAATATGCGGCAAACGCGTTTTTGAAAAATTCAAAAACATTTGATGACTCAACATCTTTTTCGTCAATATCGGACGAAAGCTGCTTTAGCAACAATGCGGAGCAATTGTCATCATAATCATACATTTCGCACATAAGAGATGACGGCAAACTGCGATAGCAATTTTTCTCCGGCAGATAGCGGTTAATAAACGGCGGAATTATTTTTAAAACGCAATCGCCGTATTTCACGCTTTTTGCAAGGAAAATGATACCGAAATGCGAGGTTTTGATAATGTGATAATCCGTGATTTGCCACTTTTTCAGCACATTCGGAATTTCGCTTTCAAGCACCCTGCGCCACTGCTTTGTTTGTGACGGATAGTTTTCAAAAAGATAACGGTTAAGGCGTGTTACGCCGTCGAAAATTGCGCTTTGGTCAACCTTATTATCCCTTGCGTTGATAAGTGCCTCAAGATATTTTAAGTCGGCAGGATATGTAAGTTTGAAATTGTTGTTAAAATCGAAATAAAGCTCTATTTTGCTGTTTTCGGGGAGCTGTTGAGTAACCTCGGTGAGTTTGCTGTTTTCGTCAAAACTTGCATAAAGCGTTTTGAAATCGAAGCCCTCGGGCGACTGCATAAGATAGTATCTGTCCCTATAAACCTGCTTAATATCGTAGCAACCGAGGGAATCGGTGATTTTTTGTGCGGTGACAACGGCGGTGCTGTTATCAAGCAGGGCAAAATATTTGTCGATAAGCTCGCCTGTAATCATCGGGCGAACAGCGTCGCAAACAATGAGTTTTTGGCAATCGAATGTTGAATTGATAAATTCGAGCGCATTTTTGAGCGAAAGATTACGCGTTGAACCGCCGTCTGTCAATACAACCTTTTCGTTTTGCAAAAGTCCCGACAAAAAGCCTTTGTTTGCCTCGACATTTGTTACGACAACGATTTTATCAACACTTTTGGCGGTTGAGATTGCCTCAACAACATATTCGATAACCATTTTGCCGTTTATTTTATGAAACTGTTTTGGTATATTGCTGCCGAAGCGTGCTCCGACGCCGTTGGCTAAAATTGCTACTATATTCATAAATCAAGCAAGCCTTTCGTTATTTTTATTCTGTGACAATGCATTATTAAAAAAGCGGATTGCCTTTGCACGCTCCTTTGAAAGCAGAGCCGGAGTTTGTGAATAATCCGCAGTCATTACACCGTCAACACTTTCGTTAAAATCGGCAACGCACCACGAATCAATGCCGAGAGTTGAAAAGAGAGTATTTGTTCTGTCGCTCATTTTTTCCTCGGATTTAATTGTTTTGCTTTTGCGTGCAAACCAGCGAAACGGTTTTTCAAAAATCATTGAAAAAACACTGCCGTGAAACGAATCCGTTGCAACAAATTCGGCATTTTGAAGAACATACAAAAACTCGTTCGGAGAATATGTGTATGTTGAAATATCGCCGCCGAGGTCGGTATAATCGGGCAAAAGCGGCACGATTTGCAAATTGTGTTTTTCGGCGATTTTGCGGATATATTCTTTCGTTTTACCGTCGGTATCACCGAGAAAATAAGTTGCCAAATATTTTTTATCGGTAAAGTTCTTTGGCTTTTGCGCCAAATCAGACCACTGCTTTCGGCTTAAAAGAAGCGTTGGGTCGATAACGACATTGACATCGCGTGAGGTAAGTTCCCTGATTATATCTCGTGCCGAATTTTCACGCACGGATATTGAAGGAATACCTTTTATTTTGCTGACAAAATAATCGCGATGCTCGGACGGCACAAAATCAGTGCCGATGCTTGCGGCGTAAGAAACACGCCTTTTACGCTCGATAAACGAAAGAAAATACAAATCGGGATTTGATTTTATATCGCCGAGCTTTAAATTCCACACTTGATCGGAACCGCAGACAACATAATC
>CAVGLE010000009.1:23405-24714 GCA_963630035.1 Mediterraneibacter torques
AGATGAGGCGGTGTAATGATTTTGGTTGATATATTTTTCGTTAAATTTGTAAAAATTGTAGCATCTTTTTCTACGGAGATAGCTGTCTTTTTTAACGACGCGGCAAACAGCCATTGCAAGCCTGCGGTGAGCGTCGCTCTCGCCGTTTTGGTCAACAACTATTGTTGAGCAGGTGTTGCCCAAAAACTCAATAACGGTTTGCAGAGCATAGTTTTGCAGGCGGTTGCCGTAATTCCACTCGCCGAAAATAGTGACTATACCTATATTCATACAAGCACCTTTGTAAATAAGAATTAATTATATACATTATAACATCAAAAATGCGAGAATACAACAGAAAAAAGTCGCCTGCACGAGACAGACGACCTTTTAAATTATTCAATGCCGTTTCGGCACTATAGTAAAATTTGCCGTGTATGCAGGGAAGATTTATCCGCAGCCACGCTTTTTTAATACTTAACAAACAAAAGTTTTATTACAATAAAAAGAGAATTAACATCAAACTCAAAGATTATAAATCATAAGCCTCGCAAACCTCGCGCGCCGTTTTATCCCAACTGTCTGTAAATTGTGAGGTGTGAGATTTGAAGGTATAATTTTCGGAGAGATAATTTGCCAAAAATGTTGAAAACTTAACAGCACCGCTCTTTCTGAGATGATAGGAATCTGAAAAGTCGTCTTTTGTCAGCTCGGCAGGATTGTCGAGTTTATTGTAGTTTAAGACATCGTAGCCGTATTGGCGAATAACCTTTTCGCAGGCAAGAAGATTTTGCTCTGTTTTTGAAATCCTCGCCTGCCTTTCGGCGTTAAAATAAGCCTTGGGGTAGTCGACAAAGACAACATTCAAATTATTATCTTTGCAATAATCCAAAGTTTCGTAAAGATTTGTTTCAAGCTCCTTTTCAAGAATGCCGGGTGTAAGGGTGTTTGAATCAATCAGCTTGAGCGAATCTATTTGGCTTTGCTCAATTCTTATATCGGTTACAATATCCCATCCTTTTAACGGGTCGGGTTGTTTATTTGTCAAAGATTTTTTGGTTTGCGAAAGATATGTATATGCCTTTGTCGAATAGCAATGATATTTTAAAATCGGGAAAAGATGCTCGACTTTATTTTCACTGTCGCATTTTTTAATTGTTTCGAGCCAATTTTTGTTTCGCGGCATCAAATCAATCCAATTTGAGGTTGAATCGTATTGATCCGTCGCGGTTGTATCATATGAAAAGGCATCCATATCAATAACAAGCAAAGCGTCTTTTTGGCGTGAAACAGCCTCTTTAAGCAACGAGGTATATATTTTTTAATGACA
>CAVGLE010000009.1:24789-27353 GCA_963630035.1 Mediterraneibacter torques
AGGCATAATCGAGAAAATGAAGTTGAGTGCACGCCGTGTTGATTTGTGAAAATCCGCCGAGACCGATATGAAGCATTGATTTGAGCATAGAGCCGAACTGTGAAACGGTGTCTGCCCTGAAAAGTGCAAGGCCGAACAAAACGATTATATCTGTTCTGATAATTTGGAAAACGGCAAACGGCTTTGAATCTCTGTTGATTTTGAGAACGGAGCATAACTTGGCGAACAGAGGCTCAAACAGCTGACCGATAAAGATTATTACGAAATAATACAAGCCGTAAACAACATATTTTGCGCTTGCGCCGTGCCAAATGCCCATGACGAGCCATACCGCAAGGAGCGGAAAAAATGTTGTTACCACTGTTGCAAAATGCTTATTTTTGATATTTTTATTTGCTCCTGCGGTGAGCTTTTTCTGAAACTTTGAAAGCGAAATAGGATAAAAAACATAGTTTTTAAGCCACTCGCCGAGGGTGATATGCCATCTGCGCCAAAATTCCTGAACGGTGTGAGAAAAGAACGGTCGCCTGAAATTTTCGGCAATTTTAATACCGAAAAGCCGTGACACACCGCTGACAATATCAATAAAGCCCGAAAAATCGGCATACAAACAAAATGTGTATGCAACAAAGCCGAAAAGAATCGACAAACCGGAATATTTCGAATAATTATCGAACACCTCGTTTGAAATATAAGCAAGGCGATCGGCCAAAATCATCTTTTTCACAAGACCGAAAAGGAGCAATGACAGCGCATCCATAAACGCGTCATAATTGAATTTGTGATGTTCTTTAAACTGCGGTGCAAGGTTTGAATATGTATCAAACGGACCCTCAACGATATGAGGAAAATAGCAGATAAAAAGCAAAACGCGCAGTGGATTTTTCTCCGCCTTTACTGCCCTGCGGCTGACATCGACAACATAGCTTACAGCCATCAGCGTATAATACGAAATGCCGAGCGGCAGTGCGATTTTGAGGACGGGAACCAATGATTTTGAAGAAATCAAGCCCGAAACGGAATTGACAATACCGCCGAGCATATTAAAGTATTTCAGCCCTGCGAGCAAAGCAACGCAAACAACAACGGAAACAGTCAATATTGCCTTTTGCTTGCGCTTTATTGATTTTTTAAGAGCCTTTCGTTCGACCTTTGAGAGCGATGATTTTTGCTTTGAAAAGCCGTCGCCGAGATTTTGTATAATTACAGCCGCAATATAAACAACTGCGGTGACGGCGAGCATATACAATGTGAGCCATTTGCTCGTATATGCAAAGAAAAAGAGTGACGCCCCAAGCAAAACGCACCACTGCCACGATTTTGGAACGATATAATAGATAATCAGCGTTGCCGCCAAAAATCCAAAAAACGCCAATGATGTAACAGACATATTTTTTCTCCTCTCACAAATAAAAAAACACGCAAAGGGATATGCCGATTTTCACAATATATCCCTTGCGTTTTTGTATTTATTTTTTAACAATTTTGAAGGTCAATGTTTTTGAGCCGCTGTATTTGCCTTTGAAAGTAACCTTGACCTTGTATGTTCCGACCTTTTTTCTGCCCTTTGCGTATGAAACGGTATAGTCGGTATTTTTCTTAAGTGTTTTGCCTGCGCTGTCCTTGACAGTGACACCGGGAGTACGAACTTTTTTATTGTATTTATACTTTGTTGTTGAAAGTTTTACTGTTTTGATTTTGTTAATCTTTGAAACGGATTTTGCGTTGCAATATGTGCAAACATTTGTAACACTGCCGTCGGCTTTCGTTGTAGCCTTTTTGGTAGTTGATTTATACTTATGCCCTGCCGAAACAGAAACGGTAGGCACTGCATTTGACGAAAAGCTCCAAGCGCAGGCATAAATATTAAGTTTGCTGTTGCAGAATGATTGATTGTATAAATTCGGAACAGGGATGTATGTGTTGTTTGACACAACAGGATTTGCAACATTGTTTGAAGCACTGTAGCCGATCAAATCAAAGCTGTTATATGTTTTATAATTGTTTGAAATTGAAACGGATGGCATCTGTTGATTATCGTTTTTATACATACCGAGATAACCGATAACAAAACCGCTGTTGCTTCCTGACGGCGCTTTGACCGTTGCGTTTTTGGTAATTGTTATCTTTGAGGAAACGGAATAAATTTCGCCGATTATACCGCCTGAATTGCGACCGGTTACCGAAAGATTTGATTTTGCTATATTATTGGAAACAACAACATTTGAACCGACATATGCATTAATATAGGCTGAAATTCCGCCGGCGTAATCTTCCGCTTTAACACTGCCGTAACCCGAGTTGCAATTTTTAACAACGAGCGTTGCATTGCTTTGAGTTCTTAAAGTACCGAACAAACCGCCTGCATTTTGCAAGGTTGCAGATACCGAAGCCGAATCACCAGTGTTGCACTGTGTAACTGATAATGATTTGCCGCTGTTTGTGACATAGCCTACCAAGCCGCCGGCATTATATTTGCCATTAACCGAAGCGTTGCTGTATGATTTTGTGAGCGCAAAGCTCGAATATGATGTAAACGAACCGAACAAACCGCCTGCGCCTGA
>CAVGLE010000009.1:27363-28976 GCA_963630035.1 Mediterraneibacter torques
GCTGTAACCGAACCTTTGTTTGAAAGCGACGAAACAGTGCCCGACCAATCGGATGCGGAAGAAATTGAACCGCTGATGCCGCCAACATAGTCATTGCCCGAAATTGTGCCGCTGTTTGAATTTGAATAATAGCTTGCGCCTTTCATATTCATTCGACCTGTAACACCGCCGACATCTGTGCCGCCGATAACTCTTGCGCTGTTTGAACATTTATAAACGCTTGAATACGATGACACCGCACCGACAACACCGCCGACGCATTTATCACCGCTTACAATTGTTGACGAAACAGAGCAATTTGACACACTTGCTTTTTGATCGGAATAGCCGAAACAGTAGCCGGCAACAGCACCGGTATAATATTTTGTGCCGATTATATAGCTGTTTTTAATTTTTAAATTTGAAACTGTGCCGTAAAAATAGCCGAACAAGCCGACATAATTAGACGAACTGTTGACATACAGACCTGAAACGGTATATCCGTTGCCGTTGAAGTTACCCGAAAAGGCATTGTTTGAGCCGATGGGAGTCCATTTCCTTGCAGGTGCGGATTTGCCCCAAGAGGCATAATTTGACGAATTGCTGTTTAAAACAATATCGGCGCCCAATTTGTAATATGCCTTGCGGTATGAGTAATATTTTGAATTTGTCGAATTGACAAAATTTCTCATTCTTGCAAGCTGTTCGCCGTTTTTAATAATATACGGACTGTTTTTTGAGCCGTTTCCGCCTGCAAAAGATGAAGCCGCCTTGCCGCTCCACACAGCGGCAGAAGCGGTGAGCGGAACACCCGAAAGCGTTGACACCATTAAAACTATTGCTAAAAGAAAGCCGATAACATTTTTACTTTTCATAATATTTACCTCCGATATAATAATAAATATTATAACATTATGCATACACCGAAACAACAGTCCGATACAATGCACAGACGGTTAAATAGCACTATATCCCGAGCGCGTTTTTTAAATATGACAAGGCATGCGCACGCTCGGTTGAAAGCGTTTGCGGCACATTTGAATAGTCTTTGTAAAAAACATCGTCAATATTTTCCGCCGTATTGCCGCGGCACCACGAGCCAATTTGAAATTTATCAAAAAGCGTATCGAGGCGTGACGACATATTGCCGACAAAATCTGTATTGCGGTCGAAAAAACGAAACGGCTTTTCGTTAATAATCGAGAAAACACTGCCGTGAAAAGAATCGGTAAAGACAATATCACAATTTGCGACGAGCCACAAAAACTCATCGGGTGAGGTTGAATATATATCGACATTGAAAATATCGCTTTGCTCTGTCCATTCGGACTGAAGCGAAATAACACGCAAATTATATTTTTTTGCAACTGCCGAAATATAGTCTTTTACGCTGTCGGGCTGAGTGCCCAAAAAATATGTAAAAACAAAATGCTCGCCGTTATGGACATATTTGGGCTTTTTTGCGATTTTGAGCCACTGAGCCTTATCGAGCATAAGAGTGGGGTCAACGGTGACATCGACGGGAACATCGGTAACACTGCCGACAATATCCTTTGCCTGCTGTTCCCTGACGGAAATTGCGGCGAATGACGAAAGATTTTTTGCCATAATATTGCGGCAGTCGTTGGGGATAT
>CAVGLE010000009.1:28986-32186 GCA_963630035.1 Mediterraneibacter torques
GCGCCGACGCTTGCGGAATAAGCGATTTTTAAGCCGTCGAAATCAAAGCCGCCGGTATAAAACGAAATGCCGTTTTTCATACGCTCGCCCAAAGTGAAATTCCAAATTTGGTCGGAGCCGAAAACAATTGCATCGCAACCATCGACAGCGGTCGGGGCGGTTTCGGAACAGACTTTTTCGGTTTTGCAGAGGTAGCGATTACTGAATTTTTTAAACCGCATTTGACGCTTGAACCAATGATAGTTTTTGATTTTCAAGGCGACCTTTGCGTAAATTTTGAGATTTTTTTTGCACGGCTTTGTGAAATTCGGCTCGTATTCCGTTTTGACGGTTTGCGCCTCACAGCCAAGACCGTTTAAAGTTTGAATAACAGCATAATTTTGCAGGCTGTTGCCGTAATTTGATTCGCCGGTGATGGTGATTACTTTAACTTTCATATTAATTTACCGTTACAGCTTATATCTAAACAGAAAAACATCGTAATAAATATGCGGAAAACAAACGAACATACAGATATTGAACGCCGCCTTTTTGTTCTGCATTGATTTTAAGAACGAAATTGAAAGATATTTTTTTCTGTAATCTTTCAAAATTTTCAGTAAAGTGCTACGCATGGTTTTATTGCTTTTGGGGAGATGAATATAGTTGAACTTAATCAATTTGAACACGCTGTATTTTGTAAGTTGTTCAAACTCAGAGTCATTTTCGGATTTGAAATATTCAAGCCTTTTGTCGCAAACATCAAAAAGAACAAGATTTTTTTGACCGAAGCTGTTGTTCATAATACTTCCGTCGGTTTTAAAGTGAGTATAAAGACATTTGTGGATGACAGAGATTTTTGTGATTTTTTTATAAACGGAAAGCCAAATTGCCTCGTCCTCATACACCTTATAATCCGGAAAACGAATATCATCCCAAACGGATTTTTTGTATAATTTATTCCACAATACGGACATTGTGGGGCTGACATTAATTATCTCTCTCATAAAATCTCTTGCGGAAATTTCGTCGCAATCAAGCCCGACATTGCATGCGGTAAAATCCGAAACGCCGTTTACAACATATTCCGACTTGCAAATTGCCATATCGGAGCCTGATGAAACAATTGAGTCAAACAGAGAGGCGTACATATCGTGATTAATATAATCGTCGCTGTCAACGAAGCCGATATAATCGCCGCTTGCAATATCGAGGGCGGCATTGCGTGCAGATGACGCGCCGCCGTTTTGCTTATGGATAACATTAATACGGCTGTCTTTTTTTGCATAACCGTCGCAAATTGCAGGCGAAGAATCGGTTGAGCCGTCGTCAACAAGTATTATTTCAAGATTTTTGTATGTTTGGTTTATAATGCTGTCAACACATCGGTAGAGATATTTTTCGACATTATAGACCGGAACAATCACGGTTATTAAAGGATTATTCGACATCACAATATCCTTTCTGTAACAAAAGCAAACAAATGCGGAAAATGAACAAGCAAAAACGCCGCAAGCTTATGTTTTTTTGAATAATCGGCTCCCTTGATAAGGTGCTTGTATTTTTTGACTTCTGCTCTGTAAATCGGGAAATATTTATCAAAAAGTGCCTTATCCTTGCACTTGCAAAGCCTTGTAAGCAAGGCGAAAATACCCCTAACATAGCGGCAAACAGCAATTTCAAAAAGCGGTGTGCCGCTTTGTTCCTCAACAATTTGTTTTAACACGCAGTAGCTTTGCGCACGGTAAGGTGTAATCAATGCTGTTGTCGATGAATTGCCGCTTTCCTGAACATAATGATAAAGGCAATCGGAAATGCCGACGGCTGTTTTAGCGTTTTTGAGCAGTTCGTAATTTATCAGCAAATCCTCGGCATAGTGAATATCTGGATTAAATCTTACATTATCGAAGAGAGATTTTTTATATATTTTATTTGCCGTTTCGGGGCGAATAAGTTTGTCGGCGATATAGTTTTTTAAAATACCGTCGCCGTTTAAAACAAAATCCTCGGCTTTAATCAAAACGGAGTCCCTACCGTCGATATAATCGAAAACGAAGCCGCAAGATGCACAGTCGGCATCGGTATCGACCGACTTTTGAACAAGAAGACTATACATATCGGGTTCAATAAAATCGTCGGAATCGACAAAGCCGATATATTCGCCGCTTACAAGGTCGAGAGCGGAATTGCGCGCGGCGGAAACGCCTGAATTCTTTTGATGAACAACTTTAATGCGGCTGTCGATTTTTGCCCAATTGTCGCAAATTGAGGGACAACTGTCGGGTGAGCCGTCGTCAACAAGGATAATTTCGAGATTTTTATATGTTTGATTGACGACGCTTTTTATGCATCTGTCAAGATATTTTTCGGTATTATAAATCGGAACGATTACGGAAACGAGCGGTGTGCTGTTCATTTTTCACCTCTGACGATTTTATATACAAGCGGCACTGCGGCGCGCAGATGATAAAGCGCTGAGCCTCTTAAATAAGCGCGGTTTGAAAAAATTGTGCCGCCGTTTGATTTGCAGACGGCTTTTGTCTTTTTGTATGCGGATTTGAGAATTTTTTTATTTTGCGCTGACGGTTTGTATGATTTGACGCACTTGGCAAAATCCGACCAAATAAATGCCTCGATATTTTTATTATAATTGCCGTTTTTTGCTGAAAAATAAGCAAAATGGTCATAATCGGCACACACGCAATCGTAATAGCGGGAAAGAGTATAAGTGCGCATTGCACTGCCCTTATGAATAATATAATTATATTTTATACAATTAATAAACTCTACTGTATCGCACTTGTCATACACAATGGGAGCGAGCGTCCAATCCTCAAAAATTCTGCCGACGGGAAACTCGATGCCGTCGAAAGCGCATTTTTTGATGATTTTATTGCAAAACGAAACAAGGTTGCCGTCGTTTTCGGAAAAGAAAGCGTCAATAATTTTTTCGCTCGGCAAAACGCCGACAATATCGGCGGCGCAAGACTTTTCATAAACGGCATTATCATTGTTTTCGTCAATCGTTCTGAACGAACAGCCGACAATATCGGCACCGCTTTTGAGATATGCCGACACAAGTGTTTCGTACATATCGGAGTCGATAAAATCGTCGCCGTCAACAAATGTGACAAAATCGCCTGACGAGGATTTTATGCCGATATTTCGCGCGGCGGAAACGCCTGAATTCTTTTGATGAACAACTTTAATGCGGCTGTCGA
>CAVGLE010000010.1:0-13075 GCA_963630035.1 Mediterraneibacter torques
ATTATAACACATATTGCATATTAAGGCAATTAAAATATGTCACAAAAATTGCGCTTATGTATATAGCATATGCAACAAAAAAGCGTGCAAATACATTGTTTAAAACAAAAGCGGCACACCGAAAAATCGGTGCGCCGTTGCACTGCTTAAATATAATGCGAAATTTGTCGCAATGTGAAGTCAGATTGAAACTTCGTGAGCAATATTATAAAGATTCATATCAATTGACTTTTTCATATTGAGAGCCTCGAAAATATCGTAGTCAACAATATCCTCTTTATGTGAAGCGACAACTCTGTTGCCGATATCGTTCATAAGAAGTTTAACTGCATAGTTGCCCATACGGGTAGCCATAACTCTGTCCTTAACTGTCGGTGAACCGCCTCTTTGAGTGTGACCGAGAATTGTCCAGCGTGATTCAACGCCTGTTTCAGCCTCGATTTGAGCGGCAAGCTCTCTGACATCAACGCCTACACCCTCTGCAACGATGATAACAAAGTGATGCTTGCCTGTTTGTTGAGTCTTTTTCATACGCTCAATAATATTTTTTTCAATATCGAACTCAACTTCCGGAATAAGGATTGAAGTTGCACCGCAAGCAATACCGGAATTAAGTGCAAGATAACCTGCGCGTCTGCCCATAACCTCAACAACAGAGCAACGATCGTGCGACTCTGTAGTGTCGCGGATACGGTCAACCATATTCATAATTGTATTAAGGCAAGTGTCGTAACCGATTGTGGAATCGCAACAAGCAATATCATTGTCGATAGTGCCCGGAAGTCCTACACACGGAATACCTCTTTCACTGAGATCGCGCGCACCGCGGAACGAACCGTCACCACCGATAACAACAACGCCCTCAATGCCGAATTTTTTGCAGGTGGCAATAGCCTTTTGCATACCCTCTTCGGTTGCAAATTCCTTTGAACGAGCCGAATAAAGAATTGTACCGCCGCGTGTAATGATATCGGAAACGGAGCGAAGGTCCATTTCAATCAAGTCGCCGTTGATAAGTCCGTTGTATCCGCGGATAACGCCGTAAACCTTAATACCGTTTTCGCAAGCTGTTCTTACTACCGCACGAACTGCTGCATTCATACCCGGAGCGTCGCCGCCGCTGGTCAAAACCGCTATTGTTTTCATTACATTTCCTCCTATAATTAAGCAAAACCGCGCAGGCATCATCCAAAACTGCGCAAAATTTTGCAGGGTAATCAAAATACTATCGTATATAATATATTGTTGTGATTAAATTGTCAAGTATTGTCATTATTTTTGTATTTATAAACAAAAGCAGGCAAAAACAATCACAAACAATTGTATTTTATTTTAATAAAGCAGCAAAAAATATACAGTAACCGCAGTTAAGTAATGACAGCCACATTGTCGTCGCCGAGTATTCGTTTAAGTTCCGCAATCATAGTATCATTGATATCCACAAATTCACTCGCAGGACGGCGTTGATATTTTTTTGTATCGCAATAATAGAAGTACAGCGGCAGGTTGCCGTCGAAAATTGAGGTAACAACCTCTGCTTTATGAATGCGCGAGTCTTTTTCGTCAGTAAATTTCAAAAACAGCCCTCTGTGATGCTTTTTGGTCGACTGCTCAGGCTGTGCGGTACTCTGCGGTATCGTGCCTTGCCGTGTCACACTCTGTGCCCTTGAATTCGGCTTAAAAACAGCGTTCACAAGGATTTTCGGGTCTTTTTCATCCTCAATCGACAGAGTACCCGACGCGGCGATGACATTGCCTTGGGTAATCGCCGACGAATATTTTAAAAACACCTTTGGGAAAAGCACGATTTCGACGGTGCCGTATAAATCCTCAAGCGTTACAAACGCCATATTTGCCTTATCCGTTCTTGTTTGCTTGACGGTGATATGATTGATTATGCCGCAAACGGTAACATTTGCGCCGTCTTTATATGCCGATGACGGCTTGCCCGCCTCAAAAATATCATATGTTCTCACACAGCCTGCTTTTTCGACATAATCCTCATATTTATCCATCGGGTGACCCGAGAGATAAAGCCCTGTCATTTCCTTTTCCATCTGCAAAAGCTCAGACTTTGAAAATTCCTTTAAGTCGGGGAGTTCAAATGTGTCGCCGAAATCATCGTTAATATCGAACAAGCCGACCTGACCGTACATGGTGCGGCGGTGCTTTTCCTCGATATTTGTGACAATAACAGGCAGTGCCTGAAGCATTTGCTTTCTGTTTGCGCCAAAGCAATCCATTGCGCCGCAACGAATAAGCGACTCAACGGCACGCCGATTGAACTTGCCGTTTTGCATACGCGAACAAAAATCGAAAATATCGGTAAAATCGCCGTTTTTGCGTTCCTTAATAATATCCTCAATAAAATCGTTGCCGAGATTTTTAATACCGAGTAAGCCGTAATTAATGACCTTTCCGTTTGCGGTAAATCCCTTCATTGAGCGATTGATATTGGGCGGAGCAAGTCGCAAACCGAGGCACTTACACTCTGCGATATAACGAGCAACCTTGTTTGCCGAATCGAGCACGGAAGTGAGCAGAGCAGCCATATACTCACCGGAAAAATAGCATTTTAAATATGCGCATCTGTAAGCAACGAGAGCATAGCATGCGGCGTGCGATTTGTTAAATGCATATGAGGCAAAATCTGTCATTTTGTCAAAAATTTTGTTTGAAATATCGCGTGTAATTCCGTTTTTTTGACATCCGAGGATAAACGCTTCGCGCTCTTGCTCCATAACATCGTGCTTTTTTTTGCTCATTGCACGGCGCACAACATCGGCTCTGCCGAACGAATAACCTGCAAGCTCGCGAAAAATCTGCATTACCTGCTCCTGATAAACCATACAGCCGTATGTGTTTTTTAAAATAGGTTCGAGCATCGGCGTGTCATATTTAATATTTTGCGGATTTTGCGAGTTTTCAACAAATGTATCAATTTGACTTGCCGGACCGGGGCGATAAAGCGATGTTGCCGCAATCAAATCTTCAAGTGCCTTTGGCTTGAGATTCATAAGCATTTGCTTCATTCCTGCCGATTCAAACTGAAAAATGCCCTCTGTTTTGCCGCGTGCAAAAATTTTGTAAACATTCGCATCGTCAATCGGGATTTTATTTATATCAATGCCTGCCGCCTTTGACGCATCATCAATAACAGTGAGCGTGCGCAGACCGAGAAAATCCATTTTTAAAAGTCCGAGTTCCTCAAGCGTTGTCATAATGTATTGGGTGACAACAAGACCGTCATTTGTCGCAAGCGGAACATATGACGAAACAGGGTCGTGTGTGATAACTACACCTGCGGCATGGGTGGAGGTATTACGCGGCATACCCTCAACCTTGCGCGCGGTGTCAATCAGTTTTTTGACCTCCGGATTTTCATCCATCGCCCTGCGAAGCTCGCGACTGCGCTCAACGGCTTGGTCGATTGTTATGTGAAAGCTGTTCGGAATAAGCTTGGCAACGGCATCAACCGATGAATATGACATACCCATTGCCCTGCCGACATCGCGAATTGCGGCGCGCGTTTGAAGTGTGCCGAATGTAACAATTTGGGCAACACGGTCACTGCCGTATTTTTGGGTTACATAGTCGATAACCTCCTGCCTGCGCTCATAGCAAAAGTCAATATCGAAATCGGGCATGGAAACCCTTTCGGGATTTAAAAACCTTTCAAAAATAAGGTCGTATTTCATAGGGTCCAAATCCGTGATACCTATGCAATAAGCGGCAAGCGAGCCTGCGCCCGAGCCTCTGCCGGGGCCTACGGGGATACCCTTTGATTTTGCAAAAGCGACAAAATCCCAAACAATAAGATAATAGTCGGTATAGCCCATTTTTTCAACGGTTTCAAGCTCGTAATTAAGGCGGTCGATATATGACTGCTCGACATTTTTGCCGTATCTTTTATGCAAGCCCTCAAAGCACTTTGATTTGAAATATTCAAAGTGATCCATATTATTCGGCGTTTCAAAATAAGGCAGTTTGGTATTGCCGAACTCAAAATCGAAATTGCACATATCGGCGATTTTTTGAGTGTTTTCAATCGCGTCGGGATATGAAGAGAAAAGCTCCGACATTTCGTCTGCGGATTTAAGATAAAAATTATCGCTGTGAAATTCAAGCCCTGTATCCTCGCCGATAGTATGGTTTGTGGCGATACAGATGAGCACCTGCTGAATTTCGGCGTCATCTTTATTGACATAGTGGACATCGTTTGTGGCAACAATCGGAATACCCGTTTCGTCATGCAGGCGAACAATGCCGTCGATAACCGTTTTTTGTTCCGGAATACCGTGATTTTGAATTTCGAGATAATAGTTGCCGTCGCCGAAAACAGAATTAAACCAAATAGCACGCTCCCTCGCCTCATCATATTCCCTTTTGAGCAAAAGCTGTGGAATTTCACCCGCAAGGCATGCCGAGAGGCAGACAAGTCCCTCGCTGTATTTTTCAAGCAAATCGCAGTCGATACGGGGTTTAAAATAAAAGCCTTCCGTATATGACAGCGAAACCATTTTAATTAAATTTTTATACCCTATTTCGTTTTTTACAAGCAAAACAAGGTGATTGTATTCCTTATCAAGAACTTTTTCCTTATCAAATCTTGTACGTGGTGCAACATAAACTTCACAGCCGATAATCGGCTTTATGCCCTGCTTTTTACACTCTTTATAAAAATCAACTGCGCCGTACATATTTCCGTGATCGGTGATGGCGAGTGATGTCATTCCAAGCTCTTTCGCACGGCAAACAAGCCTGTCGAGTCGGCATGCACCGTCCAACAGGCTGAACTGAGTATGAAGATGAAGATGTGTAAACATTTTACGCTATACTCCGTGAAAATTAAATGTCGTTTGCAATATCAACAAGGCGTTTGAGGCGATGATTTGCACCGCTTTTTGAAAGCGGAGGCTCAAACATTTCGGCAAGTTCTTTAAGCGACAAATCGGGATTGTCAAGTCGAATAAGCGCCATTTCCTTAAGTTGAGGCGACAGCGAGTCGATGCCGATTGTTGATTGAATTTTCATTATAGCCACAATCTGCGGTGACGCCGCATCAACGGTTTTTTGAATATTTGCCGTTTCGCAATTTGCTTTTCTGTTTGCCGAATTGCGAATTTCCTTAACTATTTTGACATTCATCATATCAAACATAGACGATGCGGCACCCATAATATAAAGGCAATCCTCGATAACTTCACTGCCCTTAAAATATATTATATTATAACCTTTTCTGTTTGTGGTTTTCGGTGAAAGCTCCATTTCATATAAAAGGGTAACAAAACTTTTTGAAAGGTTTAAAAACGGCACCACAAATTCGAGATGATAGCCCTTTTCGGGTGTAAGAATTGTGCCGCAACTCAAAAATGCGCCCGCCAAAAATGCGTTTTGGCAATGAGGGCAGGAAAAATTTGAAGTGTTAAGTTTTAAGCTTGTTTCCTGCGGCGAGTGCGAAAAATAGGAAAAAAGTTTTGCCGAATCATTTCTGCCGAGCGAGATTGTGTATGTTTTTCCGGACGGCGAAATTTCAATTTTACAGTCCGTATTTCGCAATTCAATCAAAAGACTTTTAAAAAGCCGTGCAGCACTTTCGTTTTCTGTTTGAAAAGTTATATTGCGTGCCGAAAATGATTTAGCAAAAAGAGCCATACCGTAAAGCAGGCTCTTTTTGCAGCAAATATTTTCGTATTCTGTTTTAACAAGTTCATTTTTTACATTTGATGAAAATGACATTTTATATTATCTGCCTATAATTATTTTCTGTTAATATCGCGGTGATTAACCGACACATTGTCCCAATGCCTTATAAAGTGTTTTTTGAGTGCCTCGGCAATTGCGACGGAGCGATGATTGCCGCCCGTACAGCCGATTGCGATAACAATTTGGCTTTTGCCCTCCTTGATATAAAGAGGATTTAAAAAGTCGAGCAATGATATTGTTTTGTCAAGCAATGTTTTTGCATCGTCAAAACTGAAAACATAGTCATAAACTTCTTGGTCGAGACCTGTCTTTTCGCGCATAGACTCTACCCAATATGGATTTGGAAGACAACGGACATCAAGAACAAAATCGGCATCATTCGGAATTCCGTGTTTAAATCCGAAAGAGACGATATTGATATTCATAACCTCTTTATCATCGCCCAAAAGAATTTGTGTGAGGCGATTGCGAAGCTGGTTTGAAGTTAAATCGGAGGTGTCTATAACATAATCCGCCCTGAGACGAACAGGAGCCAAAACCTCCTTTTCGTAATTGAGCGCATCCTCGATACTGCCTGAAAATTTATCGGCAAACGGATGTTTTCTGCGTGTAAGCTTATATCTTTTGAGTGCAACATGATTTTTAATATCAAGATAGATAATTTTAACATTGTCGTTATCGTACTTAAGTTTATCCACAACATCGCCGAACGCATTGAAAACGCCTTTTGAGCGAACATCGGTAACAATTGCTATTTTGTTGTATTTATCCGACTTATCCATCAAGTTCATAAATGTTGAAATAAGCTCAGCAGGCATATTATCAATGCAATAATAGCCGATATCCTCCATAAAGCTCATAGCGGTAGATTTGCCCGCTCCCGATACGCCTGTTAAAAAAACTACATCTTTCATAATATTCTCCGAAAATCACCGTGCCGAATGAATTATTTTGTAACTCTGACTTCCATTTCAAGGCGAACGCCCTTTTCTTCATAAACAGTGTCAGAAACCTGCTTACAAAGTGCAAGCACATCGTTGCATGTTGCGCCGCCGGTGTTGATAACAAAGCCTGCGTGTTTTGTACTGACTTGAGCACCGCCGACAGTTGCACCTTTAAGGTTGCACTCTTCAATGAGCGCACCGGCAAAATACCCCTCGGGGCGTTTGAAGGTTGAACCTGCCGACGCAAATTCAAGCGGCTGTTTGCTTTTTCTTCTGCCCATCAAATCCTGCATTTTTGCCTTGATTTCTTCAGGCTTGCCTTTTTGCAATTTAAAATAAACGCCGGTTATTGTACATCCGTTGTCATAATAAGCCGAATGACGGTACGACAGCTTTAAACCGTCGCCGCAAAGCGTACCTTTTTCGCCGTTTTTGTCAATATGGTCGCATTTGACGAGAGCATCCTTAAACTCGCCGCCGTAGGCACCTGCGTTCATAAACGCACCGCCGCCGCACGAACCGGGAATGCCGTATGCAAACTCAAGCCCTGTTAAGCTGTTTTCAAGAGCCGTGCGGCACACCTTTGTAAGCGACGCACCGGCTTGGGCAAAAATCGTATCGCCGTCAATCAAAGTAACAAGCGAAAAATCTTTGCCGAGCAAAATAACACAAGCGTCAATCCCATCGTCCGAAACGAGGAGATTTGAGCCGTTGCCGACTGTCATATACCTAACTCCGAGGCGGTTACATTCTTTTATAACCGAAGCAATCTCGTCCTCGCTTTTGGGGAGGACTGCCACCGCGGCGTTGCCGCCGATTTTAAATGTGGTATGATTGCTCATAGGCTCATTTTCAAGATATTTTATATTTGAATTTTCTAAAAATTTGACTAAATCTTTCAATATATCACCGAATTATTCTGCAATGCCGAGAATTGCGGCACCGATTATACCGGCATCGTTACCCAATTCGGCTTTTAGAATTTTTGTTTGAATTTTAGAATAAACGCTGTAACGCTCAGCCTCAATATATCTTCTGAGCGGGCGGAGCAATGTTTCGCCCTCATTGCAGATACCGCCGCCTACGCATATAATCTCCGGCTGAAGTGCGTTTACAAGATTAATAATGCCGCAAGCAACATATTTAATATACTGGTCAACAACCTTGATACCTGCAATATCGCCTCTGCGCATTGCGTCAAACGCTGTTTTGCCGGAAACCTTGCCCTCTGCCTCTGCAAGTTGATGCATAACGGAATCGGGATATTGCTCCATGGCTTTTTTTGTTTGATTGATAAGAGCCGTCGCGGACGCATATGCCTCCCAACAGCCGTGTCTGCCGCATGTGCACGCCTCGCCGTCAACGACGATGACCATATGTCCGCATTCACCGCCGGCATTGTTGACACCGGTTACAATCTTACCGTCAACTATAACACCCGAACCTACGCCTGTGCCGAGTGTAACGGCAATAAAATTTTTGGCGCCGTTGCCGCAACCGGCATAAGCCTCGCCGAGAGCCGCACAGTTAGCGTCATTTGCAACATAAACAGGCTTGTCGCCGAGTCTTTCAATAATCATATCCTTTGCGGGGACATTGTCAAAATTAAGGTTGTTGGCAAATTCAATAACACCGTCCGAATTAACGGTACCCGGTGTACCGAGACCGATGGATGAAATATCATCCATTGTAAGACCTGCCTTTTCGACAGATTCCTTACAAACCTTTGCAATATCGTCAAAAATAAGTTCTGCACTGCGCGGAACGGCAGTCGGTGTTTTTGCTTTTGCAATAATATTATATTTTTCGTCAACAACGGCGGCAACAATATTAGTTCCGCCCAAATCAATACCGATAGTAAACATAGCTATACCCCTTTTTCTTTATCAAATCCGCAAGGTAATTACGAATTTTTCCATATTTCAAGTTCTTTGTCGGTAGGCTCAATATCCTCCATACCGAGCGAATGCATAAGTTCCTTGGCTCCGTTGTAGCCCATTTTCTTTTGACGGTTATTCATAGCCGCCGTTTCAACAATAACCGCAAGGTTACGGCCGGGAGTAACCGGGACAATAACAACAGGAATCTTAACATCAAGTATTCTTGTATACTCATTATCAAGACCGAGCCTGTCATAAGCCTTTGTCGGATCCCACTCCTCGAGTTGGATAACCATATCAATTTTTTCCTTAGGTTTAACTGCACCCATACCGAAAATACGGCGCGCATTGATAATGCCGATACCGCGAAGTTCGATAAAATGGCGAATATTACTCGGTGAGGAGCCTTCAATTGTTCGCTCGGACACTTTGCGAAGTTCAACGGCGTCATCTGCAATCAAACGGTGGCCGCGCTTAATAAGTTCGATAGCAGTTTCGGATTTACCGGCACCGCTTTCGCCGACAATCAATATTCCTTCGCCGTAAACCTCAACAAGAACACCGTGGCGTGTGATACGCGCAGCAAGTTCGCGATTGAGAAAATTAATCAATGCCGCAAGGAACGGTGATGTTTCCTCCTTTGTTCTTAAAAGAGGTACCTCGTATTTTTCACACGCTTTTTTGAAGTTTTCGGGAATATCAAGTCCTCTTGTGACCACTGCGGCGGCAGGCTTAAGTTCAAGCCAATAGGCAAGTGCTTTTTGCTGCTCCTCTTCGCTCATACTGAGCAGAAAGCCGAATTCGGTCCAACCGAGTATTTGTATTCTCAACGGGTCAAAATAGTCGGTATATCCCGTAAGGACAATACCGGGTCGGTTTACCTCACTTGTTGTAATAAGAATTTCCTCGGTAGGCTTCGGAACATAGATAACTTCGAGATTATGATTCTTGATTATTTTTTCAAGAGTAACCGAATATTTTTCAGCCATAGTTTTTCTCCTATGCAAAATTATTCAGCCTTTATTATATAATAAAACAAAAGCATTATCAAGAATGATTTTGGAAATTATTAAGAATTTATTTATTTTACAAACACAACACGGTATGATATAATAAGTTAATTTCTTTAACCGGAGGAATGTAATGGAAAACAAAATAAAGGTTGCCGTAGGAACCGAGGCATTTCCGCCGACAATAGACGGAATAAGCACGGTTGCCAAATGCTATGCAGATATTATAAACGAAAAACTCGGCGAGGCTGTAATCGTAACTCCGAAAAATCCGAACCAGGAGGATTACAAATATCCGTACGAGATATACAGATACACAAGCCTTTTCACATTTGGCGAGGGATACCCGGTAGGATGGCCGTTTAAAAAGCAACTTGCGCTTGACATAATTGACAAAAACTTTGATATTTTGCATTCGCACTGCCCCATCGCAACAAGTTATTTCTTCAGAAGAATAAACAGAATAAAGCGTATTCCCATGGTGCTGACATATCACACAAAATACGAATACGATTTTGAGGCAAGAATACCGAGCCTTGCAGTTAAGCACAGAGCGTACGGCTTTTTGCTCAACAACATCAAAAGTGCCGACGAGGTTTGGGTAACAAGTAACGGCACGGCGGAATCGCTGCGAAAAGTCGGATATCAGGGTGACTATATCGTAATGCCGAACGGATGCGATTTGCCGAAAGTGAGCATCACCTATGACGGACGCGCAATGATTCGCAGAAAGCACAATATTCCCGACGGAATTCCCGTATTAATATTTGTAGGCAGAATGATGTGGTACAAAAACATCAAAATCATTCTCGACGCTTGCAAAATACTAAAAGAGCGCAGCAGAGATTTCAGACTTCTTATGATCGGTATGGGTCCCGACGAGGGTGCAATAAAAAAATACACGGCAAAGCTAAATTTGAACGACAAGGTAATATACACCGGTCAACTGTTTGACAGAAGTGAACTTCAAATATATTACAGCACGGCGGATTTACTTGTATTTCCGTCAATGTTTGACACAAACGGCCTTGTAGTGCGTGAGGCGGCGGCATCATCAACACCGTCGTTGCTTGTTGAGGGTAGTTGCGCGGCAGAGGGCATAACCGATTGCGAAACGGGATTTTTGTGCCTTGAAACGGCACACAGCGTTGCGACATCAATCGACAAAATTATTGACAACAAAGACCTTTTGGGCAGAGTAGGTCAAAATGCACAGAATGACATTTATATTTCGTGGGATGACAGCATCAAAAACGCCTACAACAGATACCAGGTTGTAATTGACAAATTCAATTCCACGATACACGGACCGTATAAATATTAAATCGGCGGAGAACAAAAATGGATTTAAGCGTATATTTCAAAAGCGTGCTTGAGCAGGACACGGCGGCGGTTGTTTTGTGCAACCTTGAGCACGAAATAATCTATATGAACCCTGCCGCAACGGCAAGATATGCAAAGCACGGCGGCAGTAAACTTGTAGGTAAAAGCCTTTTAAAATGCCACAACACGAAATCAAACGAAATGATTGAAAAGGTTGTCGAATGGTTTGCTGCAGACAAAAAGAACAACATTATTTACACTTCATTCAACTCAAAAGAAAATATGGATGTATATATGGTTGCTCTGCGAGATGACGGCGACAATTTAGTCGGATACTACGAAAAGCATGAATACAGAAACAACGAAACAATGGAAAAATACGATTTTAAATAAAATATTGTTTAAAACACAAAGCACCCGATGCGGATTTAGTCCGATTGGGTGCTTTTACTGTTATTATTCGCCGCAAAGCAGTTTTAAATTTTTCTCCATAATGGAAAAAAACCAATTGACGATTTTTTCATCTTGCTTATTGCCGCGAACGCACATTGAAAGAGTGATGACTTTTCGCGCCGTGGTGACGGTGAGAAGTGCAAAAGGCTTGTATTTAACAGCCCCGGTTGAAAAAACATCATACGGTTCGTGACCGCTGAGTGCGAGTTTTTCAACCTCCATAACGCCGATATTACTCATAGCCAAAAGCGGATTTGCATAGCCGATTTTGATTATTTCCTCCGATGCGGCATAAGGCATAATTTTATAGCCGAGAGAAAGCAACGGCAAGCCGTGAAGTCCCATAAATCTGTCATTTTTAAACTGATTGGACGATTGAATGACATAGGCAAGCGTTTCAAAAATATCCTTGCCGCGCTTAGGAACCCGGCACTGCATCCACGCCGTATGGTTTGTTACGCCGCTGTGACTTGTGTCTTTTATATGACGGCGCAAATCAATTGCGCAGGAAATCGAACAACTGTCGTTTTCGTCATACCGTGCAAGCTCGTAAAGGCTGAAGAAATACGAGGTAAGGAGCATATCGTTGACCGTTGCGCCGTATTTTTTGCCTGCTGCGCGGATTTTATCAAGCATATCGGGCGGCAATTTGCGGCGAGCGATAAATGATTTATCCCGGATATTGTCTGGAGTAAACGGAAAGCCGTGCTCGTCGGGGGTATTGATGTTTTTATAAAGATTTTTTGCAAGTTTTTTCTCCGCCGCAGTGAAATCCTCATAAACGCGCGTATATGACCTTGAGCCTGTTTTAAAATCAATCGGGCTGATTTTATTTTCTGCATAGGCGTTATAATTTTTGCAAAGTGCCTTTAGAAAATACTTAAAATCGCCGCCGTCCATACACATATGATTTTCTATAATGCACAAGACGGATTTTTTGCCGTGATAAAAAACGGCAATTTGCATTTGAACATTTGAATCCGTAGCGATTGAGCGTGTAAGAAACGAATTGATTTTTTCGTCAAGCTCGTTTTCCTCCACACGATAGGAGAAAACAACCTCGTCGATATTGTAATCCTTTACAATCCAACAGGGGCTGATGTGATTATCCTTAAACGACGAATGGAACACGGGCGATTTTTCAAAAAAACAAAGCACAACGGTTTTGAGAACATCGATATCAATCTCAAAATCATAGCGAAGCTCGGCGTGAACCATACGGTCGTTATAATCTCTGAAAAGGTAATGCATTTTGTCCCACAGTTCGGCATTCAACTTTCGTTCCATGAGTCAATTACCTCCTCTTTGATTTTTGCATTTCTGCGCACCGCCTCGGCGGCAATTATCATATCGACAACGAGCGCCGCCGGAATGATAACCCAGCCCACAGTCCATGAAAAGACGGAGCAGGCGCAAAGAATTATATACACCATAGCCGCAATAATCGGCAAATAAACAAGCCAATTAACAACGGCAAGGCTCTGCTTTGTAAATGCGGCATACAATCCGTCGGCAACAAATGCCGCGGCAACTCCGCCGATCACGGCAAGCCAAGAATGCGGCGGATTAATTACTGCGACAAACAACAGCAAAAGCGCAACCGATAAAAGCATAACAGCCGCAAACAAACAAATTCGTGCAATGATGTGAAACGCCCTTTTCTTTTTTGAAAACGAACGAACGCCGATTGCAAGCAAATAAACGAGCCAGAGCAAAATGCCGTCAACGAGAAACGCCCAAGTCATACTCCACAAAGGAG
>CAVGLE010000010.1:13085-25295 GCA_963630035.1 Mediterraneibacter torques
CTCCACAAATGAGTGCTTTTGCTGAAAAGCAAATACAAAACAACAATTGCAAGAATATAAGCAATTGAACCTACAATGTTTGATATTATAAAACGGCGGCGTTTGCCCTTTGTATTCAAATCCGAAAGATAACGGTTATAGTCCTCCTTTAAATCCGGATGCTCGCTTATCACAAGGTCTGCAACAACATTTTCATCCGTTAAGCCGCGGTGCTCAAGTTCGCCGGTACGGCTCTCCATTTCATCAATGAGAGCGCGCTTGTATTTATACATATTTTTATCCTGCGGATTATCGGGCAAGGAGGAATCAATATAATTAAAAAACTTTTCCATAATTTTATTGTGCATTAATTAAATCAAGAATTGTTTTCCTGCGCAACGAGCTTGTCTGCGCCGTAACGCTTACGAAGCACAGGCTTTTCAATTTTGCCTGTTGCATTACGCGGAATTTCATCGAATATAATTTTGCGGGGGCGCTTATATCGCGGAAGTCCGAAGCAAAATTCGTTAAGTTCGTCTTCAGTGCATGTCAAATTGTCCTTAATTTCGACAACTGCGGCGGTAATTTCGCCGAGTCTTTTGTCCGGCAGACCGATAACGGCAACATCCTTAATTTTATCGTATCTGCGCATAAAATCTTCTATCTGAACGGGATAAACATTTTCGCCGCCGCAAACGATAACATCTTTTTTGCGGTCAACGAGGAAATAAAATCCGTCCTCATCCTGCATTGCCATATCGCCTGTGTAAAGCCAGCCGTCGTGCAAAACTTCGGCTGTTGCTTCGGGGTTATTATAGTAGCATGTCATAACACCGGGACCCTTTACGCAAAGTTCGCCGACATCACCCTGCTTAACCTCGTTTCCGTTTTCATCAACAATTTTGCACTGCCAACGATAGCCGGGAATGCCTATTGCGCCGACTTTATGTACATTACCGACGCCGAGATGAACACAGCCGGGACCTGTTGACTCGGAAAGGCCGTAATTTGTGTCGTAATCATGATTCGGGAACACCTCGAGCCAACGCTTGATGAGCGACGGCGGAACGGGTTGAGCGCCGATATGCATCAATCGCCACTGTGAGAGTTCGTAATCATCGAGATTAACCTCGCCGCTGTCGATAGCGTCGAGAATATCCTGTGCCCACGGAACAAGAAGCCAAACGATTGTGCAATGCTCGTTTGAAATTGCCTCGAGTATTGTTTTGGGCTTTGTGCCCTTCAAAAGCACAGCCTTACTGCCTGCACACAGACTGCCCATCCAGTGAAATTTTGCGCCTGTGTGATAAAGCGGCGGAATACAAAGGAATGTATCGTCACGCGTAATGCTGTGATGAATCATCTCCATCTCTGCTGCCTGTGACAGGCTTTGATGCTTATGTAAAATAGCTTTTGGAAAACCTGTTGTGCCCGACGAAAAATAGATTGCGCCGTAATCGTCATCGGTAATTTTTACATCGGGAGCCTGGCTTGAGCAATCGGCAACAAGCTCGCGATAGCTTTCCGCAAAATCGGGGCAATTGTCGCCCACATAGATAAGGAGCCTGCCTTGACTGAGTTTGTATGCGTTTGCCTCAATTCTGCCGATAAATTCCCTGCCGAAAACAATCATATCCGTTTCGGCAAGTTCGGCACAATAAAGAATTTCTTCTGCATCATATCTGAAATTAAACGGAACGGCAATTGCGCCGGTTTTCAAGATTCCGAAATAAATCGGCAACCATTCAAGGCAGTTATACATCAAAACAGCAACCTTGTCGCCCTTTTTGATTCCCCTGCCTATGAGCATATTCGCAAAGCGGTTTGCCTTTTCGTCAAACACGCTCCATGTAATCTCGCGCCTGTAAGGTTCGTAGCGGCTTGATTCAATCAGGTCGTACTCTTTCCATGTCATTCGGCGCTTATCCTTTTCTTCCGGATTAAGCTCGACAAGTGCCACCTCGTCGGGATATAAATTTGCATTTCTTTCAAGTAAATCTGTAACCGGCATCAAAATGCCCCCTCTTTCATTTTTTAACGCATTACAGCACTGCAAAGCGTTAAAGTAAAATCTATATTTAAAGATAACATATACTGATTATAAAGTCAATGAAAGGAAGCAAATTTTATACAATGAGTGTCAAAAGTATTGTGCGTTATTGACAAAATATGCAAAAATAATTTATAATAAATTAACAATCTGACTGAATCGAGGAGCCGCTATGCCTAATATAAACACATATATAAAAAAATACGGCAACATTTCGTTTTGCGACAAGCCGTTTAACGAGGTTGACAACATTGTGCTTTGCAATGTGTTTTATATGCCGTATGAAAAAATCGTGTCGGACAGCTTTGACGATATGCCGACGCCGTTCACATACGCAAGCGACAGGCTTTTTGCCCTACGGGGAAACAAGCACAAGCCCGTCGGTTTGATTTTGCTCAAAAACATAAGCGAGCAAATGATGCTGATGACAAATTACAAAAGATACAAGGAAATGAAACTTGTTGCGTGCACCAATGTGTTTAAGAAAAAGCCCGATGTGCAGTTCAACGCTTGCACATTTTTACTTCCCGACGGCACTGTTGTTGTGGTTTTCAGAGGAACGGACGATTCCTTGCGCGGCTGGAAAGAGGATTTTGACATTCTTACTCAGGACAATATCCCGTCACAAAAGCTTGCAACGGATTACCTTGAGCATGCGGCTCAAAAATTTGACGGCGACATAATCGTTTGCGGTCACTCAAAGGGCGGATATGTGGCGCAATACAGCGCGCTGTTTTGCAAAAAAGAAGTGCGAAACAGAATAAAATGCATATATAACAACGATGGGCCGGGCTTTGGTGACTATTCGTTTATTGAAACGGAAAATTATAAGGAAATGCTTCCGAAATACAAGCATTTTGTGCCGCAATCATCATTTATCGGCATGCTTCTTTGCCACGATGACGATTATGAGGTTATCAAAAGCAAAAGAATAACCGGTCTGCTTGAGCACGATTTGTCAACCTGGCAAATAAACGGTGACAAAATCAAGCGTGAAAGCAGTTTAACCGATATGGGCAAGTTCAACGATTTGATGATGTACAGACTCGTTGACGGACTTGATGAAGAGCAAAAGGCGGCTCTTGACCGTGCGCTGACCGCTGACCTTGACGGCACGGGGCAGGTTGGTTTGCTTGATGTAAAGGACAATGTGATTGCCGCTGTCAAAGGGCTTGTGAACGCACACGACAAAATCGACAAGCCGACGCAAAACACGGTTAAAGGAATTTTTGCCGACCTTGACAAGGACATTGCAAACACTGCGCAAGCAGTCAGAAAAGGCGAATTTAAAACAGTCAATCAACGAATTAAAAAATAAACAGAACACATAAAAATCCCGATGCAATGCTGAAGTTTTATAGGGCAGTATGATAAAACTTAACAGAACCGAGGCATTCAATGGAAAAATGAGGCTTTGACTTTAAAAGGTCAGAGCCTTTTTTGTTTTTAGAAAATTCGCACATTCGTAATCTGCTCAAAAATCGCGTTGCAATATGATTACAACAAATACGAGAAAGCCGACTGTTAATGCGCAATATGAACAGCAAGGCGATTATCTTATTTCTTGCATAAGAACAAGAGAGCCAAAAGAAATACATTCAGAAGCGCAGGCAATATCTAAAGACATAAATTAAAATGAGTGAAAAGATAAGCCCTTTCACTCGTTTTTTTCATAATTATTTCAATCCTCATCGCACCGATAATATGCTGAGAAACTCACAAATCAGCGATTAATAAACGAAGATATTTATGAGCCTGTTCCTTCGTGCAGTCGGATTTTTTTATTGTTGCCCACTGCCATACAAGAAACAATGTATTGCTGTAATGGTCTGCAAGCAGTTCGTTAGGAATGTCTTTTTGAATTGCTTCCGGACAGATTTTAAATATACAACGCATTTTGTTATTCAAAAAATTTCTGAAACTTGAAAACATATATCCAACCTCGCTGTTATGCAAGAGAATCTTGTGTATGACATCTTCATTTTGCATTGTAAAATCATAAATTCTGTCAAAATAAAGGTACAACATTTCATTTTCTTCGGCGTGATGATAATCACTGAATCCTACCTGCTCAGCAAGTGTCTGCCAACAGTAGCCAAGCAAATCATATTTATCATCAAAGTAATTATAAAATGTTGCACGGGGATATTGTGCCGTTTCGCATAACTGTCCGACAGTGATTTCTTCAAAAGATTTCTCGGATAAAAGCATAAACATTTCCCTGCTGAATGTCTCCAATGTTCGCTTTGCTCCTTTTGTTAATGGCTTCGTAATATCGTATTTCATAACTGTCCTCTTTTGCAAAACTCAATATTTGTCCAACTTTAAACAGATGGCTTGATTTGTCACTTGTTTTGTTGTCGACTACAGTATAGTATGAACTTAAGATTTTTGCAAGTGTCTAATTTTATTCACTTGTGTAAAGGAGAGTGCTTTTATGAGTATTGCAGTTATAACCGGAGCGTCCTCCGGACTCGGTGTCTGCTATATTGACGCCGTCACAAAATTATTTCCTGAAATAGATGAGCTGTGGCTGATTGCCCGCCGTGAAGAACGATTGAAAAAGGTTGCAAAAAAATATCCTGATAAACACACAGTAATTGTTCCTATGGATATGGCTGATATGAGCAATTTCAAAATATTGGGAGACAAATTAAAAGTCAATAATCCACAGATAGAGGTTTTAATAAATGATGCCGGTATATCAATCGGTTCAGCTTTTGAGGATATGGAGCTTGAAAGTATGCTGAAAATCATAGACCTGAACTGCAAAGGAGCAACGGCGGTAACAAAAGTATGTCTGCCATATATCATAGACGGAGGTACAATTTTGGAAGTATCCTCAACTTCTGCATTTGTTCCGAATACAAACTTAATCGTTTATTGTGCATCAAAATCCTATGTATCCGCTTTTTGCCTCGGACTGCGTGAGGAACTGAAAGACAGACACATAAATGTATGTGCTGTGTGTCCGGGGTTTATGCATACGGAAATGACGAAACCCGACATTACAAAAGGTCAAAGCCGCTTACCTGTAATTGACCCAAAGACCGCCGCTCTGAAATCGCTGAAAGCAGCAAAAAAAGGCAGAGCCGTTTACACTACCGGAGCATTTTATAAATGCTACCGATTGCTTGCAAAACTTGTTCCGCATACACTTCTTGTTAAATTCGCAAATCTTGAATAAGGAGGCAGATTATGATTTTATATTTTTCGGCAACCGGAAATAGTGAATATATTGCCAAAAGAATTGCGACTGAAACAGGCGACATTGTCGTTTCTGTTACAGATTGCCATAAAAAACAAATTTTCTCGTTTAATGAAAAATGCAAAACACTCGGTATAGTAAGCCCGACATACTCTTGGGGATTGCCGATTATCATAACCGAGTGTTTACAACAACTTGATTTAAGCCGCAAACCGGACTACATATATTTCATTGCAACTTACGGAACAACTCCGGGACAGACAGGAAAATTTACAGATAATATTCTTGCTCCCAAAGGCTTGCTGTTGTCAGCAAAATTCAGTGTGAAAATGCCGGACACTTGGACTCCGATTTTTGATTTAAGTAATAAAGAAAAAGTTCGGCAAATAAATAATAACGCCGAATCTGAAATTGACTATATTATCAAACAAATAAAAGATTTTGCCGTTGGTGATTTTATGAAAAACAAACTGCCTTATCCGATTGCAAAGATAGGGCATAGTCTTGAATATGATTCAATGCGTAAAACGAAGCATTTTTCAGTTGAAGATACCTGCATCGGGTGTGGACTTTGTGCCAAAAACTGCCCGGTTTCAGCCATTCAAATCAAAGGCCGTAAGCCGGAATGGGTTAAGAAGCAATGCGTAATGTGTCTGTCCTGCCTGCATCACTGTCCTAAATTTGCTATTCAATACGGCAAAAACACAAAAAAGCACGGGCAATATAGACATCCGTAAAACAGTTTGCGCTGATAACAGCTCATTATACAACGGAAAGAATAAAACAGAATAATGCGAAAAAGCCGTTTAAACAAAAAAGAAAAGGTGTAGCCCCATTATCGGGACTACACCATAATTCCTAAAAAATTGTCTTATTGCTCCGTAGCTAATGCATTAGGATTTTTTGTATATTATTGCTGTTTTTCCTTATCACTGAGCTTTGCAAGCTCGTCACGGAAAGACTCGGCACTGTCAAACTCCTTATAAACAGAGGCAAAGCGAACATACGCAACCTCGTCAATCTCCTTGAGCTTTTCCATAATAAGCTCGCCGATTTTTGCAGAGGTAACCTCTCTGTCGACCGAGGACTGAAGCGCCGCTTCAATTTCGGAAATTTTTGTTTCAAGGTCGGCAACGGTAACATGCCTTTTTTCGCACGCACGAAGCATACCCTTTAATATTTTATTTCTGTCGAAAACCTCGCGCGATTTATCCTTTTTAATAACGATAATCGGGACATCTTCGATAATTTCATAGGTAGTGAAACGCTTGCCGCACTGTATACACTCTCTCCTGCGGCGGATACGCTCGTTTTCGTCTGTCGGGCGTGAATCGATAACCTTACTGTCGGTATAACCGCAAAACGGACATTTCATAAAAATTCCTCCTTAGTGGCTGTCAAAAATGTGAAGTCAATATATATGACAATATTACAACACAAAATATTGATTCGCACTTTTTTAAAACATTGAAATACCTACGAATGAAGTTATTATAGCACAACATATAGAAAATTGCAAGTACCCCTTACATATCACAATATATAGTGAGCAGTGGACATAGCGAAGTTACGATTGTTCCTGTGTCTTTGCAGAGCGGTTGTTATAAATAAACATCCAAATTGCCATGGCGCAAATAATTGCGTAACCGATGAGCGAAAGCGTGTCGGGAAAGCCCTGACCGAGGAACAAATAGCCCTCGATAGCCGTAAAAATGATATTTGAATAATCATATACCGAAATTTCTCTGCTCGGGGCAAATGTGTATGCGGCTGTAATACCGAACTGACCGCCTGCGGCGCAAATGCCGACCATAATAAGGCAGAAGAATTGATACCACGACATATGATGATAATTAAAAATCAAATAAGGAGCAGTAACGACAACGGAAAATGCCGAAAAAAAGAACACGGTAAATCTGCCGTTTTCGCCATTGTTGCCCATATGGCGAACGCAAGTATATGCACCGCCGGCACACATTCCGCCGATAAAGCCTGCGATTGACGGCAAAAGTTCGGCATTTGCAAACGACGGCTTAATTACAAAAAGTGCGCCCAAAAATGCGATAAAAATTGCGACAGCCTGACGAAATTTTACTTTTTCCTTTAAGAAAATCGCAGAAAAAATCAGAGTGAAAAACGGCGACATTTTATTGAGCATTGCCGCGTCGGGTGTGTGAGTCATATGCGTTGTGGCATAGAAATTGCCGAAAACGCCGAGCAATCCCGCAGTCGAGCGCAAAATATGATACGGCAGACAACCCTTTTTCGGCTTAAACGGCTCGTGATTTTTTATAAGCGTTGCCGAAGCGAGAAAGAACGCAACAAGATTTCTGAAAAAAACCTTTTGCACAATCGGCACATCGCCGGACAAATTGATAAACGAGCTCATTCCGCTGAAGAAGAACGCCGAAATCAAAATGCAAATTATGCCCTTTTTCTTGTTATCAAGCTTTAAAGCCATTATATCACCTCTAAAAGCAAGAAAGCGAAAATAATCAAGCCAATTATTTTCGCCGTTTTTTATAAATTTTCAAAATATCGCTTGCCGAATGCAAGCTCGCTTTCGACATTGTAGCCGAGCGAATAAATTTCTATCACCGCACTGCCGTTGTAATTTTCACCGTCAAGTGCGTTGATAAGCCTTTTAAAATCGAATGTTCCCCTACCGAGCGGCATACAGTCCTTTTGCGGCGAATTATCGCTTAGATGAAGATGAACAATATCGTCCTTCATTTCGTCAAAAAAGTCAAACGGATTGTAACCCGAGCGTATTGACTGCTTAATATCGAACACAAGATGAAAATCATCACCGAGATATTTTTTCATTCGCTTTAAAAATTCAATATTCTGCGAGCGGAAATTGACCACATTTTCCTGACAGACTCTGACACCCTCGCGCCTGCCCACCTCAATAAGAGAGGCAAAACGCTCAAAATAATGTTCCTCGGGGAGCGGTCGCTTTTGCTTGGCAAGAGCACCGTGAATAACGGCAATATCTGCACCGAGCAGCGCTGCGGCGTGAAAATGTTTTTGGTACATACCGATAAAATCGTCATATCTGCGCTGATATTCGCCGAAAATGCAATTATTTTCGAGATTTGATGAAAACGGGTGAATTGACACAATTTTTGTTTCGCCCGAATCGGCATTTTTGCGCATTTGCTTTACAAAAGATTCTTCAAGCTCGCACGGTGAATTAAAAAACACCTCTGCCGTTTTAAAGCCGAGAGATATTACCTTGTCGAGTGCCTTTTCCGTTTCAAGCGGATAAAAGCAGGAGGTTGAAGCACCGATTTCCATTTTATCAACCCATTATTTTTTCAAGGCATGCAAGCTTAACGCTTGTGCAAAGAATCTGCGTTGCCAAATCAAGTTCATCAAGCGGAGGGAATGACGGAGCAATACGAATATTGCTGTTTTGCGGATCGTCGCCGTACGGATATGTTGCGCCTACGGGAGTGAGGACAACGCCTGCCTCCTTGCAAAGCTCGCCTACGCGCTTTGCGCAACCCGGCATAACATCAAGGCTGATGAAATAGCCGCCTGCCGGCTCAATCCATTCTGCGATGCCATTACCGCTCAATTCCTTATTGAAATAATCAAGAACCAAATCAAACTTCGGCTTCATAATTGCGGCATGCTTTTTCATATGCACCTTAACGCCGTCGGCATTTCTAAAGAACTTAACATGGCGAAGTTGATTCATTTTATCATAGCTGATTGTTTGGCAGTTAAGACGCTTTTTGATTTGAGCAATGTTTGCATCACTGGCGATAACAGCCGAAACGCCCGAACCGGGGAATGTCATTTTTGATGTCGAGCAAACCTCGATAACCATATCCTCGTTGCCGTATTTCGGAAGAATATCAAAAATATTAAGGAGCGTATCGCCGTGATCGCCGAGTTCGTGAACGCAATAAGCATTATCCCAAACGATTCTGAAATCCTTTGCGGCAGGTTTGAGCGACGCGATTGCTTCAACAACCCCGTCACTGTAAGTAATACCCTGCGGATTTGAATATTTCGGAACGCAAAACATACCTTTTACGGAGTCGTCCTTGATTTGCTCATTAATGAAATCAATATCGGGGCCGTCGGAATTCATCGGGACATTAATCATTTTAATGCCGAAATGCTCAAGGATGGTGAAGTGTCTGTCATAACCGGGAACGGGACAAAGGAATTTAACCTCGTCAAGTTTAAACCACGGTGTGCTGCCGAGAACGCCCTCTGTAACGCACTGTGCGATATAATCATACATAAGAGTAAGACTTGCGCTCGGGCCGATGATGATATTTTTTGCATCAACACCCATAAGTTCGGCAAAAAGCTGCTTACAGCTCGGGATTCCGTCAAGGATGCCGTAGTTTCTCATATCGACGCCGTTTTCAACATAGTCGATAGGTTTGAGCATATCCATTGACAAATCAAGTTGTTGCTTTGACGGCTTACCTCTTGACATATCAAGTTTAAGCCCCATAGCCTTAAACTCGTTGTATTTTTCTTTAACGGCATTTAATTCAGCCGATAATTGATCTTTTGTCATCTTTGAGTATTCAGACATTTTGAGTCCTCCGTTATCACAATATTGATATGTATTTTATCACAACTTATATTATATTGCAATAATTAAGGCAATTTATCGGCATAATTCATAAAACCACTTGTTTTCTTCAAGAAATAAATATGTTTTTTTGCCGTCGACATAACAGGTATAGCGTATTCCTGCACCGCCTGACTTAAGCGATGCGGCAGGGCGGACATCGGTTATTCTGTCAACCTCAAACTCTCTGTCATCATATGTCATTGAAAGCGGAGTGATATTCCCCTCCCTGTCGAACAGCACCTTTACATCGGTATAATGCTTGTCGGGGTTGTTATAATCCGTTGAATTGAAATTAATCATTTATAATACATCTCCTAAAGTGATTTAATGAAACCCGATTGGGTGAATAATATGCTCGTCATGCGGATTGAAGTGTGACAAATCGCGTTTTTTGAGCTGTGAGCCGCGCTGAATACAATAATTGCCGAAACGGCGGCGCAGTGAGTCAACGGCGGTTTCGATTTTTTCCTGTTTTTCGCGGTTTTCGACGCTGTGCGAAAAATCGTATTGCTCGCAAAAATCGACATCAAAATCGCTGACGGAAACGCCGAGCGAACGAATCGGATAAAGCCAATTATAATTGTTTAAAAACAGAGCCATAGCGCAGGCGTGTATTTCGGAGCTTATGTCGCTGTGCGCTTTCATTTTTTGCTGACGGGTGAACGAGTTTAAATTGACATCGCGCACCGAAATCGTGACCGTTTTGCCTTTCAGCCCCTGCTCGCGCAGGCGTGTGGCAACGCTTTCGCACAAAACGCGAAAAACGATTTTGACATCATCGTTATCCACAAGGTCGCGCGGAGTTGTTGTTGAATTGCCGACGCTTTTGACATCGCTTGCCTCGTCGGCACGGCGCACGGGTGAGGTGTCAAGCCCGTTCGCATAACCGCGGAGCGTTTGACCGTTTTTGCCGAGAATAGTTTTCAAAAATTTTTCGTCGGCGTTTGCAAGGTCGCCGATTGTTTTTATTCCGTAGGAATTGAGCTTTGCGCCCGTCGCTCTGCCGACAATCAGCAAATCGCCGCAGGGCAAAGGCCAAACAATATCCCTGAAATTATCCTTGCTTATAACCGTTACGGCGTCGGGCTTTTTGTAGTCGGAGCCGAGTTTTGCAAAAATTTTGTTAAAACTGACCCCCACGCTGACTGTTATGCCGAGTTCCGATTTAACACGCTCGCGGATTTCGTTTGCAATCTCCTCGCCGCTTTGCATACTGCCGCTGACATCTATCCAATTTTCGTCAAGCCCGAACGGCTCTATAAACTCGCTGTAATCGGCATAAATCATACGCGCAAGCTTTGAAAAACGCAGATAAAGCGGATAATTCGGCGGCACGATAATCAAATCGGGGCACTTTTTGCGCGCTTTCCACAGCGGCTCGCCCACCGTCAATCCGTATTTTGAGGCAATTTCGTTTTTTGTGAGGATAATGCCGTGCCGCGTCTCAACATCGCCGCCGACGGCAACAGGCTTATTGCGTATTTCGGGACGGTAGAGACATTCGACCGAAGCATAAAACTTATTGCAATCGATGTGAAGAATCGTTCTTTCCATCAAATCACCTCCGAGAACATATTAAAAATTCATTTATCGAACATATGTTCTATTATACAACAAAAATAAGATTTGTCAAGAATCATACTACAGGTAAATTTTGCATAAGAAAAAATCATATAATATAGCGGTGATATTGTGAAAAAAAGTATTCCTCAAACCACAGTTCTTGTTTTTGTAACAGTATATATGATGATTATGTCGGGCAAGGCAAAGGCAGGTGCGGCAGACGGACTGGGTCTTTGCGAAAATATAATAATCCCCTCACTGTTGCCGATTTTGATACTTGTCAACATAGGTGTAAAATCAAAGACGGCGGATGTGCTCAAAAAAATATTCGGCAAATTGTTTGAAAAGTTGCTGAAACTGCCGGGATGTTGTTCGGCAGCTGTTATTTTCGGCGCAATCGGCGGCTATCCGTCAGGCGCAATACTGACAGAGCATTTGTACGAGCAGGGGCAGATTGATTCGGCAACGGCGGCGCGGATAATGAGCTTTAATTTCAGCGGCGGAATAGCATTTTTGATAACCGCCGTGGGCACAATGCGCTACGGCAGTACAAAAATCGGTGTTGCATTTTTTACCGTAAATTGTATATCGTCGCTTATAATATGTGCCGCGTCGGCGTTTGTGAACGGCAAAGCGCCCGCCAATTCGGCTGTGATGAAAAACAGCCTTTGTTTTACAGACGCGCTTGTCGAGTCGGCAGAGACGGCAACAAAAAGCATAATCAATATGAGTGCATACATAATTTTGTTTTCGGCAATCGCAAAGGCATTTAAAATCAACGATTTTTTTGCACCGCTTATAGAA
>CAVGLE010000010.1:25305-31935 GCA_963630035.1 Mediterraneibacter torques
CAAACGGCGTTTGCGGCGGCGAAAAGCTGTTGGCTCTGCCCGAATGTGCGGCTTTTTTGAGTTTCGGCGGATTTTGCATACATTTTCAGCTTATGGGCTCACTACGCAAAATGAAGGTGAAATATTCGCGCTTTTTGTTCGGTCGCGTTGCCGCGGCGGCAATCTCGTATTGGCTGATGAAGGCATATTTATATTTTGTGCCGCAAAGCAGTGAGGTTTTCAGCAACATTTCGGGCAATGTCGAGCAAAAATACACGCAGGTCAACTCCCTTTTGAGCGTAGTTATGATAATCGGCTGTGTGTCGCTGATTTTTGATATAAGCAACAAAAAGATAAAATTGCACTGACAGCCCGTTTGTGGTATCATAAATTAAACTCGTTTTGTGAAAAGGGAGAATCAAATTATGAAAAAATACGCAACAAGGCTGTTTGCCGTTTTGACGGCGGTAATAATGTTATTTGCCGGATGTACCGCACCGAGCGGTGAAAGCGGCACAACAGGCACCGACGCAACGCAATCGACGGTGCAGGCGCAAAACCAATCAAGCGTCGGAGTAACGCTTTCAAGCGGTTCGACAAAATCGTTTGATTACAGCACCGTGCCGGAATTTGATGACAAGCCTTATGTTGAAATCAACGGCAATGTGCCGTATTTCACTGAAAGCGAACTGACAACAAAATCATACGAAAGCTACGGCGAGCTTGACAAATACGGCAGATGCACAATGTGCATTGCAAGCGTCGGCACAGACCTTATGCCGACGGAGGAGCGCGGCGCAATCGGAAGCATAAAGCCAACAGGCTGGCACACGGTGAAATACAACAATGTTGACGGAAAATATTTATACAACCGCTGTCACCTGATAGGCTATCAGCTCAGCGGCGAAAACGCAAATGCAAAAAATTTGATAACCGGCACAAGGTATTTAAACATTGATGGTATGTTGCCGTTTGAAAACGAGGTCGGCGAGTATGTCAAGGAGACCGACAACCATGTTCTCTATCGTGTTACGCCGATTTTTGTCGGCGATGAGCTTGTTGCGCGCGGAGTGCTGATGGAAGCATACAGCGTTGAGGACGGCGGCAAGGGCGTTTGCTACAATGTGTTTTGCTACAACAATCAGCCCGGCATATCAATCGATTACAAAACCGGCGAAAGCTCGGCGCAATCGTCAAGCGACACATTTGACGACCAAAGCACCGTCGGCACATATATCGTAAACACCAGCACAAAGAAATTTCACAAGACAACCTGCTCCTCTGCCCAAAGTATGAAGGAGAAAAACAAGAAAACATACACCGGCAACAGAGAAAATTTGATAAATAACGGATACAGTCCCTGCGAAAAATGCAAGCCGTAAAAAATTTTTTAAACTTTTTTACGATTTAGGGTCACAAAACGATAAAAAATAAGGATATTATATATGATAGCATTTTTAGCACTGATTGATTCCGACGAAAACAAAACAAGGTTTTCGCATTTATACAACAAGTATTGCAGGCTTGTTTACACAATCGCATATGAAAAATTGAGCAGTCGCGAGGCGGCGGAGGACACCGTGCAGGACACCTTTTTATACATAGCCAAGCGAATGAACGCGCTTGATTTTTCAAACGAGGGCAGAACAAAAAACTATTTAGCCACCGTTGCACGCGGCTTTGCAATAAGCAGGTATAATAAGGAACACAAAATTTTTGAAATTTGTATTGACGATGAAAGCGTATACTCGACAGAGGCTGTCGATGAGGGCGAATTTGACATTTACGATACAACACTTATCGCCGCGGCTATAAACAGCTTGAGCGATGAAAACAAAAACATAATTTATTTGAAATATGTTTACGGCTACAAAAGCAGTGAAATTGCGTCAATTTTGGGGATAAGCGACGACGCGGTGCGCCAAAGAATACGAAAATCGAAACTGCAAATCAAAAAGACTTTGGAAAGCGAGGGTGAAAATGACTGATTTTGAAAAAGCATGTGCATTGGCTAACGAGCAATGGGTCAATTCGTTTGACGAAAAAGCGGACGAAAACATCAAATTCAGCCATTCCCACGAAAAGCGAATTAAAGAAATAGCACAAATTGCCGACGGCAAAAAGCGAATCAAGCTGACGCGCAAAACGCTGAAATACATTATCATAGCCGCAGTTTTGCTTGCATTGGCGGCAACAACGGCAATAGCAACGCCGCATTTCAAAAAGTATCATGTAGAGAAGTCAAATGACCTTTTAAAATATTCAGTATCGGACGGTAAAAGTTCAGAAATCGACAAAGAACCGAGTTTGGAATATATACCAAACGGATATCACAAAATTTCTCAATCCGGTGACGAGGACGGCTTATTGATTGAATATAGAAAAGATGAAGACCATTGGTTTACCTTTATGAAAAACGACATTAATTCAAACATCTATTTCAGCGACGACGAAAACAAGTTGGAAGAAACAGAATATAACGGAATAAAATATTTGATATACAGCTCCGACAAAAATGTTTACGGCGTTATTTGGAATGACGGTAAATATTCATATGATTTAGGCGGAAACTTATCAAAAGAAGAATTGTTAAAAATAGCAAAATGCACAAAATAACTACATGAAATTTGGCAAAAAGAGAGAAATGAAAATTTCTCTCTTTTTTAGGTCACAAAACGATTGCATCTCTCGATTTAATATATGAAGGGAGGTGAAATAATGCATAAAGAAATCAAACCGGCTCGCATTGCTTGCTTTTTTGTCGCAATTATTATGATATGCTCAACGCTTTTTTCCGCAATTCCGACATACGCAAACGATTCGGACAATACTGTCCAAGATGAATTGATTGAAACACTTTCAAATGCAAAGGCAATTATTCCTACACTTACAGTCAGCGGAATAACGGCACATTGTACAGTAAAGGTTTCCGCGTCAAAATCTTACTTAATCAAAGCCACGATGGAGTTGCAAAAGAAAAAATCATCGGGATATAAAACCGTTGAAACATGGAGAAGTTCAAAAACCGGCACAAGTCTGTATTTTTCAGAAAAAAGGAACATAAACATCCTTTGCACATACAGATTAAAGGCAACAATAACCGTCGGCGGTGAAACACACATTCTTTACGCATATCAGAAATAAACAATAAATAAAGAATGAAAGGACAAAGAAAATGCAAAACAAACGAAATAAAATAGTTTTGGCTGTTATTTGCTGTGTAATCGCGGTTTTTGCAATTGTGTTTATCACACAGGCAGTAAACAAAAAAAGCGACGCGTCGCAAGCCGACACGACCGCCAAAACAACACAATCACAAACGGCATCGCAAACGCAAAATGCGGCACAAACAACCGAAGCGGCAAAATCGACATGGGAAAGCAAGCCGTTCGGCAGTTTAAATGCCGTTATAAAAATGGAAGTAAAGGATGACGGATTTGTTTATCTGACAATGACATCACCCGACAACAAGGTAAGCGGAGAATTTTTTTATCCGACAGAAAAGCTTTCCGACACAACATACAACGATTTGCTTCATATAACATTTGACCGCACAGACACCGAAAATTATTCGGCAGAGCTTTTGCCGTATGATTGCGAATATGTGCTTATAAACGGTGAAAAATTCGACGCGGTTAAGGGAAGTATTCTTGTTGACGGCAAAGCGGTTGAATTCAACATCCTCGTGGAAGCAGACAAACGCAGTGAAAACACAAAAATGATTGCCGTTGACAAAAACGGAAACAAACACGAAGTGAATGAATAAGAGAGAGGTAAAATTATTATGACTAAAAAGACCAAAAAACAATTATTCGCAGCTTTGACTGCATTGATAATTTGCATTTGCACATTAACACCGCTTGCAGCTTTGGCAGGCAATGACAATTTGGCATACAGTTTTAAAATCGCAGCCCACCAACAATGGACACATTGGAACAGAGATGAACTGCGTTCAACAAAAAACACAAAGAATGCTTGGAAGGTTAATATGATTGGCTCAAATGAACCGACATCGGCACACCCTGACGGAAAAGGTTTAACCGCAACAACATACAGATTGAGCAGATATGACAACCGTTCAACAGCCGCATCGGGAATGTATAATGTCACAGAATACAGCGGCGCCCACTACTATCCGGCAAACAGCAAGGGCAGTGGAACATGCGTTTTACTTTCGGGAAGAGATAACAATAATATTGCAAAAACATATACCGTAACCGGAGTATGGGACGAGGAAACAGGAAAAATTTTAAGCTGATTTAATATAGCCGTATTTGCCGTCGGCAAATACGGCTTATGGGGAACTAATCGAAATGATTAAACAAGAATTTTTTAAGATTTTAAAATCGCCGAAATCTTTGCTTACATATATTTTGATATGCACAATCAGCATAGGCGACAGCGTTTATGCGATATTAAATTCCGGCGAAAGCGGAATGTTCGGCAACAGTCACCCTGCAATGGTATCGTTATTTTCGGCACAGACAACCGTAATCACAAGAATTGCGTTTTTTTGGGTAATGCCGGTATATTTAATGCTTTTTTATGCAGACAAATATGCTGTTGAAAAGAGTTGCAAAATGACAAATGTTTATTTTACAAAAACAGAGCGCAGAAAATATTTTTTAGGCAAAACAGGCTGTGCGTTTTTCTCCGTATTCAATATGTTTGCAATACCGTTTTTGATAAATTTTGCAATCAATTGCATATTTCTGCACGGCAACACTTCCTTTTTTGATATGGAAAATTGGCAGCCGAGCGAAAGAAGCAATCTTTTGAATATAAGCCTTGCGCATCCGTATTTGACATATTTATGCTATATTTTGTCGGCGCTGATAATTTACGGAATGCTTTGCATTATGTGCCAAAGCATAGCGATGATTTTCGGCGACAACCGTGTGGCATATGTTTTGAGTTTTGCGATATGGATGATGTTTTATTCGTCAAGAGGGCTGACAATCAATCACGCATTGCAACCGTTTTGCGAGGGAGTTGAGCTTTCATCGGCAATCGGCGCATTTTCGCTTTTCGGTGTGACGGTTTTTGTTTTTACCGCGGCGGCGTATATAAAAACGGTGATAAAAAATGAAATATAAACTAAAGGAAAATATTATAAGAACAGTTTTGCTTTGCGGAATATGGCTTATCGAGAATATACAAAATATCGAATCATACGGCAAGGCAGACACCGGCGCAAAATACAATGAATTTGTATTGGATTATATTTGCAATCCGTACGAAATAATCGGAATAATCGCGGCGGCGATATTTATTTTCTCTCTGCATTCGATATTAAAAAGAAACAACGAGGCAGTAGTTTTGCGAAACGGCAAGGACAAATACATAAAAAAAGAAATGAACACGGCTGTGGCAGAAGCAATTGTATTTTCTGTTGAATACACCTGTGTAAACATTGTGTTGAGTTTGATTTTTGCAAAGGCGGACATTTTGAAAAGAGTAAATTTGCTTTTGTTTTCGGCAACATTTATCGTTGCGCTGTCGGCATTTTTTGGATTTGTGGGGATTTTTGCAATATTTTTAAAGCTGATATGCAATTTTAAATCATACTATATGTATTTGGAAATATTGATTTTTGTTGCGTTATACTCGCTTACCGCCTTTGACATAAATATAATGCCGTCGCTGACAACGGCGTATGCATCGCTTTGGTTTTCGCAAGGAGAATTTGACGCGGCGCAATATATATCGACAATTATATCGGTATGCCTCGTATCTGCGGCTGTGTATATCATAAACAGGCTGATTTTCGGTAAAAAGGACATCATTTTAAATGAAAAATAAAATTATAATATCAATTGTATTTTTTATGTGCATAATCAGCGGAATTTTGTCGGCACTCGGCGACGGGGAGTTTTTTGTCGGCTGTAAATTCGGTTGCGGAGTCGGTCAATATTTCGCTTTGGCTGTGTTTGTCATATCGCTGTCGCTTGCGGCAAGAGAGCGCGAAAACAATCTTTTCGGCGCAAACAACATTTATAAATTAACACGGCTCAAAGGCAGAAAGACGGCACTTTTGATTGAAATATTGCGGCTCACCCTTTGGGATACGGCGGCAACGGCTGTTTGGTGCACCGCCATATACATCACCGAGAGGCTGAACAAAAATGCGATTGACGCGGACAAGTATTTATTATTTTGCGTTTTTTCGTTTTTGATAATAAATTTATTTATGCTCAGCCAAATGATTGCCGAAATAATTTTTTCAAGCAAAATGTTTTTTGCCGTTTCAAACATTGTATATTTTGCACTGCTTGCGGCAGGCGACAAACTTTTTGAATTATCGCAATACCGCGACGCAGACAATATATATTTACAGCTCAACAGAGCGGATATTTTAAACTACACAAGCATTTCACGCCTTGACATATTATTCGACAATTTTATATATCCCCTGCTGACAGTCGCGACAATTACCGTATTGATTATTTCATTTGCATTTATAAAAATAAAAAAATGTGATATAATTACAAGGAGCAAAATATGAAAATTAAGCTTTGTGAATACACAAAAATATTAAAAAAGCAAACCGTTCTCGATGGGGTGAGTTTTGAATTTACGAATGACAAAATATACGGTCTGCACGGCAAAAACGGCAGTGGAAAAACAATGCTGTTGCGCGCGATTTGCGGC
>CAVGLE010000011.1:0-964 GCA_963630035.1 Mediterraneibacter torques
AAGCGAGGAAGGACAGGCTATGGTAGAGTTTGCCCTTGTTTTGCCGTTATTGCTTTTGATTTTATGCGGCATTTTGGATTTTGGTTGGCTGTTTTACAATCAATACAATGTCGATAATACAGCCCGTCAGGCGGCACGAAGCATTTGCACAGAATGCGCCGATCAGGACTTTAACGAAACTGTCAACGATGCTGTTGAAATTGTAAAAGAACAAATTTATAATAAGAACACATTGCCCGAAACGGGCGGCGTTACCGTTGAGCTTTTGGATCAAAGCAACAATGTTGTGTCAAATGTCAAACAAGCCGAAAGCGTGAGGGTAACGGTTAAAATAAATATGCCGATTTGGACCTTTGTTCTCCAAACCATTCAACAGAGCAAAACCCGCACTGTTGTTTCTTCGGCAACCTATAAAATAGAAAGCGGCACAGTGACGGAGGCGCCGTCATCGCCGTAATTCGTGTTTTTGCAATTTTTAATATTATATACTGTTTGCTTTTGCAAACATTATATTTTTTATATTAAAAAATTTAAATTCGGATATAACAGATTTTAAATCTGATTTAATATATCACTTCACTAATTAGCAGTGCGGCTCTGCCGTCTGCATCGGAAAGGTAATGGGATTAAGTTATGAAAAAGGTTTATTTGATTGCGATTATATTTGCTCTTATCGCAGGATTTGCAACATTTATGTTCGCGTCCGACATTTCGGACAAACTCAGTTATAAAGACGCAAACAAGGTTACCGTCTATGTTGCGAAGCAGGAGGTTCCGGCAAACTCAACAATCAATACCGAGAATTTTGATACATATTTCGAAGCTAAAGAGATTGTTTCGGATTACAAACTCAGCGATGCTTTGACAAACACGGCTGACTGCAACAACGCAATTACGAGACAAACTCTCTACAAAGGCGAACAGCTCACGGAATCAAAATTAATCACGGCAGACAGCTCGGACG
>CAVGLE010000011.1:974-20153 GCA_963630035.1 Mediterraneibacter torques
GCGACGGTTATTTCGCACCGGGCGATAAGGTAGATATTTATGTTTACAACGGCACTCAAACACAAATTCCGCTCAAAAATCTTGAAATTATTATGGTTTCAAGCAAGGCGGATAACGATACTGCAGAAACAGACGGCAAAACAATCAATTCATATTCAACGCTTACCTTCCTTGTTACTCAGGCTCAGGCAGAAAAACTTATGAGCATTGAATACGGCGGAAGCAAGTATAAGCTTGTTCTTAAGCCGAGAGCTGTTGACAGCACTCAGGATAAAACCGACAGTCAAGATACCGACACAACAGCCCAAAACAACGAAGTTGATTTATAATTTTAAGTAACGAGGTTTTAATTTATGAATGTTATCAATGTTGTTATTGTTTCAAACGAAACTCAATATAAAGTAAGAGTAAAAAATATGATTACCGGCGACGATATGGCAATCGTCGGTTATGCCGAATTTAAAGAGGAAGCAAAAATCAGAATCGAGGGCTATGTTCCGGATGTTGTCGTTTGTGCCGCAAACAGTTCAACAATCGATGCCGACACTCTCGAATTTATCAAGAGCGTTCAATATCAAAATACCGGCACGGCAATTGTTCTTGTAACAGACAAAATCAATGTAAATCTTGTTAATGCCGCCGCAAGAATCGGTATTCGCCAAGTACTCGAAGCAAATATGGAGCCGGAGGCTTTCTCAAACGCAATCAGAGATGTTTATGCTATTGAGCAACAGCTTATGTCCCAGCTTAACATTTCAAAGCGCGTTCGTTCAAAAGTTTACTGTTTCTATGGCGTAAAGGGCGGCGTAGGCACTTCTTCTCTTGCCGCAAATACGGCAGTTTCGCTTGCCGATCAAGGCAAAAAGGTTTTGCTTATCGACCTCGATTTGCAACACGGCGACGATAATCTTTTGCTTAATATTGATCCTAAGGACACAATTGTCGAACTTTCGCGTGACCCGGACGGCATTTCGATTGAGCGCATCAATTCAACAGTTGCAATGCACGAAAGCGGCGTATCTGTTTTGTGTGCGCCGAAACTTCCCGAATATGCCGACTATGTAAATGTTAATCATATTAACAAACTTATTGAAAATGTTCGCTCGTATTTTGAGTATATTTTGATTGACCTCGGTGCTAATTTTGAGGATTCGACACTCACCGCTCTTCAAAACTGCGACACGATTTTCCTTATCGCAACTCTTGATTTGCCGTGTCTTAAGGGTCTTAAGGCCACGCTCAACATTCTCAACAGAATGAAGGTTGACAACAAGGCAAAACTTGTTATTAACAAAAACACATCAAGCCTTATTAAACTCAATGAGTTTGAAAATCTTATGCAAAGAAGATGCTATTCAACCATTATTTCCGACAGGAATGTTGTTAATAAGGCAATGAACAGCGGTATTCCGTTCGTATCCGGTTCGCCGCGCTCATCTGTTTCAAAAGATGTTTCAAAATTCGCAAATCTTATGATTACCGATAAGGAAGAAAAAAACTGATTGTTTCAGAGGTTAATATATTATGGGATTATTATCAATGATGGAGGGATCGGTACCTCCGCAACAGGCTATTCAAAGTGATGATGCCGTAAAACAATCCGAAAAAACTGAACAGTCGACCGGTAAGGTCGATTATGATGTTGTTTACAGAGATGTAAAACAGCGTGTGCATTCATCGGTAATTGAAAATTTTAACACTGCCGGCGTTACATCGGTTGATCCCGATGCAATGAAAAAATTTCTTCTCGACGAAATCAGCGACGACAAATACGGAGTTCCGCGAGGCGACAGAGAGCCGCTTGCGCAGGAAATGTATAATGATATTCTCGGATACGGCCCTATTCAGGAGCTTGTCGACAGCGACGAGTATTCCGAAATTATGGTAAACGGCCCGAATCAAATATATGTCGAGCATAAAGGCAAACTGAAACTCACGGATATTAAATTCCGAGATGAGGAACACCTTATGAATACGATTGACCGTATCGTAAGTGCCGTAGGTCGTCATATCGACGAAGCAAGCCCGATGGTTGACGCCCGTCTTCCCGACGGCTCGCGTGTTAATGTAATTATTCCGCCGCTTTCTCTTGTCGGTGCGGTTCTTACAATTCGTAAATTCGGCAAAACGCCAATCACCGCAAAGCAACTTATCGAGTGGGGTTCACTTTCACCGAAAATGCTCAACTTTCTTGAGGCGTGTGTAAAGGGCAAGCTTAATATCATCGTATCCGGAGGTACAGGCTCGGGTAAAACAACACTTCTTAATGTTTTGTCCTCCTACATTCCGTCGGACGAGCGTATCGTAACAATTGAGGACTCTGCCGAGGTTCAACTCCACCAGGAGCATGTGGTAACGCTTGAAAGCAGACCGGCAAATATTGAGGGCAAGGGCGCAATTACAATTCGCGACCTTGTAGTAAACGCCCTTCGTATGCGTCCCGACAGAATTATCGTCGGTGAGGTTCGTTCAAAAGAGACGCTTGATATGCTTCAGGCTATGAATACCGGTCACGACGGTTCTCTTACAACAACTCACGCCAATTCACCGCGTGATGCCGTTTCCCGTCTTGAAACAATGGTTATGATGGGCGGTGTTGAACTTCCGTCAAAAGCTATCAGAGACCAAATTGCCTCCGCTATCGATTTGATTGTTCAACAATCCCGTTTGCGTGACGGTACAAGAAAGGTAGTTTCGGTTACCGAAGTAACCGGTATGGAGGGCGATGTGGTTCAAATGCAGGATATTTTCAAATATGAACATACCGGCGAAACCGGTGTTGACGGAAAATTTGTCGGCGAATTTGTCGCTACCGGAATTATTCCCAATGCACTTGAAAAGATAAGAGAAAACGGAGTTTCGATAAATAATGACTGGTTTACAAATTAAAATGATTTTGCTTTCCGTCACATACGGATTGCTTATTGGTTGCATAGTATTCTTCGTTGTCAGAAAGCTAACTCTCCATTCGCGCAATGCAGAAAGCAGAGTTCGTAAAATAGTCGGTGCTCAAATCGGCTCAGAAAATGTGCTTGTCCGTGCGAGGCGCAACGGCTTAAAGAAAAAGAAAAAAGATGAAGAAACATATGTGCGCAAAAAGAGTTTTATTGACAAAATCGGCGACGCGCTGTTTGAAGAACTTCTTGCGGCAAATATTTTGATGAAACCCGAGGAGTTTGCAACAATCTGGATTGCGGTTGCATTTGTTCCCGGTGCCGTTTTGGCTTTGTTTGTGCAAAATATGTTCATCCCCGTAGTCTTTGTTTTTTGCGGTGTTTTGGGTCCGATTCTTTACATAAAGATTAAGAAAAACAAGCGAACTTCTCAGTTTGAAAATCAACTCGGTGACGCTCTTATGATTGCGTCAAACTCGCTTCGTTCGGGACTTACATTTCCGCAGGCTATGGAAACCATTTCACGCGATATGTATCCGCCGATCAGCGAAGAATTCGGCCGTGCGGTAAACGAAATAAATATGGGTTATTCGCTTGATGTTGCACTCGACAATATTTATGATCGCGTTAAGAGCGAGGACTTTAAAATTGCCGCAGTTGCCATTTCGGTTCAAAGACAGACAGGCGGCAATCTTTCCGATATTTTGACAACAATTTCAGACACCATCAAGGAAAGAGCTCAGCTTAAGCGCGAGGTTAAGGCTGCAACCGCAACCGGCAGAATGAGCGGACTTATCGTAGGACTTATGCCGGTTGTCATAACTGTTATTTTGAATATGATAACCCCCGGTTATCTTGATCCGCTGTTTACAAAAACAGGCGGCAAAATTGCAATTGCAGTCGGCATTGCATTGGAAATTACGGGTCTTCTCGTAATCAAAAAAATCACCACCATCAAATATTAAACTGTTTTACATAGGCTGGATTTATTATGAGACTTAATTTTATGGTTTTAAGCATTGCCGCTTTGACATTTGTTTTGACTGTTTTGCTTTTCAGTAAAGCGGGCAAGGCTGATGACGCCAAGCGTCGGATGATTAAATCTATTACAAAAGACGATGTTATTAAAATCGAGCATGAGGAGCTTGAGCAAAGTTTTTCAAAACGCTTTTTGGCACCGATACTTAATAAACTCAAGGAGTTTAGCGCTAATCAAAGCAAAAAGAAAAAAGAAAAAGAGGAACAGGTTGTTGATGAAAAGAAGCTTGCCAAGGTTAAAGAAACCGAGCGTTTGCTTCGTATGAGCGGAATGCACACGAGTTATCAAAACTACAATTTTGCACGCCTTGCTTTTTCAATAATCTTTTCAATCCTTGCCATTGGCTTTGCCCTTATTTTAGGCGGAGATATGGCGATGACATTCCTCATTATCTTTATCGGCGTTGTTCTTGCGATGTTTTTGCCAAAATTTATTCTCAAAACAAGAGTTTCGTCGCACCAGCAGGCCATTAAAGCTCAACTTCCCGATGTTTTGGATCTTTTGAGCGTTTGCACAAGCGCGGGACTCAGTTTCGACAGTGCACTTTCAAAAGTTATTGAAAAAATGGAGGGCCCGTTTATTGATGAACTTTCAACTGTTTTCAACCAAATGCAAATGGGCGTTCCGAGAAATGAAGCGTTGAATACACTTTCCGATTGTACGGATATTCAGGAACTTAAAACATTTGTTTCTGCCATTGTTCAGGCAAATACTCTCGGTATTCCGATTACAAATGTTATGTCCGTTCAGGCAAAACAACTGCGTGATGCACGCCGCGAAACAGCAAGGGAAAAGGGCAATAAGGCAGCAACCAAAATGGCATTGCCTATCATGCTTTTCATTTTCCCAGCATTGTTCATAGTTATTCTCGGTCCGGTTGTAATCAATGTTTCCGGATCATTAGGTTAAAATTATGAAAAAACATTATGTAAAACTGATGTTAAACAAAAAGGTTATTTGCAAAAGGTGTGAAGTTGCAAACAATCCGATAACACGGTTTAAAGGACTTATGTTCAGAAAAGAACTTGAAAAAGGCAGTGCTCTGCTTATAGAGCCCTGTAACGAAATTCACACATTTAATATGAAATTTCCGATTGATGTTGTTACACTGAGCAAGGACAATGTCGTTTTGACAGTGTTTGACAGCGTTTTGCCCGGCAAGGTTATGCCCCCCGTTAAAACCGGCAGAAAAGTTATCGAACTTAACGCGGGCGACGCAAAATTGCTTGGCATAAATCGCGGAGATATACTTCAAATTGCCGAAACGGACTGATTTGAAAATTTTTAATACGAGGTACAAAAAGAGTGGCACCATTCAACAAAAACAGAGAAAAAGAAAAAACAAGAGAGACGGAGGATTTTGAAAACGAATACGGCTTCAGCAAATCCGCAAGAGGATATAATACCAAAGAGGTAAATGAATTTATCGGCGAACTTAACAAAAAGAACGCAAATGTAGTTAAAAATTACGAAAGAAAAATTGACGATATGAAAAACGCAAACGAAATGCTTGCGTGTGAAGTATCGGAGCTTAAAAAGCAACTTGCGCAAAAAACAGAAAACGAAAAAACAGCTATCGCTGCCGCCGACACAATCAGAACAAAATATACGCACCTTAAAAGCGATATGAAAAAGGTTACTCAGTTGCGCGAGGAAAACGATAATTACGAAAAAGCGGTTGCCGCATTGACAAAAGAAAAAGCAGATCTTATGCGCGATTTGCAGGTTGTTAAAGTTGACAAAAAAGAACTTAAGGAAAAACTCGAGGCTGTAAAAAAAGAATACAGCGAATATAAAAACGGCTCTGCACCGGCACAGTCCGAACCTGTATCGGCACCTGTTCAGCCACCTGCCGCACAGCCTGCCGACGACGGAGAAATTCAGCGTATTATCGGAGCGTATACAATACATCTTAAAAAAACAAAGCAACTTGTCGACCAGCTTGAGGAGCAACTCAAAAAAGCAGACGATATTTTTTAATTAAATCATAACTTACAACTCATTTTCGGGTAGGTGATACCATGAACAGAATTAAGCAATTCAAAAAGGACGAACGCGGAGCCACAATGGTCATTGTGGCTATTCTGCTTGTTGTCATTTTGGGATTTACCGCTCTTGTAGTCGATTTGGGACTGTCATATCACAATAAAAATAAACTTCAAAGTGCGGCGGATGCGGTAACTCTTGCCGTTTCGACCATGGGTGCCGATTCGCTTAGCTACAATCCTGTTAAAAACTATACCGAAAATGTTAATCTTTGTACCGAAATTCAAAAATATTTTGAAAGCAACGGTATTGATGATTTCAAATTTGACAAAAATAATACATCTTCGTCAAATATCAAAGTTTACAGTATGCAAAACAAGGAGCGCGCAATTAATGAACTTCGCGACAATTCAGACGAAAGTGCCGCACTTGTTTTCTACAATTCAGACACTGAAACACAGTATATAGAGATTTATGCTCATAAAAAAACGACAGCACTCTTCGGCAGAATTCTTGATATCGGTGCTTATAATTTGACTGTTGACAGCGCCGCCAAGTGCGAAGTGAAGTTCGGCGGCAATCCGGAATCACTGAATTACCAAATCCTTGAACTTGACAGTACGGAGAATTTTGATATTACCGGTCCGATTGAAAACACCGGACTTAAAACATTTTTGAATTTTGTCAATAATGCTACAAACGGCGTTTTCAAATTCCTTCAAGAGGACACAAAATACATTTCAAAATACATTATGGGCGGAAAAACAGAGTTCACATGCCCATACTGCGGAAAAAAAGGATTAAAAGCGGAGTTTGAGGTAACCGATGCAAGCGGAAACATATCATATGCGTGTCCCGATTGTCAAAAAGAGGTTTCAATTACCGATGACTCAACAGCAGTTGTCACAACATGGACGACTTCAGTTGCCGTTATTAACGGATATATCCATTCAAACGGCGGCGTTAAAATCAATATTGACTCAATCCGTCTTAACAGGTCGCTTGTCGAAACGATCACCTGTCCGACCTGTCACCAAAGAGGAAGAGTAGGCGAGGGCTTCACAAAAACAGAGGTTGCGGTTGAAAACGGCTCTGCAGAATATAAAATCACATGTGACAATTGTGCAAAAAACGGTGTAACTACCGAGGCAGGAACCGCCGATTCTGTTTGGACAACTTATTGGAACGGAATGAAATATTCTTCCAGACCTATTCTTGAACTTTGCAAGGGTGCAAACAGCCTAAACATTGATACGACAAATTCCAAAAACGGTCAGCCGAACGATGTTTATCTTGTCGGTGATGAATATCAGGTAAAAAACGAGGCAGGCGAGGTAACAAATACTGTTACAAGAACGCTTTACAAATCGGGCAGTGAAGCACAACATGCCGATTTTATGCGTACAAGCAAACAAATTCTTTACGGCTCAAGTGATGTTAAAACCTGTGATTATGACCACCAAAGTGTGTCATATTCAATAGATATGCTTGATACAACCGTTAAGAAAATCGATATTAATCTTCTCAGCGCGGTTAAAAACAGCTACAACGATATTTCAACCGTCAACGATTCAACAGTTGTCGGCTCGGAAACAAAAAAATACTCCGGTCAAAGCGAAAAAGTTAATTTCAGTCTCGGCGAGGCAGATACATCTGTTACAAAAACATCAAATACCACAGCGTCTCCGTTTGGCGAAATGAATGTAAACGGAAACACGATACTCGGCAAAATCAACCTTGGCTCAAATAAAACATTGCCGGATGTATATGATGTTTTTACATCGTATTACAATTTTGATTTTGATTTTGACGGTGCTATCGATTCTCTTGATCAGGTTACAATCGGTCAGGTTGCGGCGGCAAATAACGCACAAAAGAAAGATAACAATGTTGAACAAATTGTAGCAAACAAGCGCACGACACTTTCAAGTGATTCGGAAGATGAGGATACTGCGCGCATTTTGATTGACAAAGTTGTAACGGATATTACTGGCGAAAAGCACAGCGGCTGGTTTGGCTCAAACAATTACAATGCTAAAAAGACATATGATATTGATGTTCCTTATGCTGTTTTGATAAAGGGCAAAAATATGCTCAGCTCACTGTCGCAACAGGAAAAGAGTTACAGAACAAACGATACAATTATAAAGCTTGCTTCAACCGGAATCGGAGACACTGTTAAAAATTACAATTCAATTGTTGAAAATACTATTTTAAACAGATATCGTTACGGTATTAATTTTGACGAGCAGGACGAATATAACGCTTTTGCAACTGCGCATCCAAATGATGAAAATTCGCATGCAAGCAGAGAATATTATTCCGTAAAATCAGATTATGAGGATTTGACAAGCACATCAAGCTATTATTCGCCGGTATTTACCGTCAACGGCAAAAAATATCTTTCCGAAGATTTCATTGCAGGAAGAGACGGCGAGATTAAGGTAAGCCTTACGGATGTAATCGGTGAGTATTATACGAACTTTGCAAAATCGTTTACAGTTCCGGGTGAGGACCAATATACATACGATTCCACCAACTTCGACGGTAAAAAGTCGGGCTATGACCAAAGCGATTATATGCTCAATCTTGAAAACGGCCGCAGTTTCGGCAGAATCAGCAACCCGAACGATAACAAGCTTATTTCAAACGATTTGGGCTTTAAGGTTGCGGATAACTATAATATTATGCTCCTCGGCGGTGTTTATCTTTCGGATACAAACAATCAAACGGTAGTAGTCGGCGACAATGCAAAGCTTTATGTTAAGGATTCCGTTAAAAATTCAAACGGTGCATTCTGCAATTCCGCCGCATCAACAACAATCGGCAACAACTCGATTATGTATGTTGACGGAAACTTTAATCAATCCGGCGGCGACCTCAGCATCGGCTCAAATTCGGTGCTTTACATAACAGGAAATCTCACAGTAAACAAAGGCAAAAAAATAAATATGGGTCCCGGCAGTAAGCTTATTGTTAAAGGCAAAATAGACGCTTCGTCAATAAATACCTCGGAAACATCGGATATTTATGCCGCATCAATTTATAACGGCAATGATTCCGGTACATCGGTCGGCAATGTTTATTGTATCGGCGATTATACGGCGTACGGATTTACCGCAAGAAATTGCGCGGCAGATACACCGGGCGTGTTCCTTATCGGCGGAAGCTATATTTCACAAAAGGATACGAGCGGTATCGATTTCGGCAAAAATGTAAATGCCGTTATCCTCGGAGACATTTTGGGTTGCGGCGATATTAATGTGTACGAAGGCGCAACTGTCTATGTCGGAGGTTCTTTCGGTACGACTGAAAAATGGGGCGGTATACTCCATGTAAAAGACAACGCCAAAATTCATGTCGACAAGGATGTCACGCTTAGCGGATATATTGACGGTGCAAATACAACAAAATGGGCAATGTCGGTTAAGGGCAATGTTTTGTCAAAGGCATCCGGCAATGACAGCGGCAGCGGTGTCGGTAAAAACAGCTCGCTCACAATTCTCGGCACATTTACGGGTGCAAGTGATGATTTTTGCAACAACGGTAATGTTTATTGCCGCAACGGTTTTAAAGCGAAAAACATTACGAATAACGGCGTGATGTGTGGATTAAATAACTTTACATCTGCCGAAAAAACAACCAACAACGGCGTTATTTATTCGCAATACAGCCTTGTCGACGCAACAAACGATATTGTTAATTCCAAAACAGGCTATATTGTTTGCACAACCATCAGTGCCTACAGCGGCGACTTCGTCAATTACGGATGTGCTTATGCAAGAGAGGATATTAATTGCAAGGGCTATGCCTGCTCTGCTTCATCAATGTCTGCTTGGACATATGTTGGCAGAACATTGAATGTAAACGGATCAAGTGAAACTGCCGACACATACGGTCTGACATATGTCAACGGTTGTGTTACCGGCAACGGCAGGTTAAACATTAAAAACGGTTATTTCTGTGTAAACGGTGTGGCTGTTGATGAAAACGGTTCTGCTGTTTCCGATATTGCACTTGCCGATCATACAAACGGAATGAATGCCTCAACCGTCAAACTTTACGGCAATGCAAAGGTATTTGTAAACGGCAGAGTTGTTATTTCTTCCGACCTTTCATATTGCGAGGACGGCAAGTCACAAATGTTTGTCAACTCGTCCGGTGACAGCGGTAATGCTCTCTCGGTAGGCACAAGTTTGACGATATATTCGGGCAATAAGCTTTATGTCAACGGCAATGCGCAAATAGGTTACAGCAGTGACGGCTCTGTTATAAACAAATCAAGCGGCAGCAGTCTCGGCGCATATATCTATGTTTCAAATACATTGACGACAAAATCAAAGATTTCTGCTCTGCAAATGACAATTATTCATTGCGGCAATCTTGTATGCAACGGCGCAATGAAAATCGGTGACACAAACTTCTCAAAAGATGTGGTTTCAAAAACAGGCTTAATCGTTGACGGAAATCTGACCTGCGACGGATTGCTGGAAAACTATGCAAGCATTTATGTCGGCGCAAATGCGGTTGCAAACAATGATTTGTCAATTGATGATAACAGCGAATGTTATGTCGGCGCAAATCTTGTTGCCGGTCAGCTCGTTTTCTATGACAACGGCGGTCTTTATGTAAACGGCGACACTGTTGATTACAGAAATTCAAACAGCAATAAGCCAACATTTGACAGCAACAACAGTTATAATACATTCCTTTGCACCGGCTCAATTACCTTTAACGGCACTGTTACGCTTAATAACACGGCAAAGGTGCTCTCAGGCAACGATATTATATCTAATGACGGTATTTATATCGGCCCGAATGCTATGATGTATGCCCGTCGCAATATTGAGTTTAAGGCGTCATCAATCACTGTCGACAATATTTTGTATGCCGACAGCATAGATGGCACTTCGGACGATGCAATTTGGGCAAGCTGTATTATCACAAACAACAGCGGTTACGGTATTGTTTCAAACAATTCGTCAATAAGTTCGCTGACATATATGATAAGAAGCAATGTATATCCGACTCCGCCGAGATATACAACCACTATCAGAAACAATGTCAGATATTACGGCAAAAGCGGCACAAATACAAGCACTGTGTATGCATATAATATTAATGCAACAGGCAATTACACCATCGGCGTGTCGGATAAGGATGTAACGGTTAAAAACGGCGTTACCATTAGGGTTGTCGGCGGCGACCTTTACATTAACGGCTATGTCACAAGCTACGGAAACATTATTTGTCTTGCCGACGAAAACGGCAACGGCGGTAATATTTATGTTCAAGGCAATTCGGATTATGCGTCTCTTCGCAACTGCGGAATGCTTTATTGCGACAAAAATCTCGAGGTTCAAGGCACCGACTATGTGCTTTCGGCAGTCGGTGTAGGTGCGTTGCACGCAGGTCGTTCGCTCACAAACGGTTCAAACAGTGACGGCAGAGCTGAGTTATATGTCGGCGGACACGTTAAAACATATGCTTCGTTTGACAATTTCGGTCAGGCATATATCGGCGATTATATCGAAGCAGGCACAAAGTACGAATGTGTAACATATGCAAGCGGCCAAAACTCGACGGGACCTGATATAGGTAACAACACGGGCGTTGCCGTTGACAGCGAAAACAATTCTGTATTGCTTGCCGGCGGATATATTTATGCCTCGGATGCAAAGGCCAAAAATTCGGTGCTTGTTCGTAAGAATGCTGTGCTCTATTCGGGTCAAAGCGTTCGCACAACAAGAAACTTTATTGTCGGCAACGCATTCTTTAAGGACGGCAAGACAAGTGAAGACGGCGCTCAGCAGTTTGAATACTTGAAGAGCTATAACGGTTTAAACACCTCACTTGATGCATATATAATCTCTGATATTTCGGATAAGTCAGCTGTTCTGGTTGTTGATGACTCGACCGAAACCGTTTATAAAAATCAAATTAAATATTCCGATGTTAAAGACAATGTCTATGACCAATACGGTGAGAAATACAGTGTATCAGTCGGCGATTATGTCACATTTAAAAAGAGTATTTACGGTCAATCGGCAAGCACAACATATGATTTCGGATTTGCTTATATCAACGGTACACTCACAACGGGCACAGATTCGGCTAATTACTTCCAGCCGTACGGTAAGAGTGTTGTTTATGTCGGAGCAAATCAGACGAGTATGGATCGCTGCTACAATGTCAACTGTGCGCTTGATACACATCATATCTTTACATTCCCTTACAGCCGTGTATTTGTAAACGGCGCAGTAAAGACTTACGGCGGCAACAGTGACGGAATTGCCTTTAACGAGTGGTTTTATTCAATATTTGCCTGCAACGGTTCTATTGATTTCCGCGGCACTGTTAAAATGCGCGACGGAACAAAAACCTTTATCAACGGTGATCTCACAACAAATAAATATCTCGAAATCGGTAAATCGTTTGACGGTAAGGACGAGGCATATGATGCTCTTAATCCTACATTCGTTCAGTGCTCGGGTGATGTTCGTGTCAACGGCTCATACTTGAAACTTTTTGCCCGCTCTACACTTAATGCAGGCGGTTCGATTGTTTCGACAACATATATCACATTGCGCCATCATGCAAATATCAGGGCGCTCGGCGATGTCAGCGGCTCTCAGCTTGATATAGGCTCCGGTTCGACTGCCTGTGCAGGCGGCTCGATGAAGTCAAGGCTGTCAAATATCAAAATCCGCGACGATTGCTCGGTTTATGTCGGCGGCAAAAACGGCGGCAACCTCCAAGCACTCAGTTATATTGAGATCGGTAAACATGAAAACGAAAGCTATAAATATAATGATTGCGCCACAAACAGAAAGAGCGACAAAGAGTTAGTCGATAAAAACAACGAAATTGATGTTGACGACGGCGGCACAGGCGGAAGCAGCGAGGATAAAACGCCCGAGGACGACCCTACTGACGACGAAATCGAACGCATTACCTGTCCTAATTGCGGCAAAAACGGCTCACTTGCAGGCGGTCAGTTCACAAAGAGCGACAACGACGGAGTTCCGGTTTACACCTGCTCATCGTGTAATTATCAATTCGGCGACAACTCCGATGCTTTTGAAGACGACGATGCAATCGGCTCAACTGTTTATGTAAACGGTACGATTAAATCAACTCTCAGTTATCTTAAACTCTTCGGCTACACAAATGCTTATGCAAACAAGAGTATAAGAAGTTTGAAGTATATCACGCTCCGTCACCATTCAGGTCTTTATGTTCTCACAGGCTCACCTGATTCAACCGGTATTGCATATGAATATGACAATTCGGGCAGACTCCTTGATGCAGACGGAAATGTTGTTCCGAACTTCTATGTCGATACAAACAGCAAGTCGCAGGAATACGGCAGTATTTATTACTACGGTGCATTTGACGGCGAAGACAGAAAGATTTACGGATTTACCGTCAAGGCAGATGATTCCGAAAGCTTTGACGCCGATAAATCAAAAGGCTATATTTACAACGGTATGCTTTATTATTACGATTCAAACGGTGACAAAGTTACCTGTGATGTAATAAAATATGCCGATGCCGATTTCACAGTGATTGAGGCAGATCACTATTATTATGTCAACAGCAGTTATCAGCTTGTCGAAGGCGGCGAGGATATACCGTCGTCAAAAGTTTCCGACACGGCTGTTTCGCTTGTAGTTACAGCAGGCTCCGTTACATCATTCGGCGATTTGAGCGTGAATGCTTACGCAAGCCTTTATGCAACAGGAAATGTCAGCTCGTTTGGCAAATATTATGCCGGACCTAAATCTGTTACATATGCCGAGGGCGACTTCATCTGTACAAAACTGCTTGATCTTTCGTCGTTACTGACTAAAGACAATCTTGATGCAAGCGGTTTCCAACTTTCACACGGTGCGCTTCATGCCGGCGGCAGAGTCAGGGTATATTCATGCTCAACAATTGAGGGCGGCACGATTGATGCAATAGGCGATGTTTTGTTTGACAGTATTTATACAAAATATGAGTACAAATACACCGATCCGACAAAGACACCGTTCACCGATCCAACGGCAATTGACCTTTGGATTTGCTCGGAAAACGGTAATGTCACATTCAACTGTATTTATTCCGTAACCGGCGGTGTTACATATGCGCCGAACGGTAAAATCAGGATTAACGGCATCTATTTTGAGCATTACGGATGCTTTATAGCCGGCGATAATAATATTGATGCTTTTTATATCAATCTTCACCGTCTTGCAAATGCCGATACGCTTGATATGAAATGGCCGTATGCAGGAAAGGTATATCTTTGCAAGGCAGAAAGCTATCAGCCGTAAAATAAAAAATATGGGCAGGCTTGGAGGCCTGCCCATAGGTGTTAATATTACAAATCCTGTTTAAGGAAAAATTTATATATGAAGGATTTTTTCAGAGAAAAATTTATTTCGTTAAGAGATTTTATATCTCCGCTCTTCGCAAAGTTACACTCATTGCCTAAAAAGAAAAAAATTATCATCTCGGCAGTCGCAGCGATAATTGTTATTGCTCTGATTGCAGTCGGTATTGTATCGTCCGTTAAAAATAAACCGACCGAAGATTACACGGCAACAGCCGAGCAATACAGCAAATGCATTATGAATTATGATTATTATTCTGCGCTCGACAGTACAATTGCCGCATATAAATCAACCGATGATTATTTTCAACAATATCTTGGTGATTTGACGGAAGGGAAGGACGATTCCAAAACCGCCAAAACCATTGCCGACGCTATGAGCGACGATGTGCAGTCCTATATTTCGCTGAAAGGACTTTACGATTTTGACGCATTTTGTTCCGATTATTTCACAAAGGCAAAATCCGTGGGCGAAACATATGTCGGCGAGTCGGCGGTTACACAATCGGTGCTTAAGGCGGCACTCAAGTCAAATCTTTCATCATATTTTTCAAAAACGGTTGAATCTTATAAGTCAACATACGAAAACAACGGCGGCTACAATCCGTCACTTTCTCTCGCATCTACAAAGAATTTTACCGATGACGAAGTAAATAAATATAAAAAAATCAAGGAAAAAAATTCTGCCGACGCATACGAAAAATGCGGCGTTAAAATAAAGAACATTGATTCTGTCAAAAGAGTGATTTATAATGTAAATGTCAACAATGTGCCGATTAGGGAAATATCGTTTATTATGCTTCAGATAAACGGCAAATGGTATATTGATTTCACTCAGGAATAGGTAAAAATATGGCGAAGGTTAAAAATAAGGATAAATCTAACAGCATAAAATTTTTCATCGTTGCGATTTTTGTTGCGGCGGTTATCGCCGTGCTGACAGTGCTCGGCATCGGATATTATCACGATGCAAATGACACCGAAACGATGTCGCCCGGCAATGTGGCACTTGTTGTCGGTGACACTGAAATTTCCGTCGGCGAATACAATTATTACTATACCTTAATTTCAAACGAATACATCGACTCTGCGGATGAATACGGAATTGATACAACAAAAGATTATTCATCACAAACAACAACCGATGACGACGGCAACAAACTCACCTGGGCGCAGGTGTTTGAAAATAAGACAAAAAGCCAAATAAAAACGGTCATCGCATTTTACGAGGCGGGGGTTAAAAACGGTTTTGAGATTTCAACTTCGCAGTGGAGCGAGATTAACGAATATCTTGACAGCGTTGAAAGCGCCGCCCTTAAATCGTCGGATAGCTACAATTCAACCGATATGAGCGACAGCGAAAAAATGTCTGTCATCAATTCCTATTTGTCCGACACATTCGGCAAATACTGCGGTTATGAAACAGTTAAAAAAATACTTGTTCAAACATATATCGCAAGGGATTATATGAATAAGTATAATGTTGAGGCACGCGCAACCGTTGCAGATGTGAAAAGTTATTATAATTCGCATATTGACGATTTTAACACTGCCACAATCGCATATCTCCCTATAAAATATGACGGCAAATCCGTTACGAAATCGGATGCTGAAAAAACTGCTCGCTCCTGTGTTGAAAAAATCAAAAATCGGGATGATTTGCTGTCACTTGTGCCGACAGCATGTAAATCATTGCTTGATGCGCGCGTTGCCGATTCAACTTACAGCAGTTTCAGCGATGCGGTTGAGGGTTTTAAAAGTGTGCTTGTTGCATCCGTCACGAAAAGCGAAAGTTCGTTTCCTACAGAGGCAAACGAATGGCTTTTCAACTCATCGACAAAAGACAATGCTGTCAGGTCATTTACAGATGAACAAAACAGCATAGTTTATGTTATCCTGCGTGAAAGTGTTGACAATCCTAATGTTCCCACATACTCATATCGTGACATTTTGGTTAAACCGACGGAGGATAAACAAAACTATTGGACAGAGGCACAGGAAAAGTCGCAAAATCTCCTTTCTGCATATAAGAACAGCGATCAAAGCGAGTATGCGTTCGCCCTCCTTGCCGAAAACAATTCCGACGATTCTGCGTCTGTTTCAAGCGGAACAAACGGTATTTTCGGCGGCTTGTATTCGGGTATTTATTCCAGCTCGGACATTGACGAAAGCGTTTTGAAATGGGTATCGTCAAAGCACAGCCGCGGCGATGTCGAAATAGTCAAGGGCACCGACGGCTATCACATTTTGTACTATATCGAGGGCACAACAGACGGGCTTTATCAAAGTGAGCAGCAGGTTATTACCCAAAACAGACAAAAACTTATTGACAGCCTTAATGTTACAAACAAGACAGGTTTTTCAAACACCGTCAAAGCATCTCCCACAAAATCATAATAACAAATATCTTATAATATACGAAATAAAAAACAGACGCAGAATTTTTCTGCGTCTGTTTTGCGTGTATTGTGAATTTTATAATTGTTCGGCGATTTCGTAAATGAGAGCCTTTGTGTTGTCCCATCCGAGGCATGGGTCTGTGATTGACTTGCCGTAAACTCCGTCTTCGACTTTTTGATTGCCGTCAACAATATACGATTCAATCATAAAGCCCTTAACCATCTTTTTAATATCGTCACTGTGGCGCATAGAATGTAAAACTTCGTTTGCAATTCTGATTTGCTCCATGTATTTTTTGCCCGAATTTGAATGATTTGTATCTACGATAACAGCTGGATTTTCATATCCGCCGTTGCAATACAAATCGTGAAGAGTAATCAAGTCCTCATAATGATAGTTGGCGTGATTGATACCGTGCTTATTGACGCTGCCTCTCAAAATGGCGTGTGCAAGCGGATTGCCTTTTGATTCAACCTCCCATCCTCTGTAAAGGAAGGTGTGACCGTGCTGTGCCGCTTTTATTGCGTTAAGCATAATTGAAAAATCGCCGCTTGTCGGATTTTTCATTCCTACAGGAATGTTAAGCGATGACGAAACGAGCCTGTGCTCCTGATTTTCAACGCTTCTTGCACCTACAGCAACATATGAAAGCAAGTCACTCAAATATCTGTGATTTTCGGGATAAAGCATTTCGTCAGCGCATGTAAGACCGGTTTGCTCGATTGCGTCCTTGTGGAGCGAGCGAACCTCGATAATGCCCTCAAGCATATCGGGCTTTTTGTCCGGATCGGGTTGGTGGAGCATTCCCTTGTAGCCTGCGCCGGTTGTTCTCGGTTTGCCTGTGTAAATTCTCGGGATGATTAAAATTTTATCGTCAACCTCTTTTTGCACATCTGCAAGACGGTGAATGTATTCAAGTACGGAATCTGCTTTGTCAGCCGAGCACGGTCCGATAACAAGCAAAAATTTATCGCTCTCGCCGGTGAAAATCTTTTCGATTTCCTTATCTCTTGCCTCTTTTATTTTTGTAGCCTCGGGCGAAAGGGGATATTTTTCTTTTATCTCCTTCGGCACGGGGAGTTTTCTTTTGAATTCGGTGTTTATCATATTATCCATAGTTTTTACCTCACTGATATAATAATATCATTATTGATATTATAAGTCAATAATATACAAAAAAGACAACGGCTGTCGATTATCAAGTTCGGCAGCCGTCAAATTTTATAATAATGAAGCTACAAGGTCACCCATCTGAGATGTATTGACAGTCTCAAAGCCGTCCTCATAAATATCGGATGTGCGTGCCTTTGTGAGCGCGGTGTCAACTGCCTTTTCGATTGCGTCGGCAGCTTCAGCCTCGCCGAAGGTGTATCTGAGCATCATTGCGCCCGAAAGGATTGTAGCAAGCGGATTAGCCTTGCCCTGACCCGCAATGTCGGGTGCCGAGCCGTGGATAGGCTCATAAAGACCGAATGTGCCCTCTGCAAGTGATGCGGATGCAAGCATACCGATTGAGCCTGAAATCATAGATGCCTCATCTGACAAAATGTCGCCGAAAATGTTTGATGTAACGATTGTGTCAAACTGATTCGGGTTTCTTACAAGCTGCATTGCGCAGTTGTCAACATACATATATGAGACCTCAACCTCGGGATAGTCCTTTGAAATTTCTTCCATAACCTTTCTCCAAAGTCTCGACGAATCAAGCACATTTGCTTTATCAACGCAAGTGAGTTTCTTTTCTCTCTTCATTGCGTATTCAAAGCCTGCCTTAACTATTCTCTTGATTTCGGGATAGGTGTATCTTTCGGTGTCATATGCGCCTACAACGCCGTTTTCCTCATATGTTCCGCGGTCACCGAAGTAAATTCCGCCTGTAAGCTCGCGCACGATAAGAATATCCAAGCCGTCGCCGATGATTTCCTCTTTAATCGGTGATGCCGATTTGAGCGGAGCAAAAATCTTTGCCGGGCGAAGGTTTGCAAAAAGTCCCAAATCCTCGCGGATTGCAAGAAGTCCCTTTTCGGGGCGGTTGTTGCCGGGCTGGCTGTCCCATTTCGGTCCGCCTACTGCGCCCAACAGTACTGCGTCCGACGCCTTGCATGCCTCGGCAGTTTCTTTTGGATACGGAACACCTGTTGCATCAATTGCGCATCCGCCCAAAAGCTGATAGTTGTAATCAAATTTAAAACCGAATTTTTCGCCTGCCTTGTCAAGCACCTTGGTGCATTCGTTGACAATTTCGGGTCCGATTCCGTCACCTCTTAATACAGTGATTTTGTAGTTATTCATATTTACCTCCGTTGCACTGCGTTATCTCACCTTTACGGCTTTCATACGCAGTCGCACATAATCGACAATCCATTCGCCGTTTTTGCAAAGTTTCGGCCTGCAAATTTCAACGGCGTCGTCTGTTATTTTGTTTTTATCCTGTTCGCAAATGCCGTCAAAAGCTTCTGTGACAAACATATTTATCCAATTTT
>CAVGLE010000011.1:20163-27152 GCA_963630035.1 Mediterraneibacter torques
GTTTTGCAGCGTCGGTCTGTCAAAAAGCACCGCGTATTCAACCTTGAAACCGTGTTTTTCGAGTATCGGCGCAAATTCGCCTATCGAGCGAAAGTTGAATTTGTTTTGATATTCAAATCCGTATTCGGCAAACGCCTTTTTCAGCGCGCTGTGAACGGTTTGGGCACAGCCTTTTCCGCCGAATTCAAAAATCAGCTCGCCGCCGATTTTTAAGTTTGAAGAAATGTTTTTGACAAGCAAATCGTGATTTTCTATCCAATGAAAAACAGCGTTTGAAAATATTACATCCGCTTTTTCGTCTAACTCAAATGTGCATGCGTCCGACTGCATAAAGCGTAGATCGGGATGAAGCTCTCTCGCTTTTTCAAGCATTTCGGGCGAGGCGTCAATACCTAATGTATCATACCCCTCGTCGGCAAGAAGTTTTGTCAAAGCTCCGTTGCCGCATCCCAAATCAACAACTCTGCTGCCTTTTGGCGCCGAAATCAGCTTTGTGACATCCCGTCCGTAGTTGCCGACAAATGCAAAATTTTCGGTATAATTCTCCGAATCCCAATTGCTTTTCATTGTAAATCAGCAAACCTCAAAAATTCCGGGCATTGTGTCGTCACGCATTGTGTCCGCTTGGTCACGGTTGATTGCGCAAATTACACCTTTCATACAAGCATAGCCGATATTGTGGCTTACGCCGATGCCGAAAATCGTTTTGCCCTGCGGTGTTTTAAGCTGAATATAGCTGATAGCCTTTGAATCGGAGCCTACTGAAATAGAGTGCTCGTCATAATCAATAAATTCGTATTCGCGAAGCGGCGTTTTGTTCATAGCGTCGCAGAATGCACCTACCGGACCCGAGCCAACGCCCTCGATTTTGACAGGCTCGTTGTCCTTGTATTTAAGCTCGCCGGTGAAGTGAACTTTTGTGAGGTAATCCTCCTCATTCTTTTCCTCGGTGATTTTATAATTCTTTAATCTGTAAGGGCCGCAAACATTTCTGTATTCCTTTTGGAAAAGGTCAAATACTTCGTCAGCTTTAAGCTCCTTGCCCTTTTCGTCGCACGCTTTTTGAACAACGGCGCTGAATTCGGGGTGCATAGCCTTAGGCATTTTGATTCCGTAGTTGTTCGCAAGGATAAATGCTGTTCCGCCCTTGCCCGATTGTGAGTTTATGCGGATAATCGGTTCGTATTCTCTGCCGACATCTGCCGGGTCAATCGGAAGATACGGAATTTCCCAATACTCTGTTCCGCTTTCCTCCATATACATTTTGCCCTTGTTGATTGCGTCCTGATGTGAGCCTGAAAATGCGGTGAATACAAGCTCGCCTGCGTATGGGTGACGGGGCGGCACTTTCATTTTTGTGCAACGCTCATATACCTCTTTGATTTCATTAATGTTGTGGAAATCAAGCTCGGGGTCAACGCCCTGTGTCCACATATTGAGTGCAAGAGTGATGACATCGACATTGCCTGTGCGCTCGCCGTTGCCGAAAAGTGTTCCCTCTACACGGTCTGCGCCGGCCATAAGTGCAAGCTCGGTTGCGGCAACGCCCTCGCCTCTGTCATTGTGCGGATGAAGCGAGATTATAGCGGCGTCGCGGTTTGGCAAATGTCTGCAAAAATACTCGATTTGGTCGGCATAGCCGTTCGGTGTCGAGCATTCAACCGTTGACGGAAGGTTGAGGATAATCGGATTTTCCTTTGTGATATGAAGCTCCTCCATAACACGGCGGCAGATTTCAACAGCATTGTCCATCTCCGTGCCGGTAAAGCTCTCCGGTGAATATTCAAAGCGAATGTTCATATCGGGGTTTCTCTTTTTCTCTTCCTCGGTCAGCTCGTAAATAAGTTTTGCGCCTTTAACGGCAATATCAATAACGCCCTGCATATCGGTTTTGAAAACAACCTTTCTTTGCAGTGTCGATGTTGAATTGTAAAAATGCACAATTACATTTTTTGCGCCGTCAATAGCCTCAAATGTTTTTTTAATAAGGTGCGGCCTTGCCTGAACAAGCACCTGAATGGTAACATCGTCCGGAATGTAGTTTCCGTCGATAAGTGTTCTTAAAATTTCATATTCCGTTTCGCTTGCAGACGGAAATCCCACTTCAATTTCTTTAAAGCCCACATCAATAAGCGTTTTGAAAAATTCGAGCTTTTCTTCAAGATTCATCGGGTCAACAAGCGCCTGATTGCCGTCTCTCAAATCGACCGAGCACCAAATCGGTGCTTTGGTGATAACATTGTTCGGCCAAGTCCTGTCGGGAATGTTGATTGGTTTAAACGGGATGTATTTTTGATAACCTTTTTTCATAATAAATGATCTCCTTTCCCGTGCATAGGGTATAAGAAAAGCCCCTACACACAAAGTATAGGGGCGTAATAACACGCGGTACCACCCTATTTCGGCAGTAGGTTACACTGCCCTTTAGCATCTATCAATGCCTTGACCGATAACGAGGCCGGCCGACCGCACCTATGAATTCCTGTTCAGCGCGGCAACTCTGCAGTGAGTTATGCATTTATTATTTTATATCGGCTTGCACCTACCGCCGACTCTCTGCAACAAAATAAAAAATCTTTTTCTGCTTCATTGTTTTTATTGGGTACTGTTAAATTTTCAGTACACTTATTATAACAAATTAAGTGTATTTGTCAAGTGTTTTATAATTTTGAATATCCGTATCCGTTTGAAATTGCGTCAACAGCCTTTCCCTCGCGGCAAAGCGGACAATCCTGAGCAGGGTATGCGGCATATCCCGGTACATCTTCGGTTGAAAAAATTGTGTTTACAGGCAATCCCGAAATTTCTTTTTGTGCGCTGAAGACGCTCGAAATTCCGACAACATTGCCGCCGTAATACTGCACGCTCTCAATCGCTCTTTCAACGGTGCGTCCCGATGTGATGCACGAAATCAAAACAACAACATTTTTGCCGTTGATCATTCTGCGCAAATTGTCACGAAAAATCAAATTTCCTGCGGCGTCATATTCCGAGCCTACGGTATAGACGCTTTGATTCGGGTTTGGGCTGAGCATATTGGGCCTTGCAAGTTCGTGTGCAAGATATGCGCCGAGTGCCTGTGTTTCGTAAAGGCACAAAACGGTGTCAACGGAAATATCGTTTGTATTGTAATATTCCGATAAAAGCATTGCCGTGTCAACCGATACGGCGTGATTGTGCTTAACATCTGATGTGCCGATATAGTAATTAATATGATTGTTTGATGAAATAAAGTGACCTGCCATAAGGTGAATGAAAACATTGTCGTTTCTCGGACAGGTGACGGTGTAAACCTCGCTCATTACAACATCTCCTTTTTCTTTATATTTTACTATATTTGTTTCTTGTTTTCAACGCCTTTTACACCGAAAAATAACCTTTTATTTTGTGTATTATTACTAATAATTGATTTATTCGCGCCAATATGATATATTATTAAATTGAGGTATAAATTATGAACATTGGCAGTTTGCAATTTAATCATTTGGCTTTTCTTGCCCCAATGGCAGGCATAGCCGACCGCGCCTTTCGGGAGCTTTGCGTTCACTACGGCGCGGCATATACGGTCACCGAAATGGTTTCGTCAAAGGGCTTGACTATGGGTGATAAAAAAAGTGCCGAGCTTTTAACTATAGGCGGCGAGCGTCCCTGCGGCGCGCAGATTTTCGGTGATGACCCCCGGATTATGGCGAATGCCGCAGTTAAATGCCTTGATTTTAAACCCGAGGTTATTGATATTAATATGGGCTGTCCCGCACCTAAAATCGCAATGAACGGCGGCGGTGCAAGCCTTATGAAAAATCCGCAGCTTGCATATGAGATAGTTAAAGCGGTTGTCGATGCCGTCGATATTCCCGTCACAGTCAAAATCCGCAAGGGCTGGGACGACGACAGCGTGAATGCCGTTGAAACAGCGCTCCTTGCGCAAAAGGCGGGTGCGGCGGCTGTCACCGTTCACGGCAGAACACGCAGGCAGATGTATGCAGGCACGGTTGATTATAACATTATAAGCAGTGTTAAGCAGGCACTTGATATTCCCGTTATCGGCAACGGCGATGTTGTCGACGAGCAGTCGGCAACGATTATGATGGAAAAAACCGGTTGCGACGCCATTATGATCGGCAGGGGAGCACTCGGCAATCCTTGGCTTTTTGCACAAATTAATGCCTATTTTGACGAGTGTCGTGTTTTGCCGCCCCCGACTGTTACGCAAAAAATGGTGACAATGCTCAAACATATTCAAAAAATCATTGAATACAAGGGCGAATATACGGCGATGCGCGAGGCTCGCCATCACGCCGCATATTACACAAAGGGAATGCGCGGCGGTGCGGCTTTGCGAAAGGAAATCAGTTCTTTTGAACATTTTGAACAGCTCGAAGAGCTTGCTTTTAAGATAGTAAAGGAAAATGAGTGATGATTTTTAAAAATTGCACATTTTTTAACGAAATATTTGAAAAAGAGGTTGGCGATATAAAAGTCGAAAACGGCAAAATTGCCGAAATCGGCTTTTTTAACGAGGACGGCATTGATATGAGCGGTTGTCTCGTGTTGCCCGGATTTGTCGATATTCATATCCACGGCGGTGAAGGTGCTGATTTTTCGGACGGCGACAAGACTTCGTTTGACACAATGAGCTGCTATTTGGCAAAGTATGGCATAACCTCGTTTTGCGGCACTACAATGACTCTTTCACACGATAAACTGCGCCAAATTGTTTCAGCCGCGGCGAATTATACTGCGCCTAAATCAAAACTTGTCGGCATCAATCTCGAGGGGCCGTATATTGCGATGAGCAAAAAGGGCGCGCAAAATGCCGAATATGTCAGATCGGGCAGTGTTGACGAGGTGCGTGAACTGTATTCGATTTGCGACAAAATCAAACTTATTACAATTGCGCCCGAGGCGTTCGACAGCGCAGATTTTATAAAAGAAGTTAGCCGCTTTATGTCGGTTTCGGTCGGTCATTCGGCGGCAAATGCAGAGCAGTGCCGTGCGGCATTTGAAAACGGTGCAAATCATATCACCCATTTGTTCAATGCAATGACACCGATGACCCACCGCGAGGCAGGCATTGTCGGTACTGCGTTTGATAACGACAATGTTATGTGCGAGATTATCTGCGACGGTGAGCATATTTGCCCGACTGTTTTGCGCAACTCATTTGATATTCTCGGTGAAGACAGAGCCTGCGTTATCAGTGACTCAATGCGCGGCGCCGGAATGGGCGAGGGCGAGTTTGAACTCGGCGGTCAAATGACATATGTCAAGCCGGGTTACAAGGTTGCAAAGCTTGCCGACGGAACTATTGCCGCGTCAATTACAAATGTTTTTGACGAGTTTAAAAATCTGCTTTCATTCGGCATTGATTTTAAAACGGCGCTCAAATCCTGCACAATCAATCCGGCAAAGTCAATCGGCGAGCAGGACAACATCGGCTCAATTGCAGTCGGCAAATGCGCCGATTTTGCAGTGACGGACGAAAATTTTGATATAAAAGAGGTTTATATAAATGGAACACTCGCTTAATATAGTTTTAATAGAGCCGGAAATTCCGCAAAACACCGGTAACATTGCGCGCACCTGTGCCGCAACCGGTGCAAGATTGCATCTTGTCGGACCGATGGGATTTAAAATTACCGACAAGCAGGTGAAAAGGGCAGGACTTGATTATTGGGATAAGCTTGATATTTCCTATTACGATTCCACAGAAGAGTTTTTTGAGAAAAATCAGGACGGTACATTTTATTATTTCACCACAAAGGCAGAGCAGGCACACACAGATGTGCAATATCCAAACCATTGCTATCTCGTTTTCGGCAAGGAAACAAAGGGATTGCCTGAGGAATTGCTCAAGGCAAATCACGATTATTGTGTTCGTCTGCCTATGCGTGGCATTATTCGCAGCCTTAATTTGTCAAATACGGTTGCTGTCGGCACATATGAGGCACTGCGTCAGTGGGGCTATCCCGAGCTGTCGCAAAAAGGTCAACTCCATAATTTGCATTGGTAAATTTAATAAAAGCAAAATTAAACGCGCGGTTGAGATTATCTCTCAGCCGCGCGCTTTGCGTTTTACGGTTTATTCTGTGTCAAATTCGTCGCTGAACTCACGAAATGTTGAATATGTTTTTTCAACTTTAATTTTCTTTTCAAGGAATGCCTGCTCTTCATCGGTCAGATAATTGCTTTTTGTGAAAGATGAATAATTCTTGTAATCGTTGTCCTTAACAAGAATATACTCTTCGCTGTCGGCTTCCTTGTCTTCTATTTTGTAAAATTTTATTTCGTCATATTTTACATACTCTTTTTTGTTCCAATGTTCGCAAATATAAACATCGTTTTCGCCGAGAGCAATGTTTTTTTGCGTGTCAAAATATGTCGTTACACAGCCGGCACAAATAATTGCCACACCCAAAACGGTGCATATAATCTGTGCCGCTTTGCCCTGCACAAGTGCGGTCAAATCCTTTTTTCTCAAAATTGCGTTTGCGGCAACAATTCCTATGAGAACATCAATGCCGACCGTCAAAACCATAATTAATACAAAATTAAAATCGTGCACGCTCATTGGATAATATCCGCCGTCTTCAATTGCGCCGAGAGAGATTTTTTCAATCAAACAGCTTATGCCGTATGCCGCAAACATCGAAATAATAACGGATATAAACGATATTCTTGAAACGATTGACGACCTTTTATCATTTTCGCTTACACTGTCATTAAACTGAGTATTTGAGGCTTCAAAATCATTTGCAATCAAATAGTCAAAATACCGTTTTTCGTAATCAAGGAGTTTGTTTTTTGCCGATTTTTTCGCAAGATATTTTTGAATGCCGCTCTTTTCTCCGGTCAAAATGTGCTTTTTAAATATTTCGTCACCGCATCTGTATGTATAAAATCTGCCGTTGCATTTGTCAATCAAATTGCTGTCCGAATATTCGGCAAAACTGTCAAAGTCAACATTTTTTGCAACAATGCCCAAATCG
>CAVGLE010000011.1:27162-29855 GCA_963630035.1 Mediterraneibacter torques
GAAAAAGTGCCTCTTGCATATCGCCGTTTTCCGCGATTTTGCTTATCTTTTTGCTGTTCCTGTCGATAAATTCAAAAATCGTGTCTATTGTCGAGTCAACATCCTCTTTTGCATAAACACAGTGGTTATCATATGTCACAAAGTTTTGGTCGTCAACAATGTTGTGAGTGTTGTATATTGAAAATTCAATCGGTGAAAATTCAAACTTAAACGCCGTCACAATCGAATTGCCGAGGTTTTCGCTCTCGATAAACGAATAACTCGCCAGCAGGGCATTGCTGTATTTAATTTTCGCTGTAAAATCGCTGTATTTTATGTTCGCCGTTATGAGGCACGCATCTTCATCGTAATCAAAATCGACGCCCTGCGCCTGAGTGTCAATCGACACCTTGTATGATATTCTGTCCTTGAATATTTTTTCAAAGGGAAGATTGGATTTTTTCATATAAAGTATTTCCTTGTTTTATTTGTTAAATCGGTATCCGCGTCCCCAAACGGTGTTTACATATTTGAAATTTTTGTCAACGGAAAACAGCTTGTCCCTCACTCTGTTTACATGCACAGTTACTGTTGATGTTTCGCCCATGGAATCATATTCCCAAATTTTTTTGAAAAGGTCGTCTTTGCTGAAAACGGTGTTAGGATTTTCGGCAAGGCATGTCAAAAGGTCAAATTCTTTATTTGCAAAACTTATTTCAACGCCGTTGACAAATACGCGACGCGATTTTTTGTCTATTTTAATGTTGTCAATCTCAATAATTTCGCTGTTGTCCTGCGGCGCGCTTGTAAGGCGTTCGTATCTGTTAATGTGCGCGATAACCCTTGCAACAAGTTCCGACGGGCTGAACGGCTTTACAATATAATCGTCCGCACCGACTCCCAAACCTTTTATTTTGTCTAAATCGTCACGCTTTGCGCTGACAAGCAAAATAGGTATATTTTTAACCTTTCTCACTCTTTTGCAAATTTCCATTCCGTCAATCGACGGCAACATTATGTCAAGCATAATGAGGCTGTAGTTTCCGTTGAGCGCAAGCTCAAGACCTCTTGCGCCGTCAGCAGCCGTTTCAACCTCAAAGCCGTTTGCTTCAAGATAATCTTTTTCAAGTTGGAGAATGTTCATATCATCTTCAACAATCAATATTTTTTTGCTCATCACCGTTATCTCTCCTTTTGTCAAGTGAAATCAATATTGTCAGTCCGTTATTTTCGCTTCCGGTTGCCCAAATTCTGCCTGCGTGCATCTCAACAATTCTTCTGCAAACCGACAAGCCGATGCCCGAGCCGTTTGAAACATTGCTCCGCGCCTTGTCTGCTCTGTAAAAGGTGTCAAAAATTTTAGGCAAATCTTTTGGGTTAAGCCCTATTCCGTTGTCGGCAATACTGATGATGATTGATTTTTGATAGCTTTGTGCCGACAGCGTGACTTTGCCCTTAACATCGTTGCGCTTGTATTTAATTGAATTTGAAATTATGTTTTTAATTACTCTTTCAAATCTGTCAACATCAATGTCGATAAAAGCGTCGTCATCGCAGTTGTTAATGTATTCAAAATCAAAATCGTTTTTTGTAAGAATATCAGAAATTTCAGTCCTGCAATCCTCCAAAAAATCGTTTGCGCGAATAGGCTTTTTGTCAAGCAGGATGTTATCCGATTCGAGCTTTGAAACGGTTAAAAGTTCGTCAAGCAACTTTTCCATATCGCAGGTGGAGGAATAAATTGTCTTTAAGTATTGCTCGCGTTTTTCGGGCGTGTTTGCGATACCGTCAATCAACCCCTCAACATATCCCTTTGCAGATGTCAGCGGCGTTCTCAAATCGTGCGCAAGTCCCGCAATCATTTCCTTTCGCGAGTTCTCAATTTTGTTTCGCTCTTCGGTCAGCGTTTTCAATTGCCTTGACATATGATTGAATGATTTTACCGTTTTGCCGAGTTCGTTTGTGCTTTCGTAATCAATTACACAGTCAAGATTGCCGTTTGCTATTTCATCCGCAGCCGTTGACAGCTTTTTAAGCGGCTTTTTCAAAAATCCCGATGTGATAAGCGACATTGCGATTATCGAAAGAATGAATATCGCCGCAACAAACGTAACCAGCACGCCTGTTCTGCCGACAAAAAAAGTCAAAAAATTTTGCGGCGAGTATTGGTTCGTAACATCGTGCACCCGGTAATTTTTGTTCGTGATAATCATGGTGTATCGGTGCTTGTCTTTTTGTGCATGGTTTACAATCACCATTCCGTTTTCGCCGAAATAGTTTGAGTTTTGGTTGATGTCAATATTTGTTATTCTGTTTGCAAGTTTGACTATATCCGCTTTATTTGCCGTTGCGTAATACGGCGCGTTGTCACATTCAATATATACAAGCGAGCCGATTTTTTCGATAGGTTCAACAAACCCCTGTACCTTTGAAAGCTTTTTTTCATCTGCGTCGTTTGATACAAGTTCGTCGGATATTGACGACATGGTTGAACTCCATTGCATCAAATTGATAGTGGAATATGAATTTGTTGTCACTGTTGATATGTTGAAATATGACGCAAGCATGCTTGAAAAAACAGAACTGAATGTTATCAGTAAAATAACGGGTATTACTACACTCAAAACGGTTGTTATTGTCAGCCTTGTTGAAATAGACAGATTTCGTGTGTGCTTTTTCTTGTTTTTGCTCATACAATTTACCTCATACAATTG
>CAVGLE010000012.1:0-3402 GCA_963630035.1 Mediterraneibacter torques
CACCACTTTTAGCCTTTTGAGCAGCAATGTTCAAAAGGCTTTATTTACGCCGAAATCCGCATAAATAAAGCCTTTTCACGGTTTGATGCACTCTCTTAAACTGACACAAACTCATATAAATTACTCATAAAATCAATCATAAGGGGTAGATTTTGGGGTACTGAAAACTATATACTCATCTTATTTCTCTCGGCCTATCTGCGTGCAGAAAGTTGCAATCAAATTTTTTCTGCACGCTTAAGGCTTTTTTTGAAATAATTATTTATTCGCCGTCCCCGGCAGAAAGAGTTGATGAATATCCGAGTTGGTTGTTATCAATACCTTTTACATTTTTGTCGATTACATAGGTGTTGTCGCCGTTAATGCAAATTAAGTCGCCGCAAAATTCTTTAGTATCATAATCGGTGATTGCGTAAAATTTGCCGTCATATTTGCCGAACGACCAATCAACAACATCGTCAGCCACCTTTTCGGTGTTACCGTTTGAATATTTATAAATATTGCATTCGTAGGTTTTTTCGTTGTAATCTGTTGCGTAGTAATAGGTATCTTTTTCTTCAGGGTCATAGAAAACACCAAATGCTGCCGCGTCGTCAATTTCTTTATCTTTGATATGAAGCGTGCCGCCATGGTTTGAATCACCGTCAAAATCGTCCAGCGTCATAAATTCGCCGTTTGTATAGAAGCAAAGATAAATGTTTTCGGCAATTACTTCAGCATCGGACATACTGTCTGCTTTTTCGGACAGGGTATAAACCGAAACATCATCATATGAATTATCGTCGGAATTGCTGTCGTAATTCTTTACAAAAGTAACTACAAAACTTGATGAATTCGGATTATAGTTTACGGTTGAGCAATAATTATCTTTCTTTTGAAGTGAAATGGATTTGTTGCCGGTGTAAATTACATCGTGAGTGGTTATTGATTTGACAATTTGAGTTTCTGCGCTTTCGCTGTCGGTAATTTTGGTGATGTCAACCTTTTTCATACTGTTAAGCGGAGTGTCATAGACCATAAATCTTATGTATTCTGTCTTTTCCGGCTTAGTATTGTTGCTTGGCAAATCGTAAATTTCCGTCGTATATGAATATGTGAGATCGCTTGCAATTTTTTCACCGCTCTCGTTATAAAGAGAATACGAGGAGTAACTGCTGTTTGCTTTAAGTTCTTCTCTTAAATCATTTCTGTCCAATGCGGATTGATAGTCACTGTATGCTTGGTCATATTTTTTTTGAGCCTTTTCGTAAGCAGCTTGGTATGCATCGTAGTCGGTGGTGGAATATGTACCCCATACATCGGTTTCCTGTTTTTGGTATTTTTCGATATTCGGCTCATAATCGTCCCAATTCGGTTTTTTGGCTTTGGCATCCTTATCCTTCATGGAGTCGTTTATCAAATCGTAGTAGGTATATTTTTTATCGCATACGCTGTAATAAACTTTGCCGTTTTCCGATGTGAACGAATCAATTTTGTCGGCGATTTTTTTGCTGCTTGCGTCCTTTGCCGATGCACTGTAAAGGCTGTTGTTTTTCTTATAAAAAACGGTATCGTTTTGATTGCAGAAATCGTAATCCTGCACTTCTTCGACAATTTTATTTCTTTCGCCTGTTGACAAATCAACGGAATATAAGTCATACGAACTTTCTCCGTATTCGTCAGTTGCCTGATCGTATTCTCCCTCATTATATTTCGCTGCAATAAAATAGCTTTTGTCTTTGCTGAAGTCTGAAACAAATGCATTGTCTACCAATTTACTGCTGTTGCCGTCTGCATCCGATGAATATACGTTCCCGCTTTTTGTGTAAATGATTTTGTCGATGCTTCCGAGAACGGATTTAATCATTGAGGCATCCTTTGCAATAAGAGTGCCATCGTCCTGTTCGTTTTCTATTTCTTTACAATATATGCTGTAGGTGTAGCTCGTTGATCCGTCGCTGTCGGTTTGTTCTTCCTCGTCAGTTGTATAAACGATGTATTTTGAATCCTCCGAAAGTTCATAATTACCGCCGTAATCGTTTGTTACTTCAAATGTTTTTGCTTCATCGGCACCCAAGGATTGGACTACAAAAAGTCGGCTGTCGGTATAATAAACCATTGGTTTTGTTGTTTCCTCCTTTTTGCCTCCGAAAAGAACAACCAAAAGAACAACAACTCCGACAACGATTGCCGCAACTATAACTGCGATTGCAATTTTTAAACCTTTTTTGTTTGTTGGCTTTTTTTGTTTATTCTTTTTATCGCCACCGCCGTTTACCTGCTGTTGCGGCTGATAAGGTTGAGCGGGAGTGCAGGGTTGATATTGCGGTTGAGGTTGTTGAGGCTGTGGATACGGTGCACCCTGAGGGTCTGTTCCGACGGGAGTATATGCATATTGATATTGCTGCTGAGGCGGATATTGTGCATTCTCGCAGCCGTTGTTTTGTGCAAACGGTTGCGGCATAGGCGAGCCGCAGGCTGTGCAAAATTTTGAATTATTTTCATTTTCTGAATTACAATTCGGACATTTCATTTTTATTCCTCTTTTCTTAATTATTACTGTTATAATATCATATATCGACACCGATTTGCAATTGTATTTGACATAAAGACGATATTTGTCAAATTTTGCGTAGTATTTGACAAAAAGGCGCAAAAAAGCACCGCCTAAACAAAGTTAAGCGGTGTAATGAACAAAAGTCAGAAAGTTTAAACAAATTTCTTCCTTACGCACTTACGCAATGTGCCAAATAAACGGTTATTTACTTGTCATATGAAACTGTTTCATATTTTTGTATCGACGGGTAATACCGGAACATTACTTTGCCGACGAGCAAATCTTTGTCAACATAATTTGTTGTTGACCAATATCGTGAATCACCGGAATCTTCTCTGTTGTCACCCATAACAAAGTAGCAGTTTTCGGGCACTTTATACACTCCGTCGGCGTGGTTGCCCTCATATGTCGTGCCGACAACATAACTCGTTTCGTCAAGCATTTTTGCTTTGCCGTCACTGCCGGTTATATAAACCTGACCGCCGGTGATTGTAACTGTTTCACCCGGAAGTCCGATAACACGCTTGACATAATATGTTGTTTTGCCTTTTGCATAATCGTCGGGATATTTGAAAATGAAAATATCGCCGCGTTCAGGCTCCTTAACAAGTCGGCTTGCGATTACTCGGTCGCCCTCCTGAATTGTGTTGAGCATTGAGCCGGTAGGTACAACCGCATTTGCAAAAACGCAATGTTTAAGAAAAAGCGCAACCAAAAGCGCAATTATGATCGGCAGAAAAAATTCAAGCGTTTCCTGTGCCTTACTTTTTGGCTTTTTTGTTTTTACTTTTTTCGTTGTTTTGTCATTGTCCTGCTTTGCCAGTTCCTCGGTGTTGTCAACTTTAACAGCTACAGCTCCGCAGTTT
>CAVGLE010000012.1:3412-29835 GCA_963630035.1 Mediterraneibacter torques
GTTTTCGCAAACATAACGCTCGCCGTCCTGTTTCATTGTATCTTTGCCGCAAACCTTACATTTCATAAAATTGCTTCCTTTAGTTTATTTTGTAAATTTTAAAATTACCGCTTCATATGGGTGCAATGTCATATCGATTTTGCTCTTGTATGAATAAAGCTCATCGCTCTGCGGCAATGAATTGCACATAATGTTTATTCGCCTTGCATCCTTCAAATTCTCCGGCACGCCCATAAGCTTGTTAAGATTTAGGGTGAGCGGAGCATTTTCATCCGTAGGGTTCCTTAATGCAATAATGCCTTCGCCGTCATCCGTCCAGCTGAAATAGCCGTAAACATTGTTGTCCTCGGGGTCGCCGCCGATAAACATTGCGTTTTTGAGAATATGATAATTTTCTTTTTGAAATCTCATCGCTCTTGCAAGAGCATCCCATTTGGCGTCAGACATCATATCGTATGAAAGGTGAAGCTCGTTGAGAGCATTTCCTCTGATTGCACACCAGAAAATATACTTTTGAAATTCCTCGTCGGTGTAGTCAACCTTTGCCTCTCTGCCGTAAATCGGCTCGTGATTATAAAGACGGTTGAGCGGAATTTGGTTTGCTCTTCTGCAAACGCAGTCATAATATCTTGCGTCACGGTATGTGATTTCGGACTCAACCTGCGGCTGATCTTCAATGTTTTTTGCAAAGCCTATATCATTGCTGTTTTGAATCCAAATTGAGTTGACCCATTGCAGCCACCACGGCGAAATGTTGACATAACATGTCATATTAATCCACAAATCGCGGTTGTTGACCTTTCTTGCGGCGCGGAGCTTTGTGAAAAGTCTTATCCATTTTTGCCACATATCGGTTACAAAATACATATCGTTTTCGCCGCCTACAGCATGATCGTGTGTTTCGTCCGTGCAGGGGGCAAGGCAAAAACCGTCAAGTTTAAGATATGTTATGTCAAATTCGGATACGGTGTCAATTAAAAAGTCTGTCAAATTATTTACATATTTTGATGACGCAATACAAATATCGTTTGCGTTTTTGTTGAAATAGCCGTTGCCGCCTTTTTGAACACGCTTTGCAAACGGCTTTGCTTTTGAATAGCCGCCGCGCGGACCGAGCCAAAGACCGAATCCTGTGCCCATTTCTTTACAATCATTTGAAATATTGGTGAGTTTGTTTGGAAATGTCTTTTTGTCAAATGTCCAAAACTTTGCCTTGTAATCGTTCCATCCGTCGTCAACAACATATGCATCGAGTTTCGGTGCGTTGTGGAATGCAAGTCCTTTTGCTATTTCGCTGAACGAGTCGCGGATAATCTGCTCATCGATTTTGAGCATATGGTCATACCAACAGTTGTATTGAAAACGCAGGTTTGACGGCTTGCTGATGAAGTTGATATATTCGTAAAATGCCTTTTGCACTTCGAGAATCGTGTTGTCTTTTGCGCCGCCCATAACGGTAACGGGGCAAATAAAGTTTTCGCCGAGCGGTCTGCCGACAAAATATTTTATCTGACCTGCGCCGTGAATGATTTTGTTATCCGTTGCGGGAAATTCACAGCCAAAAAACAGACTGTCGATATAAAACGGCTGACCGAGCGATGCGTGATAGCCCGAAAGCTCTGTTCCGTCGGGCATAATATCAACGCCGTAGTGCGTTTTTGAATTGATGATTCCTATATCGTCAAGCAAAATCCAATCAACGGGGGCATCGCCCTTTTGTGAAAGAGTGATTTGCTTGCAGATTGTGTTGCAATCGTCATGCACCCAATATTCTATCGTAGCCGTGATACCCATATTTTCGGCAAAAACAAACATAAGCTTGTTGCCGTTTTCGAGGCTTTTTGTAACAGCCAAGCCCTTTGAAGAAAATTCTGTTCCGTCAACAAAATGAATGACAAATTCACTGCCGTTGCCGTCGGGAACAAAACTCATATTTGAATATTTATTAAGTATTTGGCTTGCAAAAAAATTGTCGTTTGCGATTTTAAATTCCCTTTTAAGCCTTTTACTTTCAAGTTTAAACATAATTACCCCTTTTAAGTTCGGTCAGGTTTATAATTCTTCCTTAATATCCTCAAGTGCCTTTGCAAGCTGGTCGGGGCACGAGGTTGCTTTGTATCCGCACTGAATGCCCTTGAGCGAGTCTATAACCTCGTCAATTGTTCTGCCCTTTACGAGCGATGAAATGCCTTGAAGATTGCCGTTGCAGCCGCCGCGAAAGCTGACGCTGTTGATTTTTTTTGTGTTTTCATCGATATCCACTACAATTTGAGTTGAGCAGGTGCCCGATGTGTCATATGTAAATTCCATTTTTATCCTCCGTATTATCGTCACGATTTTATATATTATACATATTTTGCGTTAATAATTCAACTATAAAACAAGAACGGAATATTAACAATTGTCTGCTTTTTTCAGTGCAAATACAAGCCATCCGTTGTTTTCGTATCTTTCAATAATTTCAAAACTGTTTTGCGTAAACGAATAAAGCACTTCGTCCTCACGGCTTTCGATAATTCCGCCGGTGATGTAAACGCCGTCGTCACTTAAAAATTCGCCGACCTGTGTGTTAAACTCCATAATAATGTCTGCAACAATGTTTGCGACAATAAGATTGAATTTGCCGCTTACTTTGTCCGACAAATTGCCTTTAACAGCGTTGAATACAGGCGGTTTAAATCCGTTTTCTTCTGCGTTTGCAAGTGCTGTTTTAACTGCGAGTGAGTCTATATCAACGCCGAATGCACTTTTTGCGCCGAGCAGCAGGCACGCAATTGACAAAATGCCGCTGCCGCATCCTATATCAAGCACCGTTGTGTTTGGCGTCACATATTTTTCAAGCGTTTCAAGGCATAGTTTGGTGGTTGGATGGCTTCCCGTACCGAATGCGAGACCCGGCTCGATATTTAACACTTTTCTGTCGCCTGCATCGTAGTTATCCTCCCAAACAGGTCTGATAAGGAGTTTTTCGCCTATCGGCATCGGGTGAAAATATTGTTTCCAATTGTTTTGCCAATCCTCAACTCGGCAATCCTGAATTTTTATTTCGTATTTGATTTCTTCATCATCGAGTCTGTCCTTAATAAACGCAACAGCCTCAAGCGGATTTTCGTTTGGATTTACATAAATATGGATAATGCCCTTTGTTCTGTCTTTTTGAAGGAGCGATTCCTCGATAAGGTCAATATGGGCAATTTCCATTGTTTCCTCTTCAAGTGCCGAATAATCTTCAATATATATGCCGTACGGCACAACCATATTGGAGATGTTTCCGGCCGTTTCAATGTCGTCTGTTGCAACCGAAACGGTGATTTCCGTCCAGCTTTCCTGCTCTACTGCGTTCGTCATTCCCATCTGTATTTCCCCGTTATTCAAAATTAACCTTGTGTTCTGTTGTCGAAAGGCCGTGGTTATAAAGTTTTCTGTTGTCAAGTGCCCACTGTCTGTCGGTAAATTCTCCCGATTTAACCTTTGATGTGGCATTGTTTACTTCAAATACCGTTGCGTCGAGTGCGTCAAGACTTGAAAGAATGATGGCCTCAAGGAACATCGGTCTTGTCGGCGAGCCGAATTCCGGCACTCCGTGGTGCGACAAAATCATATGCTCAAGAAGCGGAACAACTTCACTGTCAATTCCAAGCTCTTTTGCCGCGTCGTTGACATACATTGCCCCTTTAACAAGATGGCCGATTAATTCGCCCTCAACGCTGTATCCTTTTGCAAGACCTGATTTGCCTGTTTCAAGTTCCCATGTTTTTGCAACATCGTGCAAAATAACCCCGGAAAACAAAAGGTCTTTGCAGATATTCGGGTAAATTTTGCACATTTCTTCAGCCATGCGCAAAATGCTCATTGTGTGATAAAGCAGGCCGCCCACCATTGCGTGATGAAGCTTCAAAGCGGCAGGGTAGGTGATGAGCAAATCCTTTCGTTCGTCAATGATTTTTGAAACGATTTTTTTCAAATCCTCGTTTTCAAATGCGTCAACACGCTTTTTTATCATATTGAAAAGCTGTTCTCCGCCGATTTCGCTTGCCGGAACAAGGTCGCTGAGTGAATAATTGTCCTCATTTGAGGCGGGTCTGATTTGTGAAATTCTGAATTGATCCTTGCCGTTATATGCCTCAACGGTGCCTCTGATTTTAACAATCATATCCTGCTCGAATGCATCGGCAGAGCCGTTAAAATCCCATAGCTTTGCGTTCATTTCTCCGTCTTTGTCGGAAATAACGGCATCAAGATACTGCGAGCCGTTTTTTGTTTTTTTCACATCACATCTTTTAAGTATAACATATCCGTCACTCATTCCGTTCGGAAGTTGTTTAAAATTCATATTGTGCCTCCATAATAATTATATGCCTATTATAACGCATAAGCCGTTTTATATCAAGCAAGATAAGAGCAAAGTGTAAAATTTAGGGCGTAAATTTAAACTTATTTTTAAGTTTGCCCTTCTTTCTTGACAAGATTATAATATACTGATATTATTAATTAAATAGAAGAAACTGTTGCGGCACGGCGATTGCCTGCCGTTATTTATAACACCGAATTGGAGTGGTACGGATGAGAGATACTGAAAATCTCTGCGCAAATTGCTGGAAAGAACTGACTCAGGGCGCAGCCTGTCCCGAGTGCGGCTTTGACAATGATGACGCAAACGGCACAATGTTTTTACAACTCAAAACGGTTTTGCAGGGCAAATATGTTGTCGGCAAAGTTTTGAGCCAAGAGAGCGATGCTGTAACTTATTCAGGATATGACGCACAACTTGATAAAGCTGTGATTATTCGTGAATTTTATCCGAAAAATATGGCAAGCCGACTTGAGGGCAGTGCAGATCTTCATGTAAGACAAAAATTTATTGACTCGGCTGTAAGATACAAAAAATCGTTTTATAAACTTTGGACAACGCTTGAAAAAATGCAAAGCCTTTCGGCTGTTGTTCCCGTGTATGATGTTTTTGAGGAAAATGCAACTGTTTATGCCGTAATCGAAAAAATCGACGCTGTTCCGCTTCGTGAGTATTTGCTCAGAAACAAGGACGGTTATATTGCGTGGGAAAATGCGCGCCTTATGTTTATGCCCGTGCTTACAACGATTGAGGCGCTTCATTCAAACGGAATTATTCACGGCTCAATTACACCGGACAGCCTGCTTTTGTGCGCAGACGGAAAGGTAAGGCTCAGTCCGTTTTGCATTCAGGAGGCTTGCATTCAGACAAGTCCGCTTGAATTTAACGCAACCGACGGGTATACTGCGCTCGAGCAATACGACAATAATCATAAAATGTGCGCCGGCACCGATATTTATGCATTCAGTGCCTGTATTTACAGAGCACTTGTCGGTACAAATCCTCCGCCTGCACCTGCAAGAGAGGCTAACGACAAATTGATGATTCCGAACTCAATTGCCGAAACAATTCCAATGCATGTTATTAAGGCACTCGGCAGCGGACTGCAAATTTATCCCGAAAAGAGGATTAAAACAATCGGTGCATTCAGAGAACTCTTGGACGCATCGCCCAGCGTAAGGGCTGCGGCTGCCGAAAGTGTAACGGCAACGCAGAGCAAACCGGCAGCAAAGGATAAGCCGACCGCCGAGCAAACCGAAAAGAAAAAAAGCAAAAAAGGTAACATAATCATTATTGTTCTTGTTGTTTTGATTGTTGCGGCAATCGGCGCAGGCGTTTATTTTTCAAGTTTTTACAATAATAAAAATGATGATACGCAGGAAAATACGCAGTCGACCGTAGGCAATGCCGAAGTTCCGCAGTTTGTCAATATGGATTATACAAAAAGCTATGTTGAGGACAATGCAAGTTGGAACAGTCAGTTCAAAATCACCTATGAATACGAATACTCAACCGATGTGGAAGAGGGCATAATTTTTAAGCAAAGCGTTGCGGCAGGCGAAAGTGTAAAAGTCGGCACGGAAATTGTGCTAACTGTCAGCAAGGGCATCCAAACAGAGGAAGTTATTGATGTCGGCGGACTCAATGTTGACGAGGCTACCAAAAAACTTGAGGAAAAGGGCTTTAAAGTTTCAACCGTTGAAGTTTACAATGACGGCAGTCACACTCCCAACACGGTTAAAACAAGTTACGGTATGGCTCCTGCAGCAGGCGAGGTTGTCGCAGTCGGCGAGCAGATAGTTCTTCAGGTTTACGGCGAGGTGCAAACAACCACAACACAGCCGCAAACCGAGACAACAAGTGAAAACACAGATTGATACGGTAATATTTATGCCGGGGCGCCGTGAAAAAATCGGCTCCTCGGCAAAATTTTGTTTAAATATGGAAGAAGAATTTGAAAAATTAACAGGAACCGTTGAAGATATTACATATTTCAGCGATGAAACCGGCTATTGCGTGGCGGAAATAAGCACTGTGCAGGAGGGTGTCACTATCGTCGGAAATACGGGCGAACTTGTTGTCGGCAGCGAAATCGAATGCGTAGGGCAATGGGTGTTTCACCCATCGTTCGGACGGCAGTTTAAGGTTGAAACAGTCAGTCAAACACTGCCTGCAGATGCCGGCGGAATGCTCCGCTTTTTATCGTCGGGTGCAATCAAGGGCGTGAGAGAATCAACGGCGACGAAAATTGTTGAGACATTCGGTGCAGATTCGTTTGATGTTATAGAAAACGAGCCGGAAAGACTTGCACAAATAAAGGGTATCACAAGAAAAAAAGCGCGTGAAATAAGCGAGGAGTTTAAAAAGCAATTCCTCGCGCGCGAAATGATTGTCGGCTTAACTTCGCTCGGACTTTCTCAAAACGAGGCGGTCAAAACCTACAAGGTGTTCAAGGCGGAGGCAATGGATATTGTCAAGGCAAATCCTTATGCACTCATCGACTCACAGACAGGAATAGACTTTAACCGTGCCGATGAAATATGCGACTCGTTGCAGGACAAACCTCCGTTCGGTTGCAGGGCACAGGCAGGTATTCGCTACATAGTAGAGCACAATTTGAAAAACGGCCACACCTGCGTGCCGCGAAGCAAGGTTTTCACCCCTGCGTGCGATTTGCTTGAATGCAGTGTTGACGATGCCGAGGTCGCTATTGACAATGCGATTGACGCAAAAATGGTTGTGCAAAAAAATATAAACGGCAGAGCGTTTTTGTTTTTGCCAGAGATTTATGCCGCCGAAGCGTCCGTTGCCGACAGAATCAATGTAATGATTAAATTTCCGCCGGCTAAAAAGGAAATTTTTGACGGTGAGGTTTATGCCTTTGAAAAATCACACGATATAGAGTTTGACGAAAAACAACGCCAAGCTATAGAAATTGCCGTAAATAAGGGCTTACTTATTCTTACCGGCGGGCCGGGAACGGGCAAAACGACGACTGTCAGAGGCATTATTTCCCTTATGAAAAACAGAGGGCTTAAGGTTGAACTTGCAGCCCCCACCGGCAGAGCCGCTCAGCGAATGGAGGAGCTGACGGGATTTGAGGCAAAGACAATTCACCGTCTGCTTGAGGTTGAATATCAGGAAGACGGAAATTCGTCAAAATTTGTCCACAACCTGCGCAACCCCATTGATTGCGACGCGGTTATCGTTGATGAGCTTTCAATGGTTGACATTAAACTTTTCGCGTCATTGCTCGACGCACTGCCTTTGCATTGCCGCCTTATTATGGTGGGTGACCAAAATCAGTTGCCGCCCGTCGGCGCAGGCAATGTTTTGCGTGATATGATTGAAAGCGGAGTTATTGATGTTGTTGTGCTTGACAAAGTGTTCCGTCAGGCAATGAAAAGCAAAATTGTTACAAATGCTCACAAAATCGTTGCGGGTGAAATGCCTGTTTTTGATAACAGTCCCGAGTCGGACTTCTTTTTGCTTAAAGAAAATGTCAAATACAATGTACCTAAAAAGATACTCGACCTTGTCACTGCAAGAATTCCGTCCTCGTTCGGGTTTGACCCGATGAACGATATTCAGGTGCTTTGCCCGAGCAGAATGGGTGAAACGGGCACGCAAAATATCAATGCCGTTCTTCAGGCGAGACTTAATCCGCCGTCGAGAGAGAAAAGCGAAATCAAATACAAGGGCTACATTCTGCGCGAGGGCGACAGAGTAATGCAAATCAAAAACAACTACGATGTGCCGTGGTATAAAAGCAACGATAACGGTACAGGCGTTTTTAACGGCGATATAGGTATTTTGACAAATATCGACAGAGCGAATGATATAATCAATGTTCGCTATGACGATAAGGAAGCTATGTACAGCTTTGAAAATGTTAAGGAACTTGAGCTTGCATACGCAATGACAGTCCACAAAAGCCAGGGAAGTGAGTTTCCGGTTGTTGTGATGCCGGTGCTTTCCGTGCCGCAAAAGCTTGCTTATCGCAATTTGTTTTACACTGCGCTGACAAGGGCAAAAAGCCTCATTGTTTTGGTCGGCAACGAGCAAAGTATACGCGCCATGGTCGACAATGACAAAAAGTCGCGTCGATACAGCGCGTTGAAATATTTTATTGAAAATAATGACGATATTTAATTGAAAATATGAAAGATATATAGTATTATAATTACTGATAAATCAGTTAGCGGTGATAAAATTGTTTGGATATGATTTGGGAATAGATTTGGGCACAAGCAGTCTTGTTATTTCTGTGCCCGGAAAAGGAATAGTTGTCAACGAGCCGTCTTATGTTGCATTTGACACGGAGTCGCTAAAGGTACTTTATGCAGGAAAGCGCGCGTATTATTTGCAAGGCAGAGAACCGAAGGGCGTTGAGGTTTGCCAGCCTATTAAAAACGGTGTCATCAGCAATTATGAGCTGACGGAACAAATGCTCAGATATTTTATAAACAGAGTTATCAAAAAAAGCATTTTCAGACCGCGCGTTGTTGCGGCTGTCCCTGCTTTTGCGACAGATGTTGAAAAAAGAACATTTATTTCGGTTATTATTACGGCAGGTGCAAGGTCAGTTTGCCTTATTGAAAGTCCGCTTTGCGCCGCTTTCGGCTCGGGTGTTGACCCTATGCACCCAAACGGAGTGTTTGTTATTGACATAGGCGGCGGAACGACGGATATGGCTGTCGTTTCCCAAGGCTCAATGAGCCAAACCGAAACAGTCGATATTGCAGGCGATGCGTTTGACAAAGAAATCATGAAATTTATTAAGGAAAAGTTTGATGTGCTTATCGGCGTCCGTTCGGCAGAGGATATTAAACGGCAAATAGGATGTGCGGTGCCGCGCCCCGACGAGATTGTTATGTCTGCCAAGGGCAGAAATCTTTTAAACGGTATGCCTAAAGTTGTCGATATAAGCTCAAATGATGTTTGCCACTGTTTAAAACCGCTTTTGACGGAAATTACATCTGCGGCGCAAATTATGTTTGAGCGCACTTCGCCGCAACTTGTTGCCGATATTACTTCGTCGGAGGTGCTTTTGACAGGCGGCAGTGCCGAGCTTTACGGCATGGACCAACTGTTTTCCGAGGCGCTCGAGCTTGATGTTCGCGTTGTTGACAGACCGTCGCTTGCCGTTGCCAAGGGCGCAACGGTTGCACTCAATAAAATGCATATTCTTGATAATTACGGCTATCAGTTTAAAACAAAGGAAGATGTAAGAACAAGATGATTCAGATTTATTACGGATACGGCAAGGGTAAAACTACCGCCGCAATCGGTGCGGGAATGCGCGCAAAGGGTGCAGGGATGAATGTTTTGCTTGTGCAATTTTTTAAAAACAACCAATCAAGCGAGCTTTCGGTTTTGCCGTTTGATATTTTTAAAGCACCCGACGAACTTCCGTTTAACCCGGGGGACGATTACAAGGCGTGGGTCGATTCCGCCGTCGGTTATATAAAACAAAGCGACGCCGATATGATAATTCTTGATGAGTTTGTTGATTTGATACCTAAATTTTTGTCTGTCGAGCACGCGATTGATTTGCTTTGCGACAGCGACAAGGAATATATTTTAACAGGTCATTCAAGAGTTGAAATGCTTTTTGACGCGGCTGATTATATTACAAATATGCAAAAGGAAAAACACCCCTACGACAAGTCGGTTATGGCTCGCAGGGGAATAGAATATTGATAGGGAGTTAATTATGGACAGGTTTTCAAAACTGCACCCGACGGTGCAATTGTTGTTTTTTGCAGAATCCCTTGTCCTTATTATGAGTATTAACTCTCCGCTTTTTTCGGCAGGGGCTTTGATTTGCGCCCTGCTTTATTCTTTTAAGCTAAAGGGCAGAGCAGCGTTTAAAACCGTCGGTTTTTCGGCGGCGGTAACTGCCGTAATCGGTGTATTCAATATGTTTTTTGCCCACTACGGCGAAACGGTTTTGTTCACGGTAAAAAGCACGGATTTCACATTTGAGTCGCTTTTTTACGGATTAAATCAGGGTCTGATTGTTTCAGCCGCGTTTATTTGGTTTGATGCTTTTTCACGCGTTGTTGACAGTGAAAGGGTTGTTTATCTTTTCCGTTTTGCACCGCGTACTGCACTGCTTTTTTCAATTGTTCTCGGCTTTATTCCGCGTTTTTCAAAAAAAGCGGAAGATATCCGAAACGCAAAAGCGGCACTTTGCGGCGGCGAGGAAAAAAAAGATATAAAATCGCGCTTTAAATCGGGCATTGACAATCTGTCCGCTCTTATTTCATACAGCCTTGAAAGCAGTATCATAACAGCCGATTCGATGCAGGCAAGGGGATACAACCCGAAATCGGCAGTTCATTCACGCTTTAAATACACCGGCGAGGACATTGCGCTTCTCATTATTTCAGCCGTTACATTCGGCGTTACATTGGCGGCGAAAATCGGCGGCAAAATTCTTTTTGTTTTTGAGCCGATTATTATTAATGAAAAATTCAGCATAGGTGCATTTATCTGTTTTGTTGTGTTGCAATCGATACCGTTCGCGGTTGATTTGACGGAGGATATTTTATGGAAAAAATCGTTTGCAAAAAATTGAGTTTTGCATATCCGAAAAGTGAATATCAGGCACTCAGAAGTGTCAGTCTTTCCGTTGAAAGCGGCGAATTTTGCCTTGTTATCGGCAAATCGGCGGCAGGCAAATCAACGATTTTAAAACTGATGAAAAAGGAAATTGCACCGTTTGGCACGCTCGACGGCGATATTGAGATTTTCGGCTCCGTCGGTTATGTTGCCCAAAATGTCGAGGAAAACATTGTTTGCGACAAGGTGCGCGGCGAGCTTTCGTTCGGGCTGACCAATATGGGTATGCACGGCGAACAAATTGATTTGCTTGTTGCGGAAACGGCGTCGTATTTTAATTTGGAAAGCAAACTTGACAGCGACATTTCATCGCTTTCGGGCGGCGAAAAACAAATGGTCAACCTTGCGGCGGTTATGATTATGAAACCCGATATTCTTGTTCTCGATGAGCCGACTTCACAGCTTGACCCTGTTTCAAGCGAGCGCTTTATTCAAATGATAAAGCGACTGCATCGAGAGTTCGGCATAACGGTTATAATATCGGAACATTCGCTCGACAACCTTTTTGACAGCGCGTCAAAAATATTATTTATTGACAACGGCGTTCTTAAATGCGACCTTGCGCCCGATGACGCTGTAAGGTTTTTGCGCTCATACGGCGGCGGAATCGAAAAAATCGTGCCTGTTGAAAGGCGGCTTTTCGACAATGCAAAAACGGTTTCGGAGTGCCGTGAAATATTAAAGGGTAAAAGCCTTGCGCCAAAGCCCCTTGCCGATGAAAAAAACGACATCGCCGTTAAAATACGCTCGCTTTGCTTTGCGTATCAAAAGGGGAATGATGTTTTATTCAACCTTTCACTCGATGTATATAAGGGAAAAATTAATGCCGTCTTGGGTCCTAATTCATCAGGCAAATCAACTCTTTTAAAAACGATTGCCGGCGTTTGCAAGGCGCACAGAGGCAGAATTAAAGCCGACGGCAGGGTGTCCATGCTTTGCCAAAATGTTTATGATTTGTTTACCAAGGAGTCCTGCGGCGAGGAGGTTGAGTTCGGTGAGATTACGCACTATCTCGGTATTGATGATATTGAGGAGCGCCATCCGTACGATTTGTCGGGCGGTCAGGCTCAAAGGCTTGCACTTGCAAAGGTTCTTGCCACAGATGCAGACATAATCCTGCTCGATGAGCCGACAAAAAGTTTTGATTGTATATTAAAATCAAGGCTCGGCGAGCTTCTTCGTGATTTGTGTGCGCAGGGCAAAACGATTTTGCTTGTGTCGCACGATATTGAATTTGTCGGAGAATATGCCGATTATGTTTCATTCCTCTCACGCGGAAAAATCATCGGCACACGCTCGCGGCGCGAATTTTTCTCGTCACTCAATTTCTACACCACCGCTGTTTCAAAAATCACAAAAAATATCTGCGAAAATGTTGTCAGCGTTGACGATTTGCGCGAGGCAGGGGGGATTGAGTGAAAAAATCAAAGCAAATTTTGACATTTGCCGTTATAGCACTCTCCCTCATCGGCATCGTTTTGTGGCAGGTGCTTTGGCGGCGGCAGATAAATTACTATGTTGTGTGCGCGGTGCTTTTGGTGCTTTCAATGCTCCCGTTTTTCATTTCGTTTGAATTTAAAAAAATCACTGCGCGCGAGGTGACGCTCACAGCCACACTCATCGCGATTGCCGTTGTGTCGAGAGCGGTGTTTTATCTTATTCCGCAGGTCAAGCCGATTGCGGCGGTTGTGATTGTTTCGGCGGTTTGCCTCGGTCCGCAAAGAGGGTATTTGATAGGCGCGTTTTCGGCGTTTATATCAAATTTTATATTCGGTCAGGGGTATTGGACACCGTTTCAAATGGCGGCGCTCGGCGCTGTCGGGCTAATAGCCGGGCTGATTTTCAAGGTTGTTAAGGTCAACAAAATCACCCTTGCGGCTGTCGGCTTTGTGCTTGCGTTTGCCGTTTACGGTGCGATTGTCGATTTGTCAACGATTTTTATGGCTTACGGCAGTAATGTCACTCTTGAGGGTGCGGCGGCAATTTATTTGTCGGGTGTGCCGTTCAGCCTCGTTTTCGGAATATCGACCGCGGTATTTCTTTTGATTTTCGGCAAGCAGTTTATAAAAAAAGTCGAAAGGCTCGACACAAAATACGGGCTTATTCAAAGATAAAACATATTATACAGCAAAAAACAAACGGCATTGAGAAAATACCGTTTGTTTTTTACTTTTGGAGAAGTTTTTTATTTATGCGTTTGCCTCAACAGCTTTAAAAGCTTGGTCAAGGTCGGCAATAATATCGTCGATATGCTCTGTGCCGATTGAAAGTCTGATTGTATTTGAGTGAATGTTTTGCTCCTCAAGCTCTTCAGGGCTTAACTGGCTGTGAGTTGTTGTTGCCGGGTGAATAACAAGTGATTTAACATCGGCAACATTTGCAAGGATTGAGAAAATCTGAAGCGAGTCGATGAATTTCTTTGCTTCCTTTTCGCCGCCCTTAATGTCGAATGTGAAGATGGAGCCTGCGCCGTTGGGGAAATACTTGTTGTAAAGGTCGATATATCTTGAATCAAGTGACGGGTGATTGATTTTTTCAACAAGCGGATGATTGTTAAGGTATTCAATAACCTTTTTAGCGTTTTCAACATGTCTTTCAACACGAAGCGAAAGCGTTTCCGTTCCCTGAAGGAGAAGAAATGCGTTAAACGGAGAAAGTGTTGCGCCGGTGTCACGAAGAATAATTGCACGAATGTATGTTACGAATGCTGCAGGGCCTACTGCGTCTGCAAAGCTGATGCCGTGGTAGCTTGGGTTTGGATCTGCAATCTGCGGGAATTTGCCTGATGCTTTCCAATCGAACTTGCCGCTTTCAACGATTACACCGCCGAGTGTTGTGCCGTGACCGCCGACAAATTTTGTTGCTGAAAAAGCAACGATGTCTGCGCCGTATTCAAACGGACGGATAAGGTAAGGTGTTGTGAATGTGTCGTCAACAACAAGCGGAATATTGTGCTTGTGTGCGATGTCTGCAACAGCCTGAATGTCGATGATGTTTGAATTCGGGTTGCCGAGTGTTTCGATAAATACAGCCTTTGTGTTTTCCTGAATAGCGGCCTCGAAGTTTGCCGGATCGTCAGGGTCAACAAATGTTGTTGTTACACCGTGCTGTGGGAATGTGTGCTCAAGATAGTTGTAAGTGCCGCCGTAAATTGTTTTTGCCGCAACAATGTGGTCGCCTGCCTGAGCAAGTGCTTGGAATGTGTAAGAGAGAGCAGCTGCGCCCGATGCAACTGCGAGTCCTGCGGAGCCGCCTTCCAATGCTGCGATTCTGTCCTCAAACACGCCTTGGGTTGAGTTTGTAAGTCTGCCGTAGATGTTACCTGCGTCTGCAAGACCGAAACGAGCCTGTGCGTGGTCGCTGTTTTTGAATACATAAGATGTTGTTTGATAAATCGGAACTGCTCTTGCGTCGCTTGCCGGGTCCGGTTGTTCCTGTCCTACATGAAGTTGAAGTGTTTCAAATTTATAATTAGCCATTGTATTAATTCCTTTCAAAATAAAAAATAGATTTGTTAAAATGTTGATTTTGTTTTTGTTTGTTTAAAGCGAATCACATTCGTCCGAATCTGAAATTTTGCCTTAAAAGGGAAACGAACAATTTGTTCATTGGGGATCCTCCTAATGCCTACTAAAACCGTAGGTGATGTTATGGGTATATAATACCGCAAAACGCCTACCTTGTCAATAGGTATTTTTGATTTTTTTAAAAAATTCGACTTTATATTTTTTCGCAGCTGTTATATAATGTATATAATAATTATAATATAATATGCGGTGTGATATTATGCAAAGAGAACAGATTAAAAATATTCTTAAAAGGGTGGAGCGCGGCGAACTTTCTGCTGATGATGCGCTCGATTTAATCAGGCTTCAACCGTATAAAGAACTTGGATTTGCCAATGTCGACACGGCGCGCTCACTCAGAAACGGCGTAGGCGAAGTGATTTACGGCGAGGGAAAAACCGCCGCACAAATCATATCCATTGCATCGGCACTTTTGGAAAACGGTCAAAAAACGGTTTTGGTGACGCGCATCGATTCCAAAAAAAAGGTTGCGCTTGAAAAGCGGTTTACCGTTGCCGAATATGACGAAACGGCGCGCATTGCTGTTCTCGGCGAAATGCCGACACCGAGCGGACGCGGCAAAATCGCCGTTGTTTGCGCAGGAACAAGCGATTTGTATTGTGCAAACGAGGCGGCGGTGACAGCCGAGGCGCTCGGCAATGAGGTTGAGCGAATTTATGATGTCGGCGTTGCCGGTATTCACAGATTGCTCGACAGGGCGGAATCGCTTATGACCGCACGCGTTGTCATTGCCATTGCAGGTATGGAGGGCGCGCTTGCAAGCGTTGTCGGCGGTCTTGTCGATTGCCCCGTTATTGCCGTGCCGACAAGCGTTGGATACGGTGCAAATTTCGGCGGAGTTGCTCCGCTTCTTGCAATGCTCAATTCGTGCGCAAGCAATGTCACCGTTGTTAATATCGACAACGGGTTCGGTGCGGCATATAACGCAAGCATAATCAACCACCTTGATTGAGAGACACTATATGAAAAAAGTATATTTTGAATGTAATATGGGCGCGGCAGGGGATATGCTTTGCGGCGCACTGCTTGATACTGTCGATAAAAACAAAAGAGCCGAAATTGTTGAAAAAATCAATTCCGTCGGCTTTCCGAATGCAAAAATATCGGCTGTTGATGATATTAAAAGGGGACTTGTCGGCACGAAATTCAATGTTGATGTAACTGCCCGAAACACCCACAGCCACAATTCGATTTCGGAAATTTTTGAGATAATAAACGCCTTGAATGTTGATGAAAGTGTTAAGAATGACGCAAAGAACATTTACAAAATCATTGTCGATGCGGAGAGCGTCGCTCACGGTATAGTCGTTGCCGATGTGCATTTGCACGAGGTTGGGATGATTGACGCGATTGTCGATATAGTGTCGTTTTGCTTTATAAAAAACGAACTTAAAATAGATGAAATTTCGGCATCGCCGATTACCGTCGGTTACGGCTCTGTTAAAACGGAGCACGGTATTATGAGTGTGCCTGCTCCTGCCACCGCGGCTGTTCTTGCAGGTATACCGATAAAGGGCGGCGATATTGAGGGCGAACTTTGCACGCCGACAGGTGCGGCGATTTTAAAGTATTTTTGCACCGATTTTTCCGTGCTCTGCGATTTTAGATATGACACTGTAGGCATTGGTAACGGCACAAAGAATTTCGAACAAGCAAATTGTGTGCGTGCTTTTGTCGGTGATTGCGACAGCGACGATGTTTATGAATTGCGCTGTCAAGTTGACGATATGACAGGCGAAGAAATGGGATATGCTGTCAATAAACTTATTGAACTCGGTGCACTTGACGCGTTTGCACAAAGCATTGTAATGAAAAAATCTCGCCCCGGATTTGCGCTTGCGGTAATTGTTATCCCCCCAAAAAAAGATTATTTTATTAAGCAGATTTTTAAACATACAACAACTCTCGGCATTCGTGTTGTACCGTGCGAAAGGAAAGTTCTCGCTCGTGAAATAACGGAAAAATTCGGTGTTAATATCAAACGCTCTTCGGGTTTCGGGGTGCAAAAATGTAAGCTTGAATATGATGATATTGCCGAATTTGCAGACGCCAATGATTTGTCATTTTTTGAGGCGAGACGACAAATAGTTGATAAAATTAATAAACAATAAATAAAAAGAGGAAACAAACTATTGAAATTGCACAATTATAATGATAAAATAAATTGATTAATTTTATTATCATAATGTGAGGTAATTTTATGGAAAAACTTAAATATTTCGTAAACGGCGAGTTTAAGGACTCTAAAACCGATACATGGTACGATTTGCACAATCCGTCAACGGGTGAGGTTACCGGTCAGGCTCCGTGTTGCACAAATGACGAGGTGCTTGAGGCTATTGCCGCCGCAAAGGCTGCATTTCCTGCTTGGAAAAACACTCCGGCAAGGAAAAGGGCACAAGTGCTTTACAAAGTTCGTGAGCTTTTGATTGAGCATATGGATGAGCTTACAATGCTTGTTTGCGAGGAAAACGGCAAAACTTGGTCGGAAGCAGCAGGCGATGTCGGAAAAGCACAGGAGGGAACGGAACTTGCAACGCAGGCGCCGTCGCTTATGATGGGTGAAAGCCTTATGGATGCGTCAACCGGTTTCGATACCGTTAAATACAGAGAGGCTCTCGGCGTTTTTGCCGGAATTGTGCCGGTTAATTTCCCGGCTATGATTCCGTTTGGTTGGATGGCTCCCGTTTGCATTGCCTGCGGCAATACAATGGTGCTCAAAGCGGCTTCTCTTACTCCGCGAACCGCTATGGCAATTGCAAAGCTTTATAAGGAGGCAGGCGTTCCCGACGGCGTTCTCAATATTGTAACCTGCTCAAGAAATGAAATTAATACAATACTTGAGCACCCCGATGTTAAAGGTATTACATTTGTAGGCTCTACTCCGGTCGGTCTTAAAATTTACGAAAAGGCGGCGGCTAACGGAAAGAGATGTCAGGCGCTTTGCCAAGCTAAAAACCACGCTCTTGTTATGGAGGATTGCGCTCTTGAAAGAACTGTTGCAGGAATTATAAATTCGGCATTCGGCTGCGGCGGTCAAAGGTGTATGGCGCTTGCGTGCTGTGTCGTTCAGGAGTCAATTCACGATAAATTCGTTGCGGAGTTAAAATCACAGATTAAATCCGTAAACTGCGGACCTGCGTGGGATAAAAACACGCGCCTCGGTCCGATTACATACGAAAAGCATTATAAAGAGGTTCTTGCCGATATTGAAAAGGGAATCGCAGAGGGCGCAGAGCTTATTGTTGACGGAAGAAATCCGCAGGTTCCCGAAGGGTACGAAAACGGCTATTTTGTCGGCGCAACGGTTTTTGATAATGTTACGGCTGATATGACAATCGGCGATGAAGAAGTATTCGGCCCTGTTCTTTGCATAAAGACCTGCAAGGATTTTGACGAAGGACTTGCGATTATGAACGCAAATCCGTATGCAAACGGCTCCGTTATCTATACTCAAAGCGGCTATTATGCGCGCCAATTTGCAAGATATACGGACGGCGGACAGGTCGGAATCAATGTCGGTATTCCTGTTCCTGTCGGATTTGTTCCGTTCAGCGGTCACAAACAATCTTTCTTCGGCGATTTGCATTGCCTCGGCAAAGATGCATACAGATTCTTTACAGAGTCAAAGTCGGTAACCCAGCACTGGTTTGACGAGGAAGAAAAAAAGGCTAAAGAGGTTGACACTTGGGACGGTCTGCTTTAATTTAAACAAAACAGCGGTGCGCATTGATACACGATGCACATCGCTGTTTCTGTTCTTTTATAAAATTTATGCAAAAAACATCCACCGTACTGCCGTTGAGCGGTTGCGGTGGGTGTTGTTTTTTATCTGATATATTATACCTTTTCGAGCTTTGCAAATTTTGCCATAAGCTTTTTGGTTCCCGCTCTGTCAAAAGCAACCTCAAGCAAGGTATCGTTGCCCATTGGTGTTTGTGACAAAATCACACCGGTGCCGAATGCCTTGTGGCGCACCGTGTCGCCGACCGAGTATGCAACATCGTTTGCCTGCATTTTTGGCTGAACCTGTCCGAATTGACGAGCAGCCGAACTGCTTTGGTGAGCCGAGCCGATTGGCGTCGATTTGCTGTATTTATGCGGCTTTGACGGTGAGCCGAATCCCGATGAATAGCCTTTGTTTGTTGAGTATCCTCCGCCGAAATCGTATGTTCGCGATACTCTCGAAACTGTTTTGTCCTCGGTGATATTGCTCGGAATTTCTCTCAAAAAGCGTGATGGCATATTCCTGTCTGTTCTGCCGTAGAGCATACGCTGTCTTGCGTTGACAAGATAAAGCTTTTCGCGCGCTCTTGTGATGCCTACATAGGCAAGGCGGCGCTCCTCCTCCAAATCCTCGTCGCTGTAAAGGCTTTGGTTGCCGGGGAAAATGCCCTCCTCAAGTCCGGGAATGAATACAACAGGGAATTCAAGTCCCTTTGCGGCGTGGAGCGTCATAAGCACGACCGCGTCGTCATCCTCGTTATACGAGTCAATATCGGATACAAGGGCAACATCTTCAAGAAAGTCCGTCAAATCAAACTCGGGGTCTTCCTCCTGATATTTGATGAGCATTGACGAAAGCTCCTGAACATTGTTTTTTCTGTCCTCAGCCTTTGCCGGCTCGTCCTCTTCGTCGATAAAGTCGAAATATTTTGTTTCGTCAAGAATTTCCTGCAACAAATCATTCGGGCTCATACCTTCTTCGAGGCAAGCCTGAAAATGCCTTATCATCGCTGTGAATGCCTTTAGTTTGCCTGCCGAGCGTGATGTTTTGGCAAACTCGTCTGCCTGCTCGCAAACCTCAAATGCCGTCATTTTGTTGACTGCGGCGATTTCAAGAATATAGTTAAACATCGTGTCGCCGATTCCTCGTTTAGGAGTGTTGATTATTCTTTGAAGGCGCACATTGTCGGCCGGGTTGTTGATAACGGCAAAGTAAGAAACAATGTCCTTGATTTCTTTTCTATCAAAGAAACGGTTACCGCCGATAATTTTGTATGAAATACCTGATTTTGCAAGCATAATTTCTATGTTTCGCGACTGTGCGTTCATTCTGTATAAAACTGCATGGTCTTTATAGCGCTTGCCGTTTTTGACATTATCGTTGATTTCGTCGATTATAAACTGGGCCTCGCTCATTTCGTTATCTGCGGTGTAGAGAACGATTTTTTCGCCCTCTTTGCCGGCATATGAGCGCAATCTCTTGTCTGCAAGGCGGGTTTTGTTGTTTTTGATAACTGCATTTGCGGCGTCAAGTATGTTTTGCATCGAGCGATAGTTTTCGGCGAGCTGAAGCTGAATAACTTTTACGCCCTCTTTTTCGTATCGCTCCTTAAAACGCATAATATTTTCGATTGTTGCGCCTCTGAAACGGTAAATGCTTTGGTCGTCGTCGCCTACAACGCAAATGTTGCGGTAACTGTCTGCAAGAAGATATGTGAGTATGTATTGTGCGTAGCTTGTGTCCTGATACTCGTCGACAATTACATATTTAAACTGATTTTGATATAATTCAAGTACATCTTCGTTTTGCTTTAAAAGCTGAACGGTGTTGAAAATCATATCATCAAAGTCCATGGCATCGGCGCGCTTTAATTCGTTTTGATATTCCTCATAGCATTGCGCAATTTTTGATTTGCGAAAATCGTTGACGGTTGATGACTTGTACTCACGGCAGTCGATAAGGCTGTCTTTAGCGTGGCTGATTTCGTTCAAAATCGCTCTGTGATTAAGGAACTTATCTTCAATTCCGAGTGATTTTTGCACACGCTTCATAACTCGCTTTTGGTCATCTGAGTCATATATTGTGAAATGCTGTGTGTAACCGAGCCTGTCTGCAAATCGACGCAAAATTCTGCCGCACATTGAGTGAAAAGTATGCGCCCAAATATCATTGGCATCTTCGCCCACGGTGCCTATCAAACGCTCCTTAAGCTCACCTGCCGCCTTGTTGGTGAAGGTTATTGCGAGCACCTGCCACGGGCGTGCATATCCGTCTGAGATGATATGCTCTATTCTTTTAACTATGGTTGCCGTTTTGCCTGTTCCGGCACCGGCGACAACAAGCACCGGTCCGTCAATTGTGTCGATAACCTGTTGCTGTTCTTTGTTTGGTTTTACTGCATCCTTATTCATAATTTCCCTCAAAAAATAAGCGGCGTGAAGCGGGGAGAACCCACATCACACCGCATTGTGATTAAATGTTTATCATCCTAAAAGAGTAAGAAGAATACCTGCCGCTACGGCTGAACCGATAACGCCCGATACATTCGGACCCATTGCGTGCATAAGAAGGAAGTTTGTCGGATTTTCTCTCTGACCTTCTTTCTGTGATACACGAGCCGCCATGGGAACTGCCGATACACCGGCTGAACCGATAAGCGGATTAACTTTGCCCTTGGTGCATATATACATAATTTTACCGAAAAGTACACCGCCTGCAGTACCGAATGCAAATGCGATAAGTCCGAGAATAACAACTTTGATTGTGTTCCAGTTAAGGAAAGACTGCGCATTTGTTGTTGCACCTACGGAGATGCCCAAAAGGATTGTGATAATGTTCATCAACTCATTTTGAGCAGCCTTTGCGATACGCTCTGTTCTTCCGCTTTCCTTAAGCAGGTTGCCGAGCATAAGCATGCCGACAAGTGATGCCGCATCGGGGAGAAGGAGCGAAACAATAACGGTTACAATAATCGGGAAAAGGATTTTTTCAAGTTTTGAAACAGGGCGAAGTGTTTTCATTACAACGCTGCGCTCTTTTTTGGTTGTGAGTGCTCTCATAATAGGCGGCTGGATAACCGGAACAAGAGCCATATATGAGTACGCCGCAACGGCGATTGTGCCGAGCATTGCCGGCGCAAGTTTTGATGTTACGAAAATAGCTGTCGGGCCGTCTGCACCGCCGATGATAGCGATTGAGCCTGCCTGCTGTGGGTTGAATCCCAAAACGATTGCAAGAACATATGCAACGAAAATACCGAGCTGAGCCGCAGCACCCATAAGGAATGATGACGGGCTTGCGATAAGCGATGAAAAGTCAGTCATAGAACCGATACCGAGGAAGATAAGCGGAGGATAAATTCCTGCTTTAACGCCGAAGTAAAGGAAGTCCATAAGACCGGGCGTGCAACCGACATATTCGCCTCTGCCCTTGAGGAGATCGAAAAATCCTGCAAGGTCGTGGTATTGAACTGCGAGGTTTGCATTAGGAAGGTTTGCAAGAAGCATACCGAATGCGATGGGGATCATGAGCAATGGCTCAAATCCTTTTTTAATACCGAGCCAAAGGAATAAGAAAGAAACCAAAATCATAATGAGGTTTTTATATCCTTCGCCGGTGAATAAATAAGCGTAGCCGCTGTTTGTGAAAATGCTTGAGATTACATCCCAAACACCGTTTAAGATTTCCATTTATTTATCCTCCTAAAAAGGTTTTGTGTTTGCTGAAATTGCTGCCTGTGCCCAAGGATTGCGGTTTTTAATCGGGTTTGCTCTCTTAATTACGGGAGCGGCCGCAACAGGTGTTACGGAGGTGACAACAGCGTTGTTGCCGTCCATTGCATAAACCGCTGCGCTGATTGCCGCAACGATTTCCTCACTCACGCCGTCTTTTGCCGCAGCTACGGTCGGAGCCGCTTTTTTTGTTGCAGTCGGAGCAGGCTGTGCACCTTTTTCAGTTTTTTTAGACTTATTTTGAGATTTAGATATTAAAGCACCAAAACCTTTGAAAACCAAAACCAAAAGAGCAAGCGTACATAAAACTATGCCCAAACCGGCGATGATTACGGTTGCCGTAAAGGTAAAGGATGTGTCCGCTTCAACGGAAGTTGCTAATGTGATAAAATCCATATGCCCAAATTCCTCCATTTTAAAATTACTATCTGCTATTATAATACAACAGTTTTATTTTTTCAACAAAAATTATATTAAAATTGCACTTTTTTATTTTTGCACAAAAATCACATTAAACTATTGATTTATTTTTTTATTTTGTATATACTAATATTATTGACAGAGCGGAGGTAATTAATTATGATGAGTAAAGAGGCAATGATTGTTGCAATTTTGGTGGCTCTCGTTATCCTTTGGATTACGGAAACCCTCGGAATGAACAGAACCTCCAGAATTTTAGCCGGCGTTATTGATTTGGGCTTTGCAATTCTTCGTTGACAAAATTAAAAAAGCAAAAACCGCACACGATACGATTTTGTATCATGTGCGGTTTGTCTTTTATTATCTATTTTGCTTTGATTTGTTTTTTGCCGATGTCAACAAGTCTGACAACAATCGGAGAAAGAACAATATTGGTTAAAAGTTCAAAAACAAAATTGAGGCCTACAAATGCGGTGATCATAAATACAAATGCGTTTGTTGAGCCTGCGCTTTCCAAAATCCAGTCGAAGAAGAACAAACGGCATCCCAAAAGGAATATTCCGGTGTTCACTACCGGGCAAACAATTGCAGCGCAAACAACGCCTGCGTATTTGTTTTTTTTGCTCACAAGTTCATACACAAGACCTGCCAAAAATCCTGCAAGTCCGCCCTTGAGCAATACGGTCACAACTGTGCCGAACACGCTCATATTTAAGAATAAAGCTGTGTCGGGTTGCATGAGAACAACTGCTCCAAACACCAAACCGAGCCATGCTCCTGCACCCTTTCCGTAGAGGGCAGTTCCGATTACTATCGGAATTAAAACGAGCGAAATTGAAAATGTGCCGAATCGGATTGCCGAACCTATAAGTTGCAAAACAACGACAATTGCCGTCATCAAGCCTAATCCGGCGATTTTTTTTGCGTTTACTTTCATATTAAATTTTCCTTTCTGCTACTGTTCCGAGAGTTTTGTATAACGCAAATACAAACTTCTCCGAGAAACGCTTTTTTTCTCTGTGGATACAATGCGTGCATATTATACAACGCCCTTTGCTGCAAGTCAACAAAATATAATTGTAAATTGAAGTTTTTTGTGCTATTATAATACCGTTATATTATGATATGTTTTGAGGTGCTGTTATGCTTCTTGCTGTTGATATCGGAAATACAAATATTGTTTTGGGCGTTCTCGACGGTGAAAATCTTGTATATTCGGGAAGGTTTTCAACCCATATTCACCAAACCGTTGAAGAATGCGCGATGAATTTATACAGCTTTTTTAATATTCATCATATCGGAAAAATTGACGGAGCAATCATTTCAAGCGTTGTGCCGGCACTTGTTTCGACTGTTAAAAGTGCAATTAAGCTTGTCACGGGTGTGTATGCTCTCGTTGTCGGACCGGGCATAAAAACCGGATTGAGCATCAAAATCGACGACCCGGCGCAGCTCGGAGCCGATTTGGTAGTCGGTGCAGTTGCCGCAAAAGAAAAATATCCGCAACCTACAATTATTTTTGATTTGGGCACTGCAACAACCGGCACCGTGCTTGACAAGGACGGCTGTTGTATCGGCGGTATGATTGCCGCAGGCGTTAAATCATCAATAAATGCGCTTTCGAGAGGCACGGCACAGCTTCCTCAGATTGACATTTCCGCGCCTAAAAAAATAATAGGTTCAAACACTATCGACTGTATGAAAAGCGGAACCGTTATCGGAACGGCTGTTATGATAGACGGCTTTGTTGAAAGGTTTGAGGAAGAACTCGGCGAAAAGGCGACTGTTGTTGTAACCGGAGGCTTAGGCAAGGCAATTGCACGAAACTGCCGCCGCGAAATGATAATTGACGATAATTTACTTATCGACGGTTTGCGTATTATATATGATAAAAATAAGAATATTAAATGATTTATACGATGAATATGTCTGCATGAATTTTTCGTGCAGGCTTTTTCTTTTTGTAAACTATTGACAAACGAAAAAAAGCGGCTATAATAGTAATTAGCACTCAACGACAAAGAGTGCTAATTCTGAAAATTATTGAAGGTGATTATTTTGAGAAAAAAACAATTTAAAGCAGAATCAAAAAAACTCCTTGATATGATGATAAATTCAATCTATACCCACAAGGAAATCTTTTTGAGAGAATTAATTTCAAATGCGAGCGACGCCACGGACAAGCTTTATTTCAAATCGCTGACCGATGACAGCGTTAAGGCAACAAAGGACGATTTAAAAATCCGTATCGACATTGATAAAGATGCACGCACCGTCACCGTTTCCGATAACGGCATCGGTATGACAGCCGACGAGCTTGAACAAAATCTCGGCACAATCGCAAAATCAGATTCGCTTGATTTTAAAAACGAGAATGCCGACAACGAAAAGGCAGAAGATATTGAGGTAATCGGTCAATTCGGCGTCGGATTTTATTCATCGTTTATGGTTGCAGACAAGGTAGAAGTTGTTTCAAAAGCATACGGCAGTGACGAGGCTAACAAATGGACTTCCACAGGTGCTGACGGCTACACGGTTGAACCTTGTGAAAAAGACTCAAACGGTACGGTTATCACTCTTTATATTAAAGAAGATACCGAAAACGAGAAGTATTCCGACTATCTTGAACAATACAAAATTCAAGAACTTGTTAAGAAGTACAGCGACTATATTCGCTACCCGATTGTGATGGAAATGACATCGAGAGTGCCCGATCCCGACAAAGAGGGCGAGTATATCAATGAGGTTAATGACGAAGTTCTTAACTCAATGGTTCCGCTTTGGAGAAAGAATAAAAGCGAAATCAAGCCTGAGGAATATAATGAATTTTATAAGCAAAAATTCTATGACTACAACGACCCGTCGCTTGTTATACACACAAAGCAGGAGGGCACTGCAACATTTGACGCGCTTATGTTCATCCCTCAAAATGCGCCCATGGATTTTTATTCAAAGGATTACGAAAAGGGACTTCAGCTTTATACAAACGGCGTTTTGATTATGGATAAATGCTCTGACCTTTTGCCGGACTATTTCAGCTTTGTAAAGGGGCTTGTTGACAGCGCAGATTTGAGCCTTAATATTTCGAGAGAAACATTGCAGCAGGATCATCAGGTAAAAATCATCGCAAAGGCAATCGACAAAAAGATTAAGAGCGAGCTTACAAAAATGCTCAAAAACAAGCGTGAGGATTATGAAAAATTCTTCGACACATTCGGCACCCAACTTAAATGGGGCGTTTATGCCGACTATGGTATGAACAAAGACGGCATCAAGGATTTGATCATGTTCAAATCGTCCGCAGAGGGCAAATACACAACTCTTAAAGAATATGTTGACAGAATGCCGGAATCGCAGGATATGATTTATTATGCCTGCGGTGACAGTGTTGAAAAAATCGCTCTTCTTCCTCAATGCGAAGCTGTAAAGGCAAAAGGCTGTGAGGTGCTTTACTTTACTGAGGATGTTGATGAATTTGCAATTCAAATGCTTATGGAATATGACGGCAAGCATTTTGCAAATATCTGCAAGGACGATGTTGACCTTTCAACAGATGTTGAAAAAGAGGCACTTGCAAAGAAAAATGAGGATGCAAAAGAACTTCTCGACAAGATGAAAGAAATTCTCGGTGACGAGGTAACAGCCGTTAAACTTTCAAACAAACTCGGATCACACGCCGTTTGTCTTTCTGCCGAGGGCTATGTCAGCATCGAAATGGCAAAGGCACTTTCGCAAATGCCGGGCGCAAAAGAGCAGGGTGTAAAGGCACAGCTTGTGCTTGAAATCAACTGCGACAGCCCAATTGCAGAAAAACTTAAAAATGCCGACGATGAAAAATTAAAGAATTACACCGAAATTCTTTATGCACAGGCTCGCTTAATCGCAGGACTCAATGTCGACAACCCGACAAAGCTTGCCGACCAAATTTGCGAGCTTATGTAATAACGCGACTTAAATATTAAAAGCAGGATGTCTAAAAA
>CAVGLE010000013.1:0-29803 GCA_963630035.1 Mediterraneibacter torques
CTACACGCTGGGAGACTTCGAGAAAGTGAGATAAATTTCGTATTTTGCGAGTGGGAGCTGTACGATGGTACTGCCCCCGAGCAAAAGACGGAAAGCACCAAAAAGTGGCTTGAACTCAATGTTCAAGCCACTTTTTTCAATCAATAGTGATAACAAAATTCCTGTGGCAGCAGCAAGTCATTGCCCTACAAATCACTTATTAGAATTTTTTAATCGGAGCGGTTTAGCCGCTTTATCGACAGTCTCAGCCTTCTTTTTTGAAAGAAGGCTTTTAATTTTTATACAAGTTTAATAAAATTTATATAATTATCGGATAATTTTTGTTGACTTTTCATCAGCCTTTATATAGAATGGTAAATATAGATGTTTGAGAAACTTATAAAAGAGGGAAAGTTATGTCAAAATTAAACGCAAAAAATCCGAAAAAAAGGAAAACGGCAAAAATAATCATTATCACGGCAGTTGTGCTGATAATAGCGTCGCTTGCGTCGGTAATGACGGTTTCGGGCAAGCACCGCTCGGATCCAAGCCAAATCAAAACCTATAACATCGACAATGCATACATTATTGACGGCACGGACATTTCCGGTCACCGAAGCGGCGGCGGAATCGAGCCGGAGGAAACGATGATGGCGTTCAAAAACTGCGCCGAAAATCCGAGTTTTGACATTGATGTTTTTGAGTTTGATTTGCATATCACCAAAGACAAACAGCTTGTTTTGCTCCACGATGATACGCTTGACAGAACATCCGACAGCGAGGAGGTTTTCGGCGAAAAGAAAGTGCGCCCCGAAGACAAAACATATGACGAGTTGAGGACGCTCAATATGGGCGCAAAGTTTGAAACGGAGGACGGCGAAACGCCTTATGCCGATTTAAGCACGGATGAAGTGCCCGACGAACTCAAAATTTTGAAGCTGGACGATATTCTTGACTACTTGATTAAGCAGGGTAACGGAAAATACAAATATATTATCGAAATCAAAAACAGCGACGATTTGGGCAAGGAGGGTGTAGACATTCTCCACTCCGTTTTAAAGGAAAAGGGCATTATTGATAAAGTTGTATTCGGCACTTTTCACAAAGAGGTCAGCGAATATGTTGACGAAAAATATCCCGATCTTGCTCGAAGCACTTCAATAGCGGAAGTATTTGATTTTTGGACAGCCGCACTTAAAGACGATGAAGATTATGTGCCGCCGTGCAATGTTTTGCAAATTCCGTTTTGTGCGCCATACAGAAACCTCGGCATCAATTTGGGCACGGCACAGATGATAAACTATGCGCACAAGCACAATATGGCAGTGCAGTATTGGACGGTCAATGACGAGGACGATATGAAATATTTGCTTGATATGGGTGCCGACTGCATTATGACCGACTATCCCGACAAGTTATATGAAGTAAAAAACGCAAAATAAAACAAGGCAAAACTAAAAAAGCGCAATGCAATTGAATGAACTGCATTGCGCTTATGTTATGTTTTATTCGCACTCGCAAATCAGTTTGCGTGTTTGAAGGATTGATGACGGAGTGACCGAAAATTCGTCAAGTCCCCATTCAACAAGTTTGGGAATAAGTCGCTCATCTGCCGCCGCTTCACCGCACATACCGACCTGAATACCTGCTGCCTTTGCGTTTTTGACTGTCATTTCGATTGCACGCAAAACCGACGGCTGTGTAACATCATAAAGGTGTGAAACCGCCGCATTGCCGCGGTCGACAGCCATGGTGTAGCCGGTCAAATCGTTTGTGCCGATTGAGAAAAACTCAACCTCTTTGGCAAGCAAATCCGAAATCAGCGCCGCCGACGGTGTTTCAATCATCACGCCGACCGGAGCGAGCCTGTACCTCAAGCCCTCGTATTCAAGCTCGTCGGCACACTCTGCAATAACAGCCTTGGCGCGCTTTACCTCGTCGACGGTTGTGACAAGAGGGAGCATTATTTTTATATCGCCGAACTGAGCGGCACGCAAAATCGCACGAAGCTGTGTTTTGAAAAGTTGAGGATTGTCGAGGCAATAGCGAATTGCTCGGTGACCCAAAAACGGATTGTCTTCCTTTTCAATGGAAAGATAATCAATCGCTTTGTCACCGCCGATGTCGAGCGTGCGAATGATTACTTCCTTGCCGTCCATTGCCTTTGCAACCGTTGAATACGCCTCAAACTGCTCCTGCTCTGTCGGCTCGTGAGCACGATCCATAAACAAAAACTCTGTTCTGAAAAGTCCTATGCCCTCGCCGCCGTTTTGGATGACATTTTGCGCATCCTCCGCTTTGCCGATATTGCCGTAAACTTTTTTGACAATTCCGGATTTTGTTACGGTTTGCCTGCCGAAATATTCGTTCAGGCTTTCCTTTTCCTTTAAATATGCAGCTTGCTTTTCGGTATATTCGTCAAGCTCCGCCGAGGTAGGGTTGAGCAAAACCTTGCCTTTGAAGCCGTCGGCAATAACATTTTCGCCGTCAGCAATTTTTTCTGTTGCGCCGAGAACAGAGAGGACTGCCGGGATACCCATAGCCCTTGCGAGAATTGCGCTGTGGCTTGTAACTCCGCCGACCTCGGTTATGATTGCGCAAACATTTTCCTTGTTGATTTGGCTTGTCATTGACGGAGTGAAATCTTTTGCGACAAGCACGGAGCCGTGACCGACAGCCGAAATATCTACGGGTTTAACGCCGAGCAAAAGCGAAAGCAAATTGTCCTTAATATCCTTGACATCGGACGCTCTTTGGCGAGTCAGCTCGTCGTCAACACCCGAAAACATATCTATAAACATTGTGCAAACGGTATCAACCGCGCTTTCCGCAACTGCACCCTGGTCGATATTATCCTCCATTTGGCTGAGCATAAACGGATCCTGAAGCATCATCAGGTGACCCTCGAGAATTTCTGCCTCTTTTTCGCCTGCCGACTGCTTGACCTGCTCAATTTGGATTTTTGTTTCGGCAACGAAATCGTCTGCCGCCTTGTGCAGACGAGCCTTTTCGTTTTCCGCACCGGAATATTTAACCGAGGAATAATCAAGCTCGGTATCTTTGATAACAACAGCTTTGCCGATGCCAAATCCCTGGGATGCGCCTATTCCTTTTAGCATAAAAACACCTCATTTATGTAATAAAGGCTCCTACGAGCCGACTACGCCCCGACAGTTTTGCCGGAGCGTATTTTTTATTTATTATTCCTCGCCGAATCCCGATTCGATAAGCTCGGTTGCCTCGGCAAGCATTTCGTTTTCGTCTGCGCCGTCGCATTCAACGGTGATTGTACTGCCGCATTTAATGCATGCCGCCATAATATTCATTATGCTTTTGCCGTTGATTGTTTTGCCGTTGAAAACAATGTTGACCGATGAAGTATATTTTGTCATCTCTGTGACAAAAACATTTGCCGGGCGCATATGAAAGCCCATCTTGTTTTTAATTGTAAATTCCTTTGATACCATAATTATTCCCTCTCTTATGCCTTAACAGGTTGATTTTTCTTTAAAATTGCAAGCATTAACGCGCCTACAACAGAGCCGGCAACAAGTGCTGCAATGTAAAGGAGCGGATGGTCGCAAACGATGAATGTGAATATACCGCCGTGAGGTGCGGGGCAGGTTACATTAAACAATGATGTGAGCGCACCTGCTACGGCACTGCCTACCATACATGACGGAATAACACGGAGCGGGTCGGATGCTGCGTAAGGAATTGCACCCTCTGTAATGAAGCAAAGACCCATAAGATAGTTGACAGGACCTGACTTAAGCTCCTCTGCATTCCACTTTTTCTTGTTGAATGTTGTTGAGAGAGCGATTGCAATCGGAGGAACCATGCCGCCGATCATAACAGCAGCCATAATCCATGTATCACCGCTTGAAATTGCCGCCGTACCGAAAACATAAGCCGCTTTGTTGAACGGACCGCCCATATCGGTTGCCATCATTGCGGCAAGAACGATTGAGAGGAGAAGTCGGCTTGTTGTGCCGAGGCTTTCAAGTCCGTTTGCGAGAAGTGTGTTAAGCTGACCGATAACAGGGTTTACGCCTGCCATAATCAAGCCCATAAGAAGTGTGCCCAAAAGCGGATAGATGAAAACGGGTTTAATACCGTCCATTGCTTTCGGCATCCACGAAAATCCTTTTTTGAGGAGCTGAACAACAATACCTGCCACGAAACCTGCAAACAAAGCGCCGAGGAAGCCCGAAACAGCCTTGTTGTCGCCTGCAAGTCCGTTGCCTGAATTAACGCCGTCAATCATACTTTGGATTGTATGACCGTTTGCGGCAAACACACCGCCGACAAAACCGGGCAGTAAACCGGGACGGTCTGCAATCGACTGTGCGATATATGCCGACAAAACAGGAAGCATAAGCGCGAACGCCGCCTTACCTATCCAGAAAATAACGGATGCAACAGGGTTTGTAAATCCGAAGGTGCCGCCGACATCGGCGTTGCCTGCGATTGTATCAATCAAAAAGCCGAAAGCGATAAGCACACCGCCGCCTACTACGAACGGAAGCATATGAGAAACGCCGTTCATAAGGTGCTTGTAGAGCCTGTGACCGAAACTTTCCTTTTCGTCATCGTCAACAGAAGCCTTTTCCTCTTCGTTTGTGTGATAAACGGCGGCTTTGCCGTCAACGATTTTTTGGATAAGTTCCTCCGGCTTGTTAATGCCGTTTGAAACCGAGGTTTTAACAACGGGCTTGCCGTCAAATCTTGCCATTTCAACATTTTTATCGGCAGCGATGATTATACCGTCACACTCGGCGATTTCTTTTTTTGTAAGAATGTTTTTTGCACCGCCGGAGCCGTTTGTTTCAGCTTTAAGCGGATAGCCCATTTTTTCGCCTGCTTTTTCGAGTGCCTCGGCAGCCATATAAGTGTGCGCAATGCCTGTCGGGCAAGCGGTAACGGCGAGGATTCTGTATCCCTCTTGCTTAGGCTGTTCCTCAGCCTTTTCCTCGGGATATTTTTCGGATTCCTTTTTATCGATAATGCTTAAAAATTCGTCGGCATTTTTTGCATTTCTCAAACTGTTGCAAAATTCCGGCTCCATAAGCATAACCATAAGCCTTGACAAAATTTCGAGATGCAAATCGCCGTCAAGCGGAGCGGCAATCATAAAGCAAATGTCCGACGGTTTTCCGTCAGGTGCGCCGTAATCGACTCCGCCGGGAACCGTGAGTGCCGACAATCCGGGCGTTTTAACGCTGTCGGATTTTGCGTGCGGAACAGCAATTCCCTCGCCGATAGCGGTTGAGCCCTGAGCCTCTCTTGCAAGGATAGCCTCCTTGTATACCGCAGTGTCGGCCAAATTGCCCGCCTTTTCGTGAAGAGCAATCATTTTATCAATCGCATCTTCCTTTGAAGCAACGGCTGTGTTAAGCTCAATTGCTTCGGGCTTTAACAAATCAATAATTCTCATAAAGATACCCCTCTCTTATGAATTAAATCCGTTATTAAAAACATTAATAATTTCTTCCTTTGTGGCAAGCTCCGGTGAAAAAGCCGTTGCGTTGCCGCATGCCGAGCCTAATTTTAAAGCATAGGCATAATCGCCTTTTTCTATACAGCCGGCAACAAATCCGCCGACCATACTGTCGCCGCAACCGACCGAGTTTACAAGCTCGCCGGGAGCGTTTCCGATTTTGTGAGCGTTACCGTCGGCGTCAATAAGCATTGCGCCCTTTGACGCACGCGACACAAGCACATTTTGTGCGCCGAGTGCCTGAAGTTTTTTTGAATACTCGATTATTTCGTCGTCCGTTTGTGTCGTAACACCGAACATATCGCCGAGCTCGTGATGATTCGGCTTTACAAGAAACGGTTTGTATTTAAGCACATTTTTCAGTAAATCACCAGTTGCGTCAACAACAAACCTGACACCTTTTCCCGAAAGACGCTTTAAAATTCTTTCATAAATATCGTCGGGAAGATTTTTAGGAATTGAACCGGCAAGAATAAGATAATCGCCGTCCTTTAATTCGTCAAGCTTTTCAAGAAGCTTTAAAATATCCTCCTCGTCGATATGAGGGCCGTTTGCATTTACATCTATTTCATTATCTGCTTTAATTTTAACATTTATTCTTGTAAATCCGTTTTTAAGATGATTAAAATCACAGCTGATGCCGTCATTTTTCAGCATATCCTCAAGCTGAACGCCGGTGAAACCGGCAACAAGACCGAGTGCCTTGTTTTCAACGCCGAGGCGTGTAAGAATGACGGAAACATTGATTCCCTTGCCGCCGTAATAGACAGCCTCGTGTGATGTACGGTTTATGTCGTCATATCGCAGACGGTCAACATACATCACATAATCAAGCGCGGGATTGAGTGTAATCGTATAAACCATCAAACCACCTCTTTGATTACTGCTTTTTGTTTAAGTGCTTCATCGTCACATCTGTCGCAAACTATACAGCCGGCGTCAAGCGGTGCAAATGTCACTGCCGAAACTTTGTTGAACTTTGAGTGGTCGGCAAGGATGTATGCCACAAAACTGCGCTCCACAGCAACAGCTTTGAGCATTGCCTCGTCGCTGTCGGGTGTTGTAAAGCCTTGCTTTTCGCTGATGCCGTTTGTTCCGATGAAAGCTTTTGAAAAGTTGTATTTTTGAAGATTTGTTGCTGCCACAAGTCCGATTATCGCCTCGGTAGTGTCCTTAAGCTGTCCGCCGAGAACAAATACTTTGCAACCCTTTTGCGCAAGTTTTTTTGCATGCGCTATGCCGTTTGTGACAAAGGTTGCCTTGCAGGAGTCTATATATTTTGTCATTAAATATGTAGTTGAGCCGGCATCTATAAAAACAAAATCATCGTCGCTGATTTGGCTTGCGGCGTATTTTGCAACGGCAACTTTTTCATCAACATATTTAAGCGATTTTTCCTCAACCGTATCCTCGTTTTTTAAAAACTGCTGTGACAGCACCGTTGCGCCGCCGTGAACTTTGTTGAGTTTGCCGAGCCGTGACAGCGCCACTAAATCGCGGCGTATAGTCGATTCGCTCGAGTCAAATTTTTCGCTGAGTTGTGCAACCGTTACAGAGCCGTGCTCTTCCAACAAATCAAGTATTTTTCTTCTGCGTTCCTGTGTCAGCATTTAGTCTCCTTTTGCAGCCGTCGCCGCTGTGAAATAATTATTTCCTAATGCACCTTAATTATACTCAAGCAATCAATATCAGTCAATAGTGAGCAACAATTCTCGTTAATTATGCTCAATATCGCTCGATTTATTTGTTAATATCGCTTTATTTTGGGATTGTGTTTGCACGGTTTTGCTCGATTTGAATTAATCGTGCAAAAAAACGGTCAATATTTTGCCGCCGTATTTAGCAAACGAAGCGAAAAAATTGCGAATATATGCAGATATATAATGTAATATACGGAAAATGCGTGAAATAATACAGTTGACAACAATTTAAAAATGTTTTATACTGATTACAGTTAGCAATCGCTAACTGTAATGTACTTAAAGAGTTAGCAATGACTAACTGTGGAGGCGTAACAATGGCATTAATAGAATTTAAAAATGTGACAAAGCAATTTTTCACGGGCGAGCACACAATAAATGCGCTTGACAATACATCGTTTGAAATCGAGAAAGGCGAATTTACCGTTATACTCGGGCCGTCGGGCGCAGGCAAATCGACACTGCTAAACCTGCTTGGCGGAATGGAATACGCAACACAGGGACAGATAATTGTTGACGGCGTTGACATTACAAAATTCAACGATACAAAAATGACGAAATACAGAGCAAAGGATGTCGGTTTCGTTTTTCAGTTTTACAATCTGATTCCGACGCTGACGGCTATCGAAAACATTCAAATTGTTGCAGAAATCACCGACGGACCGATTGATGCAAATAAGGTGATTGACGATGTTGGGCTCAGCGACCATAAATATCAATTCCCATCACAGCTTTCCGGCGGAGAACAGCAAAGAATATCAATAGCGCGAGCTGTTTGCAAAAATCCTAAAATGTTGCTTTGCGACGAGCCGACCGGCGCACTTGACAGTGAAACGGGCGTGCAGATTTTGTCGCTTTTGCAATCTTTGAGCCGCGAAGAAGACAAAACGGTTGTAATTGTAACCCACAATGCAGCGCTCGCACAGGCGGCGGACAAGGTAATCAGGGTGAAAAACGGCAAAATCAAGGAAGTGACAGTCAACGAAAGCCCTAAGGCCGTAAGCGAGGTGACTTGGTAATGCTCAAACAAAAAATGCTCCAAGATATGAAGCAAAACAAATGGCAGTTCATATCAATTTTGCTGATGGCTTTTTTGGGCGTTTACCTTTTTTGCGGCGTCGGCGGCGAATGGGCAGGCGTCAACAACTATCGCAAAGGATATTATGAACAAACCAACCTCGCCGACGGTTGGATTTGGGGCGAGGACTTCAGCGACAGCGATGTTGATAAGGTTAAAAGCATCGACGGAATAAATGATGTCGAAAAGCGATGCCACATTGAGGTAACAGGCAAAGACAGCCACAATCCCACCGTATATATGTACGGATTAAATGAAAACACAGTTTGCAAACCGTATGTTGTCGAAGGTGAGGAGGTAAATGTGCACTCCAATGGCAATGTCTGGCTTGACAAAAATTTTGCAACAGCAAAAAATTTGAAAGTCGGCGACAACTATACATTTGATTTTCAGGGCACTGATTTCACTCTGAAAATCGCAGGACTTGTTTATTCGAGCGAATACCAGTATTATTCAAACGAAAACGATTTGTGGCCCGATTACAATAATATAGGTTTTGCATATTGCTCGGCAAAATCAATCCCGATTAAGCAATATATAATTGATTATATTAATAAGAGCGACAAATCCGTCAGCGAACTTGTTGACGAATTTGCCAAAGAGAATGACGAAATCAAAGAAAACGCAAAAATGCTCAAAGGCTTGTCGAAAAACTTTATAGTGCGCAGTCTTGAAAAGGCAGACGACAGCGAGTTTGAAGAAATGTTGCCCTACACGCAGATTATATTTACCTCGAGCGTTGACGCATCGAGCCTTTCGGACAAAATCGACAAAACGCTCAATGGCAACTATGCCGTTTACACCACCCGAAAAGAAACGGCAGGCATTCAGATGATGGATGCCGAAATGACGCAGCACAAAATGATCGGCGCAATTTTTCCGATTGCGTTTATGGCGATTGCGATACTTGCGATTATAACAAGTATGAACAGGCTTATTAACAACCAGCGCACGCAAATCGGCACGCTTAAGGCGCTCGGTTTCAGCAAGGCAAAAATAGTTTTGCACTATGTAAATTACGGCTTTTGGGTAAGCCTTGCGGGCGCAGTGCTTGGCTTGATTGTCGGTCCGCTGACTCTGCCGTATCTGTTTTATTCGTCGATGAGTTCATATTACACACTGCCGAAATGGCAACCGGGCTTTGATATATCGTTTGTAATCGTTGCTGCGGCAACAGTTCTTGCCTGCACGCTTGCAACGCTGTTCAGCGTAATAGGCATGCTTGACGGAACACCGGCGCAAACGCTCCGATCGAAAGCGCCGAAAAACTTTAAGCTCACAAAGCTTGAACGCTCAAAGGCATGGCAAAAAACGGACTTTAATATGCGTTGGAGCATACGCACATTTATGCGCGGCAAGGTGCGCACGATTATGGGCATAGTCGGCACAATATCGTGTATGGCATTGCTCGTAGCCGCATTTTCGATGAGCGACTGTATGAGCGATATGGAAAATTGGATGTATAATGAAATTCAGGTGCAGGAAACAAGGCTGACGCTTGACAGCGAGGCAACGGTTAAGGACGCCGAAAAAATTGCAAAGGATGTTGACGGCGAAATGATGATGACCGATTCAATCGAAATCAAGGCAAACGGCAAAAAAATGACCGAAAACCTGACCGTTACCGACGGCGAGGGATGCTACTACCTGACCGATGTCAACCGAAAGCAAATCGCCCCCGACGACAATACGGTTGCCGTAACAAAAAAGGTTGCCGACGAGCTGGGATTAAAGGAGGGCGACGAGTTTGAGTGGCATATTTACACTTCCGACAAATGGGTTAAATCGAAACTTACGCTTATTAACAGGGCACCGATGACGCAAGGTCTTTCAATCACGCGCGCAATGCTTGAAAAGCTCGGCTGCGAATTTAAGCCGACATATGTTGACACAAAGCGAAAGCTAACGGCTTACAGCAACGACAAGGTGCAAAATGTTTTGACATCTAAAGATTTGCACAATTTCTGGGATAATTATATGGAAACCATGAATATGATGGTAGGCATAATTTTGCTTCTTGCGATTGTGCTTGCGGTTGTTGTGCTTTACAACCTCGGCTTGTTGACCTACACCGAAAACGAGCGGCAAAACGCAACGCTCAAGGTGCTCGGCTTCTCAACCGGAAAGATATTAAAGCTAAACATAATTCAAAACATAATTTTCTCTGTAATAGGCATAATTTTCGGCGTGCCGTGCGGTTTGTATCTTGTTTACGCAATGACAGCGAGTGCCGGCTCGGAATTTGATATGATGGTTAAGCTGTCGCCAAGCTCGTTTATAATAGCGGCTATAATCACCTTCGGCGTATCTGTTTTGACAAGCTTCTTGTTTACGAAAAAGGTTAAAAATCTCGATATGGTATCATCGCTCAAGAGCGTTGAATGATGATATAAATATTCATTACAAATCAATACGCATAACAAAAACGGCAGGTCATAATTACCTGCCGTTTTACTCTGTAAAGCGTATTGTTTTTATTCAAGATTATTTGTCAAAAGCATAATCGCCGTGAGTGCCGCAACGGGTGCCGTCTGAGTGCGCAAAATGCGCTTGCCGAGCGTTGCCTGAACGCCGCCGTCGGCAACAATTTGCTCAACTTCGTTTTTTTCAAAGCCGCCCTCCGGTCCGATATAAACGGAAACGCTTTTGCAGTCGGGCGAAACGATTGATTTTATCGGCTCACCGCCGCCCTCGTAAAACACTATTTTAACATCGCTTTTGTCCTCGGCGATTGCCTGCGCAAGGGTTTTCATCGGCGCAATTTCGGGGATAATGCCTCTGCCGCTTTGCTGTGCCGCCTCAAGCGCAATTTTTTGATAACGCAAATTTTTCTTTACGGCACTTTTTTGGTCGGGTCGGCTGACACAACGCTGGGTCAGCGTAGGCACAATCGAATAAACGCCGAGCTCGACGCATTTTTGCACAATATCCTCGAGTTTTGTGCTTTTCGGCACACCTTGATAAACCGTCACTTTGCATGTCGGCTCGCTGTTATTCGCCTGACGGTAGCAAACCTTGAGCGTGACGGTATCTTTTGTAACGGCGTCGATTTGACAGCCGAAATCGTTGCCGCTACCGTCTGTTACGGTGAGCATATCGCCGACCTTCATACGCAAACTTTTGGCAATATGGCGCGCCTCTTCGCCGTCAAGGATTATTTCATTTTCCGGTGTATAATCTAAAAATAATTTTTGCATATCAGTTACTCTTTTTTATCACAGCCGCTCTGAGCGAATTTAAAATTGCCAGCAGGCAAATGCCGACATCGCTGAAAACGGCAAGCCACATCGGCGGCTCCTTATCCAAAAATACGACAAGAACAAGAATTACAGCCTTAACGGCAAGTGTGAGCGCAATGTTTTCCTTTGAAATGCGAGTTGCGCGCTTTGCATAAAAATTGCCGTTTTTTTCATCCTTAACAACAGCACCGATGCCGAAATAAAAGCTGAGCGGCACCGAAATCACAATTGCGCACGGGCAACCGACGGTGAGCGCCGAAAGCCCACGGTATATCCACTCTTTCCAAACTGGCCATTGCGAATAATCGCCCGTGATAAACGGTGGAAGAATAATAACCAAGAGTGAGATCAGAAAAACAATCGGTGTGTAAACCATCGAAAAGCGTGTTATAAAACGGTTTGTACCGCCTGAGCCGTTGACCTCGTTTTCGAGGCGGGAGAGATTGCTCTGCTCATTTTCAACCTCGTCATCGCTGACATCCGAGTCGGCAAACATATTGTTAATTTTGTCCTGACTTTTTGAAACGGCAAGGCTTTGCAAAAAATCTCCGATTGCAAAAAGCAGCATTACGGCACAGCCCTCGTGGTATTCCTTGATGGCAAGCGCGCCGATTGAAACAACGCTGATAAGCAAATATTCATTGAAAATGTTTTTGTTGCCGACAAGCATAAGAGCGTCGCGTATTACGCCGAAGCCGACCGTGATATATGAAATCGCAAAGCAGATAAGATAAACATAGCTGCTGATTGATGTAAACTCGCTGATTACATAACCTGCGGCAAAAAAAACGGCACTGATTATGATTTTGACGGTCATTTCTTTTTTATATTCCTGAAAAGCGGCAGGGTCACAACCGCATGTGCAACCCACCTGATGCTCCTGAGCAGAGTCTAAATTTTCGTTTTCGGGCATATTTATCACTCCTCTATGTGCTCGACGGCACAGTTAATTATGATTTTGACATGTTCGTCGGCGAGGGAATAGATTATATTTTTGCCCTCGCGGCGGCATTTGACAAGATGGCTTTGCTTAAGTGATCGCAGTTGATGCGACACAGCCGTTTGCGACGCGCCGATTTTTTCAACAATTTCGGACACGCTGAGTTCGCGGTCAAAAAGCGAAAACAAGATTTTTACCCTTGTTGCATCGCCGAACATTTTGAATAAATCCGCAATTTCGTTAATTCTTTCGTATTCCATAACAGCCTCACATATGTATTAACCGTTCATATGAATGAATCGTACAAATGTGCATTATATATTTATTTTGCCGATTTGTCAATGACGGCGCATAAATCTTTACAAATATATTATAACACACTTGGCAAGAGGGGGTGAAAAGTGGTAAAATAGCGTAAATAACAAAAAAGGATGCATATGATATGGAACTTGTAAAAGGCAGACCGACCGATTGCTCCGGCAGGCTCGACAGAGAGGTGCGCGTTTATGACCTGCTTGACGAATTGGGCATTGAATACGAGCGCACCGACCATGAGGAAGCAAATACGATGGAAAAGTGCAACGAGATTGACAAAATCCTCGACACGATTATTTGCAAAAATCTTTTTCTCTGCAACAGACAGCAAACGGAATTTTATCTTTTGATGATGCCGGGCGACAAGCCGTTTAAAACAAAATACATCACAAAACAACTCGGTTGTTCGCGCCTTTCGTTTGCGCCGAGCGAAAAAATGCTTGAATATCTCGACATCAAGCCCGGCGCAGTGTCAATAATGGGTTTGATGAACGATAATGACAATAAAATTCAGCTTGTTATCGACAAGCCCGTTGTCGAAAGCGAAACCCTCGGCTGTCATCCGTGCGTTTGCACCTCGAGCCTCAAATTCAAAACAAAGGATATTGTTGAAAAATTTTTGCCGGCGGTGCACCACGAGCCGATTATAGTTGACTTGCCGTGGGGTGAGGAATAATGCTTGTTTGTCCCATATGCGGCGAAGCGCTGAACAAAAGCGAAAACGCGCTGAAATGCCAAAACAATCACTGCTTTGATTTTGCGAAAGAGGGCTATGTAAACCTGCTTGTCGGCTCAAAAAGCGGCGACAAAACGGGCGACAGCAAAGACTCGGCACGCGCACGCCATGCGTTTTTGCAAAAGGGGTATTACTCCTGCCTGAAAAACGCAATTGACGAAAAAATGAGCGGCACAGTGCTTGATATTTGTTGCGGCGACGGATATTACGACGGTTACGACGGCGAACTGTACGGCTTTGACATAAGCAAGGAAATGGTGCGCCTTGCATCAAAAACAAATAAAAACGGCAAATATTTTGCGGCAAATCTTGCCTCAATCCCCATGCCCGACAACAGCATTGACACGGCAATTCACCTTTTTGCTCCGTTTAACGACAAAGAATTTTTCAGAATACTCAAAAGCGGCGGCAGGCTTTACAGCGTTATCCCGGGCGAAATGCATTTGTTTGAAATGAAGCAAATTGTGTATGACAACCCATATAAAAACGATGAAAAAGCACCCGCCTCAAAACTTTTGACCCTCACAGGGAGGGAAAAGGTCAGCCAAAGGGTGACAATAAACGGCGACGATTTGAGAGAGCTGTTTTCAATGACTCCCTATTTTTACAGAACGAGGGATGAATTCAAAGCACGGCTCGACAAAATCGACGAAACCGAGCTTACTGTTGAATTTGTGATTCTTTGCTACGAAAAAATATGATATTTTGCACATAAAAAATAGGCTTGCAGTGATTGATTTCAACTGCAAGCCGTTTTTATTCCGTTTTGCTCATAACATTCAGCGGATTGACGGTTTTTCCGCCGACTTTTGTTTCAAGATGAAGGTGCGGCGAAGATTTGCTTTCAATCGGGACAGAGCCGAGCGTGCCGATTGTGTTGCCGATATTGACATATGAGCCTTTTTTAACGCTTACGCTGTCAAGACCGCAATATTTTGCAACAAGTTTGCCGCCGTGGTCGATTTCGACAACCATGCCGTAAAGGCTGTCGGTATAAACGGCGATAACCCTGCCGTCGTTAATCGCAACAACCTTGTCGCCCTGCTTGCCCGTGAAATCAACGGCGGCGTGGGCGCGATAATCGTTGAGCGTTTCGTCAAACACCGGCTCCTCACTGTAGCCTTTAAGCACCGTTTCTGTGAGCGGATATTTATAAAAGCTCTTGTAGGGGATATTGTTTTTGCCCTGCTCCATTGTGACCGTCTCTTTTTTAGCCGTTGTTGTGCGAGCTGTGGATGCGACAGTTGTTTGTTTTTGCGTTTTCGGCTCTTTAGCCGTAACGGCGCGGTTTGCCTCGGTTGTGTCAACAATTGTAGTATTTTCGTTGACAGTACCCTTTTGAGCCTTTGAATTTGTTGAAAAATAGACTATAAGTCCAAGCGCAATAATACAAAGACAAACTATTGAAAACAGCGTCTTTACATTTTTACTGTCCTTTTTACTGTTTTGATTTGCAGACATAAAAAAACACCTCGGTTGTATTATTGACCGAGGTGTTTAATTTTATGCATTTTGTAAAATTTCGAGCGTTTCGCGAACGGTGTCTATCGGATTGCCGTTGTCGATGCGAACGCCGATACAGGGCTTTGCGCCCGATTTAAATGTTGCTCTGCCGCGCATTTTTTCATTCAACGCAACGAGATATTCAACCTTAACATCGTCAACAAGGAAGTCGACGGCAACGCCCTTTTGCTTAATTTCATAAATGCCGAGCTTCATCGCAGTGTTTCGCATAAGCGCAATTTCGACAAGGCCGTAAACGGGAGCCGGCGGAATACCGAAGCGGTCGGTCAGCTCGTCATAAACATCGTTTGCGTCGGCGTCACTGCGAATATTAGCGATTGTTTTGTACATTTCAAGCCTAATCGGCGTTGAGGTGATATAATCGGTAGGAATACCTGCGTCAACGGGCAAATCAATAAGGCAATCTTTCTCTTTTTCCTGCGGTTTGCGCTCGCCCTTCTCCTCGGCAACCGCCTCCTCAAGCAGTTTAAGATACATTTCGTATCCGACAGACTCCATATGACCGTGCTGTCTGTTGCCCAAAAGCGAGCCTGCGCCGCGGATTTCAAGATCGCGCATTGCGATTTTGAAACCGGAGCCGAATTCCGTATATTCCCTGATAGCCTCGAGCCTCTTTGTAGCGATTTCGGAAAGTTCTCTGCCGCGCACGAATGTGAAATAAGCATAGCCGCGGCGTGACGAACGGCCGACCCTGCCGCGGATTTGGTGCAGTTGGGCAAGACCCATTCTGTCGGCGTTTTCGATAATAAGCGTATTTACATTTGAAACATCGACGCCCGTTTCTATAATTGTTGTGCACACAAGAATGTCGATTTCGCCGTTTGTCAGTTTTTCCCAAACATCGGAGAGTTGCTCCTCTGTCATTCTGCCGTGAGCTACACCTACCGTTGCATCGGGAATTGATTTTTTGATTTGCAGGGCAACATGGTCGATCGTGTCAATGTTGTTGTGCAGATAATAGCATTGACCGCCGCGCGAAAGCTCCTTTTCCATAGCCTCGACAAGCACGCCGAAATCATATTCCATAACATATGTTTGGACGGGTCGGCGGTCGCCCGGAGCCTCCTCGAGCAGTGACATATCCCTGATTCCGCTCATCGCCATATTGAGTGTTCGCGGAATAGGCGTAGCCGAAAGCGTGAGCACATCGACTCTCGGGAACTTTTCTTTTATTTTTTCCTTTTGGGCAACGCCGAAACGCTGTTCCTCGTCAACAACGAGAAGACCCAAATCTTTAAACTTAATATCCTTGCTGATAATTCGGTGAGTGCCGACAAGCAAATCAATCTTGCCTGCCGCCAAATCCTCGAGCACCTGCTTTTGCTTTGTAGGTGACACAAAGCGCGAGAGCATTTCTATCCTGACGGGGTACGCCTCCATTCTGCGTATCGCGGTTTGAAAATGCTGCATCGCAAGCACTGTTGTCGGCACAAGGATTGCACACTGTTTGCCGTCGCCTATGCATTTAAAGCAGGCGCGCAGTGCAACCTCTGTTTTGCCGAAGCCGACATCGCCGCAAAGCAGACGGTCCATCGGTGCGGATTTTTCCATATCGCCCTTGATTTCGTCGGCACAGCGGAGCTGATCCTCTGTCTCGTCATATTCAAAGCGAAGTTCAAAATCGCGCTGTAAATCGGTGTCTTGGCTGAAAGCGTAGCCGGGTGTGCTCATTCGCTTTGCATAAAGCGCAATAAGCTCCTTTGCCATATCCTGAACGCTCGCACGGACTTTTGCCTTTGCTTTTTGCCAATCGCCCGAGCCGAGTCGGCTGATTTTAACCCTTGATGTGTCATCGTTCGGACCTATATATTTTGAAACAAGGTCAAGCTGTGTAACAGGGACATAAAGCGTGTCGCCCTTTGCATAGCTTATTTTGATATAATCTTTTTTAACGCCCTTTATATCGAGCGAATGTATGCCCTCAAAAACACCGATTCCGTGAACATTGTGGACAATGTAATCGCCCGGAGACAATTCGTCAAGTGAATGAATTGCGTCCTTTGCGGAAATCTTTTTGTGTTTTTTGCGGCTTTGATTTGATTTTGTGTGAGTGATGAGCGCGAATTTGCACGAACTCATTCTGAAACCGTTTGACAGTGTGCCAGTCAGCACCGTTACCTGACCGCGGCGAAACTCGGCAGGGCGATTTTCGCAGAAAGCGGCATCAAAACCCATTTCGCCTATATCGTATGCAAGCGCTTTGCCTGCTCTCGATGTGCCTGCCATAATGCAAACGGCATAATTCGTTTTGAGAAGCGGGAACAAATCGTCCTTAAGCTGTGACAGCGTGCCCGACCAAGCGTTAAAGCTTTCGCAAACAAAGTTTGCAAGGTGGCGCACCGGCGTGTCAAAACTGCCGCGCGGAAGTGAGTCCATATACACTGCGGCACAGCTTTCGTAAACGGCGCACAAATCCTCAAAATCAAGCGCGAATTTGTCGATGCCCTTGCAGAGATTGCCGTCATTCAAAAGCCACTTGATTTCCTCATTCATCAACTTTGTTTGATTGAGCGTTTTTTCCTTAACCTTTGCGCTTTCGCACACAAAAAGTGTGCCCTCAAAATAGTCAAAAATACCCTTTGAGTCATACGCAAGCGGCAAATATTTATCATTGCAACGCAGATTTATGCCCTGTTTGAGCTTGTCGCTGTCCTGATAAAGTTTTTCGCGCGCCTTTGTCGCCTTGCCCTTTAAGCCTGCGGCAAGAGCGTCGATTTTTTCAGCCTGCTCCTCGCGCGAATTAAACAAAACCTCGGTTGACGGAATAATCTCAACGCTGTCGACCATATCCGTTCGGCGCTGTGTAGCAATGTCAAAATTTGTTATTGAATCGACAGTGTCGCCCCAAAGTTCGATACGAACCGGCTCGTCGGCACCGGGCGGAAAAATATCAAGCAATCCGCCTCGAATCGAAAATTGACTTGTGCCGTCAACCTGGTCAAAGCGCGAATAGCCTGCTTTAACAAGGCGCGTCGCCATATCGTCAAGGTTGATTTCATCGCCCGACGAAATTTTAAAACTGCGCTCCTTCAATGCCTGCGGCGGCATTGTGTATTGAGCGGCAGCGGCGGCAGACGCAACGACAGCTGTAAAATTGCCGTCAATTATTTTTGAAAGCACGCCGAGTCTGATTTGCTCATACTCACGGCTGATACCCTCAACATCAAGGAGCGTAAACTCCCTTTTCGGATAGAGCAAAACACCCTGCTGAAACTGCGAAAGATTTTCAAAAAATCTGACTGCGCTTGCCTCGTCGGGTGTGATTATAAATGCTTTCTTACCTGTTTTTTCACAAAGGGAATGGACGGCGTGAACTTTATTTATATCGGTAAGACCGATAACTCCGACGGGTGCACCGAGCGTGTCGATATTTTGCGCCAGAGTCAAAAATTCCTCGTCCTTTTCCCAAACCTTTGAAAAACAACTCATATTTTAAATTATCTCCGTTTGATTATGAATTGTATAAATTCATTGCTTTGTCGATTTCGTCATTCACCATAAGTTTGACCGCCTCGGCGGCGTTTTCAAGCGCAGATGACAAATCGTCTTTTGCATCGTCGGGGAATTTTGCAAGCACCCAGTCGGCAAGGTCCCACTTGCCGGGCTTTTTGCCGACGCCGATTTTTACGCGCGGAAAATCCTCGCCGCCGACACAGGAAATGATGCTCTTTATTCCGTTGTGACCGCCTGCACTGCCTTTGCGGCGAATACGCAATTTGCCTACATCAAGGCTTACATCGTCATATACTACTATGATATTTTCGTCGGGAATATTATAATATGTTGCCGCTTCATACACAGCCTCGCCCGAATTGTTCATCATCGTTTGCGGTTTCATCAAAAGGCAACGGTGACCCGCAATCGTTTCGTCTGCGACAAGTGCGTGAAATTTTACCTTTTTAAACTCAAAGCCCTCGTTTTCTGCAAGCCTGTCGAGTGACGAAAAGCCTGCATTGTGGCGTGTTTTTTCATATGTGCTGCCGGGATTGCCCAAACCGACAATCAAATATTCAATTTTTCCTTTTTTTATAAAACTAAGCATTTTGCCCATTGCCCTCTTCATTATTGCTTTTTTGAACAGTTATTTTAATTTTATCAGCTCTTTTGCCGTCGACGCTTATAACCTCGCAGTGCATATCTGCATAATCAAACGAATCGCCGACACCGGGTATTTTGTCGATATTAAGCATTACCCAGCCGTTTACCGTTGTAATGTCAAGCTCTTTTTCGGGCTGAATGTCGAAAAATTCAAACAACTTGTCAACCGACGCAGTACCGTCAACTATATATTCGCCGTCGCCGATTTCGTCAAAATCCACGAGTACTTCATCGTGCTCATCCCAAATTTCGCCGACAAGTTCCTCTATAATATCCTCAAGCGTTACGATACCCTCCGTTCCGCCGAATTCATCAACGACAACGGCAAGGTGAGTTTTGCTTTTTTGCAAAATACGCAACAGCTTTGAGATTTTTGTGTCCGGACTTATCGTCGGCACGGGTTTCAATATTGTGCGCAGAGATTTAAGCCCTCTTTTGCAAATATCCTCAAAATCCTGATAGTGAATAACACCCACTATATGATCAATATCGCCGATATATACCGGCAGACGCGAAAATCTTGTTTTTTTGAAAACTTTTTCTATGTCTGCAAGTTTCCAATATTTTTCGACAGCCTCAACATCAATGCGCGGAGTAAGAATATCGCTGACATATAAATCGTCAAACTCGATTGACGAGCGGATAAGCTCGCTTTCGTTTTCGTCGATTTCGCCGCCTGTGTGCGCCTCGTCAACATATGTTTTAAGTTCTTCCTCGGTTACGGCGGAATCGCCGTCAAGCTTGAAAATTTTTGAAAGAAGCTTTTTCCAACCTTTGAATGCAATATTTAAAGGATAAAACAAAAAAACAAAAAATTGAACCGCAGGGGTTACAAAAACGGCGAATTTTTCTGCCTTTTCCTTTGCCATCGCTTTCGGTGTGATTTCGCCGAAAACAAGAACAATAATTGTCATAACTACCGTTGACACAGTTGCCGCAAGGTCGCTGTTGTCGCCGAGAACACCGGTAAAAAACAGTGTTGCAAGCGATGACGCACCGATATTAACAATATTATTTCCTATTAAAATGGTTGAAAGCACCATATCGTAATTTTCGGCAAGCGCAAGAGTTTTTTCGATTTTCTTTTCGTTTTCGTCTGTTTCGCTTGATTTAAGTCGCACTTTATTGAGTGACGAAAATGCCGTTTCGGCAGACGAAAAAAACGCCGAAAACGCAACAAGAACCGCAATTATTATAAGCAACGGTGTGTTCATAATTTTATCCTTCTCCTGACTTAATATAAATGGCTTTAAAGGGCATACCAATCGGTATGCCCTCTTTGATGTTAAGTGCTGATAATATTGAATTATTCTTCTGTCTTTTCAAACTCGTTGAATTCTCTTTCTTCATCGGGTTTTTCAAAGTTATACATATTTTCATCTTTAACATGCTTTGCGATATAATTGTCGCGGTCAAAGAGTTCGTCTGCCTTAACCTTCCAAGCCTTTGCAGCGGCAACGGTTTTGTCAAAAAGTTCGTTTGCCGACTCGGGGTGTTGCATCTCTGTCGAATATGCGCCGGTTTCCGCAACCATTTTGCTGATTGCACCCGGGTTATCAAGAACAGGGCATGGACGGAGCATATTGTTTGAGAACGGCTGATTTCTCTTATACGCCATAAAGAGCGGACTTTGAAGTGCTTCAAGCACGGAGTGCTCTTTAATATTTACATTTGAATAGTGAACGAAAGCACAAGGCTCGCAGTCACCGTTTGAGTTGATATGGAAATAGTGACGACCGCCTGCGATACAGCCCTGAACATATTCGCCGTCGTTCCAGAAGTCGAGAGCAAAGATAGGCTTTGTGTGACGCCACTCGTGCATTTTCTTATACATAAGCGCACGCTGATCGGGTGTTACCATAAGGTCTGTAACGGCACCGTTTCCTGTTGGCATATATGTGAAGAACCAAGCAAATTTAACACCGTGCTCAATAAGCCAATCCATATACTCATCAGAAGCCAAAACCTCTGTATTTTTACTTGTATAGCAGAGTGATGCGCCGAACGGAACACCTCTGTCCTTAAGGCGTTTCATCGCTGCAGTGCATTTTTGGAATGTGCCCTGACCGCGGCGGAAATCGTTTTCTTCCTCATATCCCTCGATTGAAAATGCGGGATAGAAGTTGCCGACCTCTTTGATTTCATCCGCAAAGCTGTCGTCAATAAGCGTACCGTTTGTAAATGAAAGGAATGCACAATCCGGATTTTCACGGCAAAGGCGCATAAGATCCTTTCTTCTCATTGTCGGCTCACCGCCGGTATAAAGATACATATATGTGCCGAGCTCCTTGCCCTGTTTGATGATTCTTGACAAATCATCGTACGAAAGTGAGCTTGCGTGACCGTATTCTGCCGCCCAGCATCCCGTGCACTTAAGGTTACATGCCGCCGTCGGGTCCATAAGGATAGCCCAAGGCACGTTGCAGCCGTATTTTTCGATTGCCGCCATTCTCTTTGTATAGCTGTTGATAGCAACATTCATAAGCGGCGGAATAAGTTTGTTGATTACATGCTCATCTGTATTGCAAATCAAATCTTTTGCAAAGCGCATCCAGTTATTGTTTGGGTCGTCCATAACCTTATGCAAGCCTGCATAAGTCGAGCGGTTTACCTTTTTTACATCCGCTTTTTCTACGAGAGAAAGAATTCTCGGAGCGTTGCGGTCAAAGTCTTTTCTTGCATACTTTACGGCATTTCTTATAACAATATCCGTAACAGTTTCTTTAATAGACATAATGTTTCCTCTCATCAATTACTGATAAACACAGAAAATAATATTTCTTGTGTTCACATAATAATACTAACCAAAAAAAATGTCAAGCAAATTTTAAAACGCTTTATACATAGTTAATAGACGAATTTCTAAAATCTTATTTGGAATTTGAGTCTGTATGTTTTGTCCGTTTTATTTTTGTATTTTTCATTACAGTGTGCTCCCCAGCTGTCATATCCGCCGATACCCTGCTGTCTTGCTATGCAGCGAACAACCGTTTTGTTCGGTTTTGGCATATCCTTTTGGTGCCAAACATTTTCAATCTCTTTAGGCAACCAATGGCAGGCATTAAACTCCATAACCGGTTCCGCAACAAGGCTGAACACCTTTTTGTCGCCGATAAGTGTTGCGTATCTGACACCTGTTCTGTTGCCGCATTCCTGCGGTTTGAGATAATCAACCCACATATCCGAAACAGTGGTGTTGTAAAGCCCGATTTTTGCGGCATTTTTGCGGTCGATATAATTTTCGTCCGGTCCGTTGCCGAGGTATGTAACATTTTCAAAATCTTTCGGCAGTTCAAACAAAATGCCGACCTCCGGTATTTCAGGCAAAGACGGGTCGGGATAGAAATGAAGATTGATTTCCATTCCCTTTGAAGTGATTGTATAAACGATTGATGCCTTTGATTCCGGTTGGGTACAAACTGTTGCGCCCGATGTGACAACAACCTTTTTGCCCTCATCGAGGATTTTGTATCCCTCGATAGACCACTTTGTGTTGTTGAAAATGCCCGGGGTATCGCCTGCGTCGCGCCAGCAACCAAGCCTGCTGCCCGCTCTCGTTCCGCGGTCGTTATCGGTAAGTGCACGCCAGAAGTTGAGGCGCATCGGTGCCTGAAGAAGTTCTTCATTGCCTACCTTGATTGAATAAAGCTGATTGCGCTCTCTTCTTTCAAATCTGATAACAACATCGTCGCTGATAATGCGAAGTGAGCCGTATGTGTCATCGACGAGAAGCTGTTGCTCCTCCTCGATTTCGTCATAAACATTTTCAAACTCGTTGATAACAAACTGTTGCTCGGCAACCGTGTGGCCTGCCTTGCAGTAAGCGGTGTCGTTCTTTTCGCGGAGTTCGAGATTGAGATAGTATTCCGTTTTCGGCAACTTGCCGAGTTCCAAATCGACAACCTTTTTTTCAAACGGTTTAATATCGATATTGACAACACCGTCGCTGATTATTCCTTTATCGGAGCATTGGCACCAGTAAAGTTCGTATTTATTCAAATTTGTGAAAAGGAATTTGTTTTTGATTTCAATAATTCCTTTTGCGGCGTCGATTGCTTTGAAATCAACATTTTGATAAAGTTTTTTAATTTCGGCAAGCTTCGGTGTAACCGCTCTGTCGCCGAAAAGCAAGCCGTTGCCGCAAAAATGACCGTCGTGCGGATTTTCGCCGAAATCGCCGCCGTATGCAAGATACTCAACGCCGTTTTCGTCCTTTGTCAGGATGCTTTGATCAACCCAATCCCAAACGAAGCCGCCCTGGAGACAGAGGTATTTGTCCCAAAGCGTTGTGTATTCATCGGTTGAGCCGCAGGAATTGCCCATTGCGTGGGTATATTCGCACAAAATGTACGGTCTTTTATCTCTGCCGGAAAGTGCATATTCCTCGCATTCCCACGGCTTTGCATACATTTTTGACTGAACATCCGAAAGTTCTTTTTCATCGGGTGCTCTGTGACATTCAAAGTGAACGAAACGCGATTTGTCCTGTTCCTTAATCCAACGATACATCTTCTTCGGTGTTTCGCCGCCGAGCGACTCGTTGCCGAGCGACCATGCCACAACACAGGCGCAATTCTTATCTCTTTGATAAAGTGCCTTGATACGCTCCATACAAGCCTTTTCCCACTCGGGACGGGAGGCTGGAAGCTGAGGGCATCCGATAATCTGCGACCAACCGGTTCCGTGAGTTTCCATATTATTTTCATCAATAACATAAAGTCCGTACTCGTCGCAAAGCTCATACCAGCGCGGACAATTTGGATAGTGCGAGGTGCGAACGGCATTGATATTGTTTTGCTTCATAAGCTCAATATCCTTGCGCATAACTTCCTCGCTGATATATCTGCCTGTATGACAGTCAAATTCGTGGCGATTTGTGCCCTTAAATACAACTCTTTCGCCGTTGATTCTGATTACGCCGTCCTTGATTTCGACACTGCGGAAACCGATTTTTGTCGAAATGTATTCAATCGGAACGCCGTTGTTTTTGAGTGTGAATACAACCGTGTATAAATCTGGTGTTTCTGCGCTCCACGGCTTAACATTTGTTACGATTGCTTTCATATGAGTGATATGGTCCTCATTCGCATAGCGGCTGTCAAGCGCAACAACTGCGCCGTCGCTGTCGATAATACTCATATCGATGCTGAGTCCCTCATATGTGCCGTTTGTTTTCAAAATTACATCAAGATAGCCGTCGTGGAGTGTTGAGTCCGGCTCTGCGTGAATTTCAAAGTCGCGAATATATTCCTTTTCGGTTGTGTAAATATAAACATCTCTGAAAATGCCGCCAAGGCGCCACATATCCTGGCACTCAAGCCAACTGCCGGTACACCAGCGATAAACCTCAACGCCGATAACATTTGAACCCTCTACAAGATATTTAGAAATATCAAATTCACTGCGGTTAAATGTTGACTCGCTGTAGCCGACTCTTTCGCCGTTGACATAAAGATAAAATGCGGATTCAACACCCTCAAAACAAAGAACAACACGCTTTGAAAGCACCGCCTCGTTGATATGTATTCTTTTGAGATAACAGCCTACGGGATTGTGCTTTGTCGGTGCATTCGGCGGACAAATATCTTCACTGCCCTCCCACGGGTAACGGACATTGCAGTATTGTGCTTGGTCATACCCCTGCATCTGCCACGAACCGGGAACGATAATGCTGTCCCAATTATGCGAATCATAATGCGGCTGTGCAAAATCCGACGGTCTGTATGCGTAATTTTTATAAAGTTTGAATTTCCACTTTCCGTTTAAGAGCTTACAGCGCGTGGAAGCATATCTGTCAGCCTTCTTTGCCTCGTCAAAATTTTCATACGGCATAAGTGTGGCGTGTTGCGGCAACTTGTTTACCGCAACAATTTCGGGATTTGTCTGCCACTCGGTATAACCGTCAATAAAATTTCTTTCCATATGTGTGAACTCCGAATTTTTAATAATTTATCTCCTGTGAAGCTTGCCCTCTCGGAAACCCTCCTGCTTAATGCATACCTCAACCGATCGCCAAAGTATTTTCAAGTCGAGTCCTATGCTCCAATTGTCGCAATATTCCTTGTCAAGTTTCATTTTTTTCATAAGTGAAATATCGTCTCTGCCGTTGACCTGCGCCCAACCAGTAAGCCCCGGACGAAAGCGGTAAACGCCGTATTCGAGACGAAGTCTGTGCGCGCGTATCTCGCTTGAGATGAGAGGACGCGGACCCACAAAACTCATATCGCCCTTTAAAATATTCCAAAGTTGCGGCAACTCATCAAGGCTTGTTTTGCGCAAAATTCTGCCGAACTTCGTAATATATCGGTCGGGATTTTCAAGCTCGCCGGTTGCACAGTTGGGTGTGCTGTTTTTCATGGTTTGGAATTTGTAAATCGTAAACGGCTTGCCGCGCCTTCCCCTGCGCTCGTGGCTGAAGAAAACCCTGCAGTCCGGCGTAAAGAAATTAATTAAGCAAATAATCAAAAACAGCGGCGATAAAACAACAAGCGCCACAAATGAAACAACAATATCAAAAAGCCTTTTCCATTTGGTCGGGCCGAAATATTTGTGTAAAAACTTTTTCATTTTTTATCCCTGAATATCATCACTTGGTAAAACGGCAGTAAGACGCTGCCGTTTTCCGAAAATATTTAAAATAAATAAATCAATATAGAGTGTTTCAACCTCAGTGATTATACCACATACTGACTGAAATTGCAATTTTTTTGTAAAATTTATAATTATGTGTTGAAAAGTTTACAATTACTTTATATAATTAAAAAACGACAGATATGCACACTGTGTCAAAATTTGTGCACTCGGCTTATATTATTTATGATTTGTCAAAAATGCGGTAATTTATCAAAAATTGTGCAAAAGGATGGTACTTTATTATGAAAAGTGTTTTGAAAAAAGGCATTTGCATATTTCTATGCATTGTCACCGCCGTTTCGTTTGCGGCATGTTCAAAAAACAGCGAAAATCAAAAAAGCGAGCTTTTGAGCGGCTTGACCGACAGTATTGACGAAGCCAATGTGACCGCCACGGTTAGTGCAATCGAAAAGGGACTGAAGTCGTTTGATACCGATGTTTTTGCTGCCTGTGTCGACAGTTCGACACTTGAATATATCGTCGGTTTTTCAAAAGGACACTCACAGTTTTCCGACCTCGGCAAAGCTATTTTTGAAAACCTTACAATCGAGATAAAAAACATCGACTTAACAAAAAAGACCGTCACCCTTTCGGTAAACAACAAACAGCTTTACATTGTTGCGTCAAATTTTGCCGCCGATTTGAAAAACTCATACAGCACAACACAACTTTTGAATTTACTTAAAGATGACACTTTCCTCGACTCGTCGCTGTCGACACTGATTGACGGAATCAAAGGCGCGCAAACGGAAGAACAGCCCGAAGAGGTAACGCTTACCTTTGAGCAAAAGGATGGTTATCTTGTTTTTACCTTTGACGAAGATGCAGAAAGTGCCGTTTCGGGCGGTGCACTCAAAGCGGTAAAAGATGTCTGGTCATAATCGAAATTCCGAAAATCCGCCCCCCTTTGCACAGCGGGACGGATTTTTGCACTTATTTGTGTATATTTAATAAAATATATAAATTGACATTGCATTTTATTTATGTTAATATAGTAAAAGCGTAAATTATCCTATGAGGTGAAAGAATAAATGGCTAACAAATTTGTAACCGCGCTTTTCGGAGATTATTCCAAAAAGGAAATAAAAAAGCTCCGAAAAACAATCGACAAGATTAATTCTCTTGGCGATAAGTATGCAGAGATGGATGATAAAGAACTCACATCTCAAACACAAAAATTCAAAGACAGACTTTCAGAGGGCGAAACTCTTGACGATATTCTTCCCGAAGCATTTGCTGTTTGCCGTGAAGCAGCCGACCGTGTGCTCGGTATGCGCCACTTTGATGTTCAGCTTATCGGCGGTATGGTTCTTCATCAGGGCAGAATCGCCGAGATGAAAACCGGTGAAGGTAAAACACTTGTTGCTACCCTTCCGGCTTATCTTAATGCACTTACGGGTGAGGGTGTTCATATTGTAACTGTCAACGACTACCTTGCAAAGCGTGACTCCGAATGGATGGGTAAACTTTATCGTTTCCTTGGATTGAGCGTAGGCCTTATCGTTCACGAAAAGAGCAACGCAGAGCGTCAGGAGGCATACAACTGCGACATTACATACGGCACAAATAACGAAATGGGATTTGACTATCTTCGTGATAATATGGTGCAGTACAGAGAGCAAAAGGTTCAAAGGGGTCATGTGTTTGCAATTGTCGATGAGGTTGACTCAATCCTTATCGATGAGGCGCGTACTCCGCTTATCATCAGCGGTAAGGGCGAGCAATCAACGGACCTTTATCGCCGTGCAAACGAATTTGCAAAGTCTCTCAAAATGGTTAAGGTTGCGAAAACTGACGATAAAGAAGACACCGAGGAGCAGTATGACGGCGACTATGTAGTCGATGAAAAAGCCAAAACTGCCACACTCCTCAAGAGCGGTATCGAAAAGGCAGAGAACTTTTTCGGCGTTGAAAACCTTATGGATGTTGAAAACACAACACTCCTCCACCATATCGACCAGGCTATCAAGGCTCACGGCGTTATGACAAGAGATATCGACTATGTTGTTAAAGACGGTCAGGTTAAAATCGTTGACGAATTTACCGGCCGTATCATGGAGGGCCGTCGCTACAACGAGGGTCTTCACCAAGCTCTTGAAGCAAAGGAAAATGTTAAGGTTGAGCACGAAAGCAAAACTCTTGCAACAATCACTTTCCAAAACTACTTCCGTCTCTACAAGAAGCTTTCCGGTATGACAGGTACCGCCGCTACCGAAGCTCCGGAGTTTGACGAAATTTATAAACTTGATGTTGTTGAAATTCCGACAAACAAGCCGCTTATCCGTGATGACAGACCCGATATTGTTTTCCAAACAGAAAACGGTAAATATCATAATGTAATCAATCAAATTAAAGAGTGCCATGAAAAAGGACAACCCGTTCTTGTCGGCACAATCAGCATTGAAAAATCGGAGCACCTTTCAAAACTCCTTAAGAAAGAGAACATTCCTCACAATGTCCTCAATGCAAAGAACCACGAAAAAGAGGCTGAAATCGTTGCTCAGGCAGGTAAATACGGCGCTGTAACAATCGCAACAAACATGGCAGGCCGCGGTACCGATATCATGCTCGGCGGTAACGCAGAGTTCCTCGCAAAGGCTCAAATGAAAAAGATGGAATTCACAAATGAGCTTATCAACGAGGCAACAGGCTTTGCCGAAACAGATGACGAAGAAATTCTCAACGCAAGAAAAACATTTATCGAACTTGAGAAAAAATATAAAGACGAAATTAAGGAAGAGGCAGACAAGGTTCGCGAAGCAGGCGGTTTGTTTATCCTCGGCACAGAGCGTCACGACGCACGCCGTATCGACAACCAGTTGAGAGGTCGTTCCGGCCGTCAGGGCGACCCGGGTGTCAGCCAATTCTATCTCTCGCTTGAAGACGATCTTATGCGTCTTTTCGGCGGCGACAGAATGCAAAAGATGATGGTTAAACTCACCGATGACGAGGATATGGAAATCAAGTCCAAGCTCATCACAAAAACCATTGAAAACGCACAAAAGAAGGTTGAGGGCAAGAACTTCGGCATTCGTAAGAATACACTTCAATACGACGATGTTATGAATCGCCAGAGAGAGCTTATTTACGGCCAGCGTAACCAAGTGCTCGACGGACTCGACCTTACGGATTCAATTTGCAAGATGCTCGACCAAAATATCGACGAATCTGTTAAAAATTACCTTTCCGGCGACAAGAAAGAGGATTGGAATGTTGACGGCCTCAGAGAGAAATACAAGAGCTGGCTCATTGCCGATGATAACGACTTCACCGATGTTGAAGACCTTACAGCTCAGGATGTAATCGAGGAGCTTCAGGCAAGAGGTCACAAGCGTCTTGAGGATAAGAGAGATACTCTCGGCGACGATATGTTCCAAGAGTTTGAGAGAATGATTCTTCTCAGAAATGTTGATACATACTGGATGGATCACATTGACGCTATGGAAGAGCTTAAGAGAGGTATTCACCTCCGTGCTTACGCTCAGCGTGACCCGGTTGTTGCTTACCGTATGGAATCATATGATATGTTCGACGAAATGACAGCGGCTATCCGTGAAGATACTGTCAAGATGCTTCTCACTCTTATGCCGAGACACAAGGCAGATGTTCAGAGAAAGGCAGTTGCCAAGGTTACATCAACCTCATCAAGCAGTGACGAGTCAAACGCAAAGCAAGTTACAATCCGCAAGGAAAAGAAAGTCGGTCCTAACGACCCATGCCCGTGCGGCAGCGGCTTGAAGTACAAGAAGTGCTGTGGATCACCGGCAAAACTTGCCGAAAAAGCTCGTCAGGAGCAGGAAGAAGCAAAGAAAGCAGCCGAAAAAGCTCACCGCAGAAGAAGATAATATATATTATTATTGTAATTAATATATATTATCAATGTAAATATGAATATAAGAAAAATAAAATTAATATTCTAAAATTAACGCTTCAATGTCTGCCGAATTATTGAATGAATTGTAATTTTGTAGTCAAAATGTAGTCACAAACAAAAAGAAAACCCCCGAAAGCCTGATAAATAAAGGCTTTCGGGGGTTGTGTTTATCATTCCCACTCCACAC
>CAVGLE010000014.1:0-15962 GCA_963630035.1 Mediterraneibacter torques
TTTGCAAGATAAACTGTTCTCATAAGGAAGCATTCTGCCTTTGGAACATAGTGAGGACGGTTGAAGATGTCGCAATCAACAACTGCGGCACAGCCCTTATCCATAATAATCTCAAGAGCTTGAATATCGCCCTCGTTATTACCGAATACAAGAGCACCGTTACCCTCGATAAGAACGGCATTTCTTCCCTTTGCGGCTTTAGCGATTGCCTTTGCGCATTCGTCTGTATCGCCGTTAATCCAAGCCTCGTTTTTAACATCAAGTCCAACAATTTGAGCGAAGTCATCAATCATCGGGCGCATATTTTCGCCGGTACATGAAACTGCAACAACATCGGGAGTTGTAACATGCTTAATCATTGTGCAACCGGTTGCGTTATAAATAGCGCGGTGAATTTTTTCAACCTTCGGTGCGATTCCGTTTACGCCGACACCGTTATCTGTGCTGACATCAAGTGTATCATCGCCGACCGTAAGAGTGAAAGTAGTGCCGCATCTTACAGATGAGCCGAGATCACAAATTGACTCCGGCATTTTACCTGCACCCTTTTTATCAAGGAAATATGCCCTCTTTGCATCATCGGAATAAGTCTTTTCCCAAGAATGACGAAGATAGTTATCCTTAATAACCTTGTCGCAACAAGCCTCGAGATTTTCGGCAAGAGCGAAAGCGTGGTCATAATCGTCGCCCATAACGAGTGCGCCGTGGTGCATAAGCATAATTGCGCGTGCGCTCGGGTTTTCGATAATGCACTCTTCAACATTTTTGCGAAGAGGCTCTGTTGTAGACATTGCATATTTTGCGCAAGGAACAGTGTCGCCGAGAACGCCCTTGAACTCATCATAAACATTTGTTACTGTCATACCGGTGATGCTGACAATTGTTGCAGCCTTCTGGTGAGTATGAATAACAAAATCAACTGTCGGATGATGACGGTAAGCGGCAGCGTGAACGCCTTTTTCCGATGACGGCTTAATATCGCCTTCGTATGAGCAATCGTCGATATTAACAACAACGATTTCATCGGGAGTTAAATCCTCATATGCTCTGCCTGACGGAGTGATAACAAACTGTGTATCGGAAATACGAGCCGAAACATTGCCCCATGTACGGGCGATAAGTCCCTTTTCGATAAGTTCCTTACCTGCTTTTACAACTAATTCTTTAGCTTCTTGAATTTCGTAAGCCATATTTTTCTCCTATATAAGCCATTAAAGAGAGCGAGTTACCCCGCTCCCTTAAATTATATTTGATTAGTAATCAATCTTTTCGCACTTGGAAAGAACCTTGTCAAATCTTCTGATGCATTCATCAATATCCTCTTCGGTATAAGCGCTTGAGGTATAAAGACGAGAGCCTGCAAGAGTAACAAGACCTTCTGCCATGTAAGCAGCACCCATATATTGCATCTCTGTTTGACGGATGCCGGTTTCTTTAAGTACCGACGGAATTGTCCAAGGCTTCTTCCAGTTAATTCTGAAGTGCATTGTAGCAACAGTGTGAAGCTGGCAAATTGAGCCGACATTGTAACATACGAAAGGAAGATCATACTTTTTAATAGATTCGTTAAGACCCTTAACAAGTCTGTCAGCCATTTGACCTGCAACCTGGCAAGCATTTCTCTTTTCGATTTCGTTGATTACTGTGTAACCTGCGCAACAAGAAATAGGAGTAGCAGCCATTGTACCGCCGCACATTGCCTTGTGAATCTTCTTGCCCTCAGCCTTATCAAGACCTGCGCCGAGATATTTCATAACTTCTTTGTGGCCGCCGATGCCGCCTGCACCCGGATAACCGCCTGCGATAATCTTGCCGAAGATTGTAATATCAGGGTCAATACCGTAGTAACCTTGAGCACCTGAAAGACCGATACGGAAACCGGTAACAACCTCATCGCAAACGAGAAGAGCACCGTACTTACGGCAAAGAGCCTGAACACCCTTCGGGAAGTCTTTATCAACCGGACGGGTAGCTGATTCAGGGCCGCAAGGCTCGATGAATACAGCAGCTGTGCCGCCGCGGAATTTGTTGATTTTAAGCTTTCTCTCAAGATCTTTAAGATCGTTCGGGAAGAATTCCTGTGTATGTTTGAATACAAACATAGGAACACCGTGTGACTGAAGGTTAAGTGTACCCGGAACACGCATACCCCAAGCAAGCTGATCGGACCAGCCGTGGTAAGCGCCGCCCATTTTAATAACATTCTTATGACCTGTTGCAAGACGCGCAACACGAACAGCACACATACAAGACTCAGTACCCGAACCGAGCATACGGAACATTTCTACTGAAGGAACACACTCGCTGATCTTCTTAGCAAGCTTGTACTCGTAAGGGTGGAAAAGGCCTGTTGAAGGACCGCAATCGTCAAGAAGCTTTTTAACTTCTTCTTTAACAACATCGTCGTTTGAACCGATAATTGTAGGACCGCCTGCCTGAAGGAAATCGAAGTATTCGTTGCCGTCGATATCCCAAAGTTTGTTGCCCTTTGCTTTAACCATTACGATTGGGAAAGGATAGTTAAAAGCGAGGTTGTGTTGAACACCGCCCGGGATAACTTCCTTAGCTTCGGTAATCATTTCTTTTGATTTTGCGCATTTCTTCTCGAAGTATTCATCCTCATACTCCTTAAGAGCAGCTCTGCTGATTGAATAAATAGGTTTTTTGATGAGTGCATCAAGCTGTGCGGTAAGAGCAGCAGCATTAGGATACTCTGTGATAGCGAATCTTGTATCCATAATAATCCTCATTAAAAATAATCGTTGTCGAGGTGAGCAGTGACTCACTCGCTGTTTGGTGAGCGACTGCTCACTGAACTTACACTTTAAGTATATCACTTTTTTATGATTTGTCAATGAAAAAGTTGTGTAAATTTAGGCATTTTTGTATATTTTTTATTGCAAATTGATTAAATTAATGTTAATATAATAGCGTGAATTTTTACTCACCGAAGGAGTTTTGTCGACATTACACAACACAAAGATTGATGTGTTGTGCAAATTGACAAAAATAAGCTATGATTGAAAAAAGATACAAAGAAGCTTTTGAGAGGGCTTCGGATGAAAGAAAAGAAAAAATCCTTGAGGTAGGAATTGAAGAATTTTCATCAAAAGGATATGAAAACGCAAACATTAATATAATTGCAAAAAATTCGGGAATAAGCATCGGGTTGATGTATAAATACTTCAGCACCAAAGAGGATTTGTTTATCACTTGTGTTCAAAGGGGCATGCAAATACTCGATAATGCAGTTGACGAAATTTTGAGAAGCAACGACAAAATTCTTGTCAAAGCCGAAAAATTAATTCGCACAACCTGCATGCACTCGAAGAAAAACGCTAACTATATTAAATTGTATAATGAAATATCGAGTGAAAAAGGCACAGAGATGGTCAAGATGCTTGCGAGAGAGATTGAAGGCTCGACAAGCCAAAAATACATCACCTGCATTGCGCAGGCACTTGCAAAGGGCGATGTAAGACCCGACCTTGATCCGAGGATGTTTGCATTTTTTCTTGATAATTTGCTGACAACGCTTCAATTTTCGTACACCTGTGATTATTACAGGGAACGATTTGAAATATACACAGGTATTAATGTTGACGAACTTGATGACGAGCAGGTTGTGACACAGCTTCTCAAATTCATCGAATCGGCATTTACATTTGAAAAATAATTTGCGGCATTTGGAGGATATGATATGAGCAAATATGTAATAACCTATGACATCGGAACAACCGGAATCAAGACCTGCTTGATTGAGATTGACGACGAGATGAAAATTCTCGGCTCTGCAACGGCAGGCTACGGTCTTTATGTCGACGAAGAGGCAGGCGGCGTTAAAGGCGGCGCAGAGCAGGACGCCGACGAATGGTGGGAGGCAATGTGCATCACCACAAAGACTGTTTTTGACAAGGTGCCGAATGTTAAAAAAGAGCAAATCGAGGGCATCAGTTTTTGTTCTGCAATGCAGGGACTTGTGCTTGTTGACAAAGAGGGCAACTGCATCCGCCGTCCTATGACATTCATGGACCAGCGTGCAAGAGAAGAACTCAAAAAAGGCATGGCTCACGGTGTTCAGGTTGCAGGCGCAGAGATAACAAAACTTCTTAAATATCTCAAATACACAGGTGCGGTTTCATCATCAGTAAAAGACCCGATTTGGAAATACAAATGGGTTGAGGCTCATGAACCTGAAAACTTCAAGAAGATTTACAAATGGCTCGACATTAAAGAGTATCTCATTCTCCGTACAAGCGGCGAATTTGTTATGACGCAGGACTCTGCTTTCGGCACACTCCTCTATGACACAAGAAAGGGTCACGAGGGCTGGTGCAAACCTGTATGCGATATGGTCGGCGTTAAATTGGAGCACCTTGCTCCGATTAAAAAGAGCACCGAAAAAGTCGGCGAAGTTACGGAGAAAGCCGCTAAAGAGCTTGGTTTGGCTCCGGGCACGGCTGTATACGGCGGCGGCGGTGACGCATCGCTTATCGGCGTAGGTGCAGGTGCAGTTGAAGTCGGCGACACTCACATTTATTCGGGCACATCGGGCTGGGTAGGAACAGTTGTTCCCGAACAGCTTGTTGACACAGGTGCAATGATGGCAGCTATCGTAGGCGTTAATCCGAAAACATTTAACTACTTCGGCGAGCTTGAAACAAGCAACAAGTGCGTAGGCTGGGTTAAAGACCACCTTGCACTTGACGAAATCGGCGTATTTCTTAAGAAATACGGAAATGCGGCAGACAGCTTTGAGCAGGTTGAGTTTAATATGTATGATTATCTCGAAGAGGTTATCGACACAATCCCTGCAGGCAGTAACGGCGTAATATTCACACCGTGGTTGCACGGTAACAGATGCCCGTTTGAGGATCCGAATGCCGCTGGTATGTTTTTCAATATTCGCCTTGATGTTGGAAAGACAGAGCTTATCCGCTCGGTAGTTGAGGGCATTTGTTTCCACATGAGATGGTTGCTGGAGCGTCAGGAACTTAAAGTTGCAAAGTTCAAAAAGTCCAACGCTGTTCGCTTCTGCGGCGGCGGAGCACTCGGCGAAACAACATGTCAAATTTTGGCAGATGTTCTTCAGAGAGACGTAGTAGTTGTTGACTCACCGCAAAATATCGGTGCTGTAGGTGCGGCGGCTTGTATCGCAGTAGGTATGGGCATCGTTCCGGCAATTGAGGATGTTAAAAAGCTCATCCCGGTTAAGACTACATATCATCCGAACCCGGCAAACAAAGAGGTTTATGACAGAAACTTCCGTGTTTTCCAAAACCTTTACAAATGCAACAAAAAGAATTTTGAAATTCTTAACGGCTGATACCGATAAAAAGATAAAGATAAAAGCAACCAAATTTGATTTGGTTGCTTTTTTGTTTTGTAAAGCGAAAATGCTTATTTAATATATAATCGTAAATTAATCAACCCAACTGATAATGTCGGACGGTGATTTGCGTTTCGGCATTTCGGGTGACGCGGCAGGATAGCCGACCGCGATAACTGAAACAACCGTTTCTGTATCGGGGATATTGAGTGCAGCGCGGAGAGCATCACCGTCACGGATGCCCATAATCAATGTAGCAAGCCCCATTTCGTACGCTTTAAGAACGAAATTTTCGTTATGGAGTCCCAAATCGTAATAGCCCCAACCGTTTGCACATTCATTGTCTGGTGAGCCGTCACGACTGAATCCCGAGCGATTTGAAACAAATGTTGTTACAATCAAAGCGGCGTTTTGTGAGTTTTTCACATTAAACTCAGGCAGGCAGGATTTCACTTTTTCAATCCCCTGCTCCGACACTGCGCAGTAGTATCTTGCAGTTTGGGAATTTTTCCACGAAGGTGCATATATTGCCGCTTGAATAATCTGCTCAACCTGCTCGCAAGTAACCTTTTTGCTTCCGTCATATGCACGAACGCTTCGTCTGCCCTCTAAAACAGAATCAAAATTCATAAAAAACCTCCTAATCAATTTTAGTTATGAAAACATTTTGTAATTTGTTTCTAAACACTGTTTTGAATATGATAACAAATTTATTACAGTAATTCAAGTATTCTTGACTGAAAGGGCTGATTTATAGTATTATTTGTATAGTAATAATTTTATACAAACAAGGGGATTTGGCGAAATGACATGGCAAGAAATATATAATGAAAAACTTATGACCGCCGATGAAGCAATAAAACTCATTAATAACGGTGACGGAATTGTTGTGGGTTTTGGTTGCGGCGAGCCGTACGGAATTGAAAGAGCACTTGTTGAGCACTACAAAGATTTTAAGAATATTGAAATAATAAATATGCTTACCTTGGGCACTTCCCCATGGTGCGAACCGCAAATGAAAGGCCATTTCAAATTAAATTGCCTTTTTGCGTCGCAATCAAACAGGGCGTCAATATCAAACGGAACAAGTGAATTCACCACTTCCCATTTTTACGAAATACCCGAAATAATCAAAAACTATCTTTGCCCGCGCGTTTCTATAGTAATGGTGTCTCCTCCCGACGAACACGGATATGTTTCGTTCGGCACAACGGTTGACTATTCAAAAGGCACAACTGATCATTGCGAGGTTGTAATTGCACAGGTAAACAAATATATGCCGCGAACATTCGGCAACAGTATTAAACATGTGCGCGACTTTACGGCATTTGTCGAGATTGACGAGCCGCTGCCCGAGGTTAAAACCGGCGAGGCATCTGCAGTTGAGATGGAAATCGGCAAATACTGTGCGTCGCTTATCAACGACGGTGACTGCCTCCAACTCGGTATCGGCGGTATTCCAAATGCTGTTTGTAAACAACTTTTTGACAAAAAAAATTTGGGACTGCACAGTGAGCTTGTCGGCGACGGCGTCGTTGATTTGCTTGAAGAGGGCGTAATCAATAACAAGATGAAGACAAGTAACAACGGCAGAACCGTTTTAGGCGCGGCACTCGGCTCTAAAAAGCTCAACGACTACATAAACAACAATCCGTCGGTTGAAATGCATCCGATTGATTATGTAAACAACCCCATTGAAATTGCAAAAAACGACAATATGGTTTCAATAAACTCATGCATTCAGGTTGACCTGCTCGGTCAGGTTGTATCGGACACAATCGGATTAAGCCAATTTTCTGCCGTAGGCGGTCAGGTTGACTTTGTAAGAGGCGCAACAATGTCGAAAGGCGGCAGATCAATTATTGCAATGCCGTCAACAGCACGAAAAGGCACTGTCAGCAGAATTGTTCCGCTTATCGCAGAGGGCAGCGCAGTAACAACACCGCGAAACGATGTCAACTATGTTGTCACTGAATACGGCATTGCCCAACTCAAAGGCAAAACACTCAAAGAGAGAGCAAAAGCACTTATCAAGATTTCGCACCCGAAATTCAGACCGCACCTTATTGTTGAATATCGCAAACGCTTTAACGAGGAGCCGTTCACGAAAGAGGAATTCAAAGAATTCACATCAATAGTTAGGGAAAAAATCAAAGATAAAAATGAAAGTGTCATTGAAAAAATAAAGGAAAAGGTTAGCAAACTGTAAAACCCGTCAATATATAAAATTATAATATCGTTTTTTCAAGGAGCAACAATATCAAATTATTGATGCATTCAATTCCAAATTGCTTTTTGGAATTGAATGCAATAATGACTGCAATAGCAAAGCAGTTTCACAATAATTAAAAGCCGTTGAAAATTCTCAACGGCTTTGATTTTTGGCTTAAATAAACGGTTTGCATAAATTTAGAGGTCTTTCAAATTTCTTTGAAAGACCTCATTTTTTGGTCGGAGTGACAAGACTTGAACTTGCGACCCCCAGACCCCCAGTCTGGTGCGCTACCACCTGCGCTACACCCCGATATTAAATTGCCTTTAATGGTGCACCTGACAGGAATCGAACCTGCACTCCTCTCGAAATTAGATCCTAAATCTAACGCGTCTGCCAGTTCCGCCACAGGTGCATAACGGTATGTATTGTAACATTAAATGACGAAAAATGCAAGACTATTTTTTATCATTTTTCTTTTTTCGCTTTGTAACGGCAAAAACGGAACAATAAACCGCCTTTGCGCCATACGCCTTCAATATCTCGGCGCACTCGTTGAGTGTGCTTCCTGTTGTTTTGACATCATCTACGAGCAAAACGGTTTTGCCGTCTATATCAAAATCATCAACCAAATCAAACGCTCCGAAAAGATTGACGCGTCTTTCTTTTGCGGACGCGCCGCGCTGTGTTTCGGTTTCGCGGATTTTGTTAAGAGATTTAAGGCAAGGCACAGAGAGGCGGTCTGCAATTTTTTGAGCCAAAAGTTCAGCCTGATTATATCCTCTTTTTCTGTACCGTTTTTTGCTGAGCGGAACAAATGTAACAAAATCAAAACCGATATCACAAAAACAATCGTTTATTTTATCTGTCATTTCACGCGCCATATTATCTGCAAGTTCGGTATAACCGTAAAACTTAAATCGATGAACTGCCCTTGAGACGCTGTCGCGAAAATAAAAAGGAGCTGCAACACCGTTATACGCAGGCTTTTTGCGATTTTCAGAACAGGTGCAATCATTCTTCAAATGTGCACATTTCAGACAAATTTCACCGTTTATACGCTCGGCACACCTGCAATCGCGACAATATTTTTCGTCGGGACGAACAACTTCTCCGCAAAGCTCGCAACGCCGCGGAAACAGAACATACGAAAGTTGCTTAATTGCGTTTTTCATCAAACCGTTAAATAAGGGGCGATTTTTGCATATGTTGCATCCCCTATTCCCCTTATATTTTTAATTTGTTCAACCGAAGTATATCCGCCTATGCTTTCTCTGTATGCAATTATTGAGGCGGCACGCTTTTCACCAATGCCGCTGACTCTTGTAAGTTCGTCGGCAGCGGCGGTGTTCAAATTAATCGGAAATACACTTTGTTTTGTATATTGAGCAGTTGTTGCGGTTGTTTGAACAGCGGTTGATAACTGAACCGATGCTGTATAATATGCATTACCGGTGTTTTGCGTGGTTGACTGCGTATATGCGCTTGTTGTTGACAAGGTTTTGCTTGACCTGTTGTAAATGCGCGGCTGTGACAATCCTATATAGAGCATTATACCTGCGATAACAAGCAATGCGACGCCGAGCATTAGCAAAGACTGACGGCTTGATTTCATCGTTTTCTCCCCCTGTTTGAAGAACCTTTCTTGTGATTTTTATTTCTGTTTTTATTGTTTGAGCCGCCGAAATTTCCGTGCGGATATTTTTTGCCGTTTGCGTTTGAACGCTGTTTTTGATTGCTTTGCGTTTGACCGCGGACAAGGCATTTTTCGCCTGTGCCGATTAAATCGTAGCGATGTGCACGGCGCAGTGCCTCCTCGACGAGGACGGAATTTTTCGAATTGAAATATTGGAGCAATGCCCTTTGGAGCGCCTTATCGTGCGGATTTTTCGCACAATAGACCTCTTGCATAGTATAAGGGTCAAGCCCCGTATAATACATTGTTGTTGAAATCGTGCCCGGGGTGGGATAAAAATCCTGCACCTGTTCGGGGCGGATATGATTTTTCTTTAAAAACTCGGCAAGCTCGATTGCATCGTTGAGCGTTGAACCGGGGTGCGACGACATCAGATAAGGGACAAGATACTGCTCCTTATTAACCTCGCCGGTATATTTGAAATAGCGTTTTGAAAACTCGATATACGCCTCGATATGCGGCTTGCCCATTTTGTCGAGAACGGCGGCAGAGCAATGCTCGGGCGCAACCTTAAGCTGACCGCTGACATGGTGTTTTACAAGCTCCCTGAAAAACGAATCGTCCTTATCCTCAAGGAGATAATCATATCTTATACCCGAGCGGATAAACACCTTTTTGACGCCGGGCAACTCTCTGACGGAGCGAAGAATATCGAGATATTCGCTGTGGTCAACCGCTAAATTCGGGCAAGGCTTTGGAGCAAGGCACTTTTTGCCTTTGCAAAGTCCATGCTCGAGCTGAAAATCGCACGAGGTGCGGCGAAAATTCGCAGTCGGACCGCCTATATCGTGTATATAGCCCTTGAAATTAGGCATATGCGTAAGCTTTTCAGCCTCTGCCATAATGCTTTTTTTACTGCGTGTTGTAATATATCTGCCCTGATGGAACTGAATTGAGCAGAAGTTGCACGCGCCGAAGCATCCGCGGTTATGCGTGATTGAAAACTCAACCTCCTGAATACCGGGAACGCCGCCCATGCTTTCATACATAGGGTGATACGCGCGCATATACGGCAAAGAATAGACCCAATCAAGCTCGGGTGTGGTGAGCGGCGGCATAGGCTGATTTTGAACAACCATTCTTTTGCCGTGCTTTTGCTTGATGATTTTGCCGCGGATATGGTCCTGCTCGTCCTGCTGAATACGAGCCGCCTTGGCATATTCCTTTTTTGACGAGGAAACATTCTCAAAACTCGGGCACTCAACGCCGACATACGGTGTTTCGCGGACATCGACGGAATAAACGGTGCCTTTAATATCGTGCATGGTGTCGACCGTTTCGCCCGAGGCGAGCCTTTCGGCGATTTGAATAGACTGATTTTCACCCATGCCGTAAATCAGCAAATCCGCCTTTGAATCTAGCAAAATGCTCGGTCTGACCGAATCGTCCCAATAATCATAATGAGCAAAACGGCGAAGCGACGCTTCAAGTCCGCCGATAACAACGGGGACATCGGGAAAAAGGCGTTTTACAATATTTGAATAGACTATAACGGCGCGGTCGGGGCGTTTGCCCGTTGCGCCGCCTGCCGTGTAGGCATCCTGCGAGCGCGGACGCTTTGCGACCGTATAGTGCGCAACCATAGAGTCAATATTTCCGCTTGTAATGAAATAGGCAATACGCGGCTTTCCGAACTGCTCAAAATCGGCAGTCGATTTCCAATCAGGCTGACTCAAAACGGCAACCTTGAAGCCCTTTGCCTGAAGCACTCTTGTGATTATGCTTGTGCCGAAGGAGGGATGGTCGACATACGCATCGCCTGTTATATAGACAATATCGGGTCTTTCCCATCCGAGGGCAAACATATCCTTTTTATTAACGGGTAAAAAAGTATTTTTCATAAATTATCCTAAAAGTTAATTTTCGTCGACATCATCGGCAGGTGAAAAATACTGATTGTCGATAACATTATCGTCAATGGACATTTGCTCCGTATTCTCTGCCGTAAACTCGGGAACGGGCGCATTTGCCTGCATTTGAATCCACTGTTGTCGGTTAATCTTTATTTCGCGCGGTTTTGAGCCGTCCTGTGCGCCGATAATACCCTTCTCCTCAAGCTGATCCATAATTTTTGAACCTCTTGAATAACCGACGCCGAGTTTCCTTTGGAGGAATGAGGTTGAAGCCCTGCCGCTGTCGAGAACGACATCAACCGCTTTGTCAAAGAGGGCGTCAAGTTCCTCGCCCTGCTCGCCGGAATCAAGAAACGGTGAAGCGTTTTTATCCTGTGCAGCTTTATCTTCTATTTCTTTTTGAATTTCGTCGCTGTACTGGCTTTCGCCCTGATTTTTAATAAAATCACAAAGTTCCTCAACTTCTTCGTCGCTGATAAAGCAACCCTGAACACGAAGCGGTTTGCTTGCGCCGATCGGCGAATAAAGCATATCACCGTGACCGAGAAGCTTTTCGGCACCGCCCGAATCGAGAATAGTACGAGAATCGATTTGTGACGAAACGGTAAGCGCAATACGCGAAGAAATGTTTGCTTTGATAAGACCTGTAATAACATCAACGGACGGCCTTTGTGTGGCGATGACAAGGTGCATACCTGCCGCACGCGCCATTTGTGCAAGGCGACAGATTGAGTCCTCAACCTCTTTGGGGGCAGCCATCATCAAATCGGCAAGCTCATCAATGCAGATAACAACCTTGGGCATAGGTTGCATATCATCATGTTTTGCGACATATTTGTTATATCCCTCAATATCACGAACGCCGTAATCGCTGAACGCCTGATAGCGTTTCAGCATTTCGGAAACAGCCCATCCGAGGGCACCGGAAGCCTTGCGCGGATCGGTTACGACAGGAACGAGAAGATGAGGAATGTTCTCATATTTTGAAAATTCAACCTTTTTCGGGTCAATCATAAGGAGCTTAACCTGCTCCGGTGTGGCACGGTAAAGAATTGAAACGATAATCGAGTTCATACAAACCGATTTACCCGAACCCGTAGTACCTGCGATAAGAAGGTGAGGCATTTTTGCAAGGTCGCAATAGATATTGTTGCCTGCAATGTCTTTGCCCAATCCGGCTGAAAGAATAGACTTTTGCGCCGAAAAATCGGGTGTATCGATAAGCTCACGCATTGAAACGATATTTGAAACCGTATTAGGTATTTCGATTCCGACTGCGGCTTTACCGGGAATCGGAGCCTCAATGCGGACATTTGTTGCGGCAAGATTAAGCGCAATATCGTCTGACAGATTTGTTATTTTAGAAATACGCACGCCTGCCGCAGGTTTTAGCTCGTAGCGTGTAACAGTCGGTCCGCGTGAAATATCGGTAACCGTTGCGCTGACGCCGAAAGATGAAAGAGTATCGACAAGGAGCGTTGCGTTTTCTTTAAGCTCGTTGCTTATGTCGCTTGCGGATTTTTGCTCTGCAACCTTGAGAATATCGACCGGAGGAATTTTATATTCATCAACCGTTGTATTCATATCATCGTCGGAAACGACAAACTCCTCTGCGCCGGAGGCGGATTTATTCTCTTTTTCAGCCTTTGCCTGTTCTGTTTCGCTTGCATCCTTAACGATTTCGTCAATCGATTTTTCGGCATTGTCGCCCGAGCGGTTTGCTTTGTTTTTGGCGGTGGTTGCGTTAATATCGCGTATAATGTCAGCCATGGGATCATCGCCCAAATTATCCTCTTTTTTCTTTGATTTAGATTTCTTTTTGGGCTTATCCGACTGATTTTCGTCCGACTTTTCGTCCTCGCCGTCGGGCTTCGGAGGTTCGTCGTCAAGGTATACATCAATATTTCGGTTGCGCCTTTTTTCGCGCTGTTCCTCAATATACGGCGTCGCCTTTTCAACAACCTTTTTGACCGGCTTTGAGAAAAATTGATTTACGGTTGTCTTTGACAGAAGAATGATGATTGAAACAACAAGCACCAAATCGACAATGACAGCCGGAGCCTTGCCCATTGTGAGCAAAAGCCAACCTATAACAGCACCGAAAAGTCCGCCGTTAAAAGTTTTGACGGCATTATCATAAGACAAGGTGACCGCATTAACAAAATCGTCACCTGTTTGATTTGACGGCGAAACAATATGAATAAACGCCGAAACGAGCAATATAAGAATCAAGACGGAAACAGTTTCGGGAATGATATTGTTTTTGCGCTTAACAACCGTTAAAAGAAACGAAAAGACAAGGCAAAGAATCGGCAAAGCAATTGCTGCAAGTCTTCCGAAAAGGCCGATATAGAAATTATGTACTATATTCCAGATACCTGCGCCGTCGATAATTGCAACAAAAAACAGTATGACGGAAAATGCAAAAACAAATACCGAGAAAATGCGCATTTTCCGCTCTTTTTCACGCAACTCGTCCTCACGCACCTGAGCCTCAAGTTCCCTGTCTCTCGCTGTTTTATTATTGGGGGCTTTCCTTGTTTTTTTCTGTTTGGATTGATTTGGTTTTTCAACATTCTTTTTGTTAGCCATCAATTAACCTTCCGATTATCCTTTTATAAGTAAAATAACGCCTGCAATCAATGTAAGCGCACCGATTGTAAAATCATAATAAGCATAGCATTTATAAAGATTTTTTTTGATTGTAAATTTGAAAATGCGGGCAACGATAAAGCCTGCGGCAACGGCAAGCAATGTACCGACAAACGAAGCAAAAACGCCCGATGAAACATCGGCTGTGCAAAGCTCAACAACGCCGGTGACAAACAAAATCGGCACGCTTAAAATCATTGAATAATTAAACGATACTTTGTACGAAACTCCCGAAAGAGTTAAAATAAGAAAAACACCGGCAACAAGAGAGAGACCCGAAACGGGAACCAAAAACAATGTTGCAACGCCGATTATAAGCGCAAGTTTGAAATCGACATTTTTCCTTTTTGCGGTGCGTATTTGCATTGATGTAAGCAAAGCCATCGCACCGGTAATCAAAAACATAATCGCATCGTCGATAATAACACTGTTGAAGCCGGTTTTATGTAAAACCGAAAAGAGCACTCTGCCGTTACCGAGCGGAACACACCACAAAATAAGCGGCACAAACGAAAGCAAAGTCATATACATAAAACTGCGCGCAGGCGACGGATTTTTTACATCAAGCTGTTTTGTTGCAATCTCACGGCATGTTGCAAAAAATTCCTTAAACATTTTTGAAATAAGGTTGTATATCGCAAATGCGATGCCTACAGCCAAGCCGATATGTACCGCACCTGCCGCAGTGGACACAGAACCGTCTGCTTTGCCCGCAAACGCATTCAGCAACGATGCGTGACCGTATTCACTTATCGGCAAAATCCACGCGACTGCACGTGCGATTGCTTGGAATATTGCATTTAAGACTGACATTGTTACTACCTCCGAAAAGTGCGGCGTTATCGATAAAATAGCCCGTCCTGATATAATCAAACGGGTTGCTTGAGCGCACGCACCCATCACATTTAACACAAATATTTTGATTTAAAACATCATCAATCGAAACAACTGTGTAAAGCATTATTCACCCTCCGCAATACAGGAATCAAGAAAATTGAGTGCATCTTTCAAGCCGCCTAATTCATCTATTAAGCCGCACTCGACAGCACTCTCACCGTCAAGCACTGTGCCTACATCCATAATCAGCTCGCCTGTTTTCATCATAAGCCGCCTGAAATCCGCCGCACTGATTTTTGAATTGCTTTCGACAAATTTGACTATTCTGTCCTGCATTTTCTCAAAGTACGACAGCGTTTGCGGAACGCCGAGAACGGTGCCGTTCATTCGTACCGGATGAACCGTCATTGTTGCACTCGGAACGATAAAACTTTTTTGACAGCTGACGGCGAGCGGAACGCCGATTGAGTGACCGCCGCCGAGAACGAGTGATGCGGTCGGCGTTTGCATTGTAGATAAAAGTTCTGCAATTGCAAGCCCGGCTTCAACATCGCCTCCGACTGTATTGAGAATAATCAAAAGGCCGTCAATCTCCTTACTTTCCTCAATAGCGACAAGCTGCGGAATAACATGCTCGTATTTAGTTGTTTTGTTTTGACTGGGCAAAATAAAGTGCCCCTCGATTTGACCGATAACGGTCAGACAATGGATAAAACGGCCGCTTTTTTCAACAGTGATTGAGCCCGTTTCAAATGCCGATGATGATTTGTCGGCACAGTCGGCACAACGGTCGTTACCTTTTTCGTTGTTTGGTTCATCAGTCTCAGACATTAAAACACCTCGTTATAATTATGCCCAAAACTTTAAATTATATTTTAACATCATTTGCATCGAATTTCAATATAATAATATATAAATTAGTTTCTGCGGCGTTAAACAAGCCAAAAAACGGGACATTGCGAAAAAATTTGTTGCAACAGTTGAAAATTATGGTAAAATTAAATAAAAAATATTTCGGAGGCAACAAATATGGAATATATTCAATTTGCGGCGACCGTTGTGTCGCTTATCGCAGTAATGATATCGCTTGCGGCTGTCTTTAAAATCAAAAAAAATACCGACGGGCAATCGCAGGAGAACGGTGACGCAAAGTTGCTTGAGCAAAAACTTGAACAAAAGATTGAATTTGCGGCAAAGCAAAACAGTGAAAGCGTGCAACTTATTTCACATCAAATGGTTGAAAATTTTTCTTCCGTATCAAAACAGATGCACGATTTGACAAGCAAAAACTACGAACAGCAAATCAAGCTTATGGAAACACTCAACGAAAATGCGGACAAGCAGACCGAGGCAATCGCAAAAGCGATTTCATCGATGCAGGAG
>CAVGLE010000014.1:15972-29237 GCA_963630035.1 Mediterraneibacter torques
ACCGTGTTTTGACCAATGTAAAATCAAGAGGCACATGGGCAGAGGTTCAGCTCGGCAACATTCTTGACCAAACAATTCCGGGAATGTACGAAACGAATGTGAAAACGAACCCGAAATACAACGGTCAGGTAGAATTTGCCGTTAAAATTCCGAGCAGTGAGGACGACAGCATAACCTGGCTCCCTGTTGACTCAAAATTCCCGATGGAGGACTACGCAAGACTTTCGGCGGCATCCGAAAGCGGAGATATCGACGCGCTTGAAAAAGCAAAAAAAGCGCTAGAACAAAGAGTTTTGAGCGAGGGCAAAACGATAAAGCAATACATATCAAGCCCCGAAACGACGCCGTTTGCAATTATGTATCTTGCGACAGAGGGGCTTTATGCCGAAATTATGTCGAGCAAAAACGGAATTGCGGAAAGGCTCCAAACAGAAGGTATTATGGTTGCCGGACCGAGCACGATAACTGCACTTTTGAACTCGCTTGCAATGGGATTTCGCTCAATCGCAATCAACGAAAAGGCAAACGAAGTTTGGAAAGTTTTGGGTGCGGCAAAAACGCAGTATGAAAAATTCGGCGATTTGTTGCAAAAGGCTAAGCGCAAGGTTGATGAGGCAGGCAAAGTGCTTGATGAAGCAGGCCACAGAAACGATATTATTCAAAAAAGACTGCGCACCGTTGAATCGCTTGAATCGACCGAGGCAAGCAGTATATTAGAAATTGATTAAAAAATAAATGGGATACAGCATTGACCGGTGTTAAACGACACCGGTTTTTATTTTGTCTTTGGAATGTTATTGCCGATAAAATACGGACAGCACGGCGCCGGCAGCCTACAAACAGCCTATTATTAAAAAACTGTTACAATAACTATATTTAATTGACAAATTAATTGATATGATTTAAAATAACTTTGTTATTTTTATAAACAAGTTATTTGCTTGCAAAAATAGTAGGAATACACACAGGAGGTAAAACCAATGGGTCTTACATTAGCACAAAAGCTCATTAAATCCCACCTTGTTGAGGGCGAGATGAAGGTCGGCACCGAAATCGGACTTCGCATTGACCAAACCCTCACACAGGATGCGACAGGAACTATGGCTTATCTTGAATTTGAAGCAATGGGGGTTGACAGAGTAAAAACAGAGCGCTCTGTTGCTTACATCGACCATAATACACTTCAAACAGGATTTGAAAATGCGGACGACCATAGATTTATTCAAACGGTAACAAAAAAACACGGCATCTATTTTTCAAGACCGGGCAACGGCATTTGCCACCAGGTTCATCTTGAAAGATTCGGTATTCCGGGCAAAACATTAATCGGCTCGGACAGCCACACACCGACCGGCGGCGGTATCGGTATGCTTGCAATGGGCGCCGGCGGACTTGATGTTGCAGTTGCAATGGGCGGCGGAACATACTACATTCCGATGCCTAAAATGACAAGAATCAACCTCACAGGATATTTGAAGCCTTGGGTTTCGGCAAAAGATGTCATCCTTGAAGTGCTCAGAAGAATGAGCGTTAAGGGCGGCGTAGGCAAAATTATCGAATACGGCGGTGAGGGCGTTAAAACGCTTTCTGTTCCCGAGCGTGCAACAATCACAAACATGGGCGCGGAACTCGGCGCAACAACATCAATCTTCCCTTCCGACGAAATCACACTTGCATTTCTCAAGGCACAGGGCAGAGAAAAAGATTGGACAGAGATTTTGCCGGATCCGGACGCAGAGTATGACGAGGTAATCGACATTGATCTTTGCTCACTCACACCGATGGCGGCTTGTCCTCACATGCCCGACAATGTTAAAACAACAGACGAAATCGGCAAGCTTAAGGTTGACCAGGTTGCAATCGGCTCATGCACAAACTCATCGTATGTTGATATGATGAAAGTTGCGACAATCCTTAAAGGCAAGACGGTTTGTCCGTCAGTTTCGCTTTGCATAGCTCCCGGCTCAAAGCAGGTGCTTAATATGCTTGCACTCAACGGTGCACTTTCCGATATGATTGACGCAGGCGCAAGAATCCTTGAATCGGCTTGCGGACCTTGCATCGGTATGGGACAAAGCCCGAACAGCGGCGGCGTTTCACTCCGTACATTCAACAGAAACTTTGAGGGTCGCTCCGGCACAAAGGACGGCAAGATTTACCTTGTATCACCTGAAGTTGCCGCCGCATCGGCACTCACAGGCTATCTCACCGACCCGAGAGAGCTTGGCGACGAGCCTGAATTCAAGATGCCCGAGAAGTTTATTATCAACGACAATATGATTGAGCCGCCGGCTTCACCCGAGGAGGCAAAGGATGTTGAGGTTCTCAGAGGACCGAATATCAAGCCGTTCCCGAAAACAGAGCCGCTTCCGGAAGAAATCAAGGCAAAGGCTGTTCTTAAAGTCGGCGACAACATCACAACCGACCACATTATGCCGGCAGGCGCAAAGATTCTTCCTTACCGTTCAAACATCCCTCACCTTTCACAATACTGCTTCGGCGTTTGTGACGAAACATTCCCGGAGAGAATCAAGGCAGAGGGCAAAGGCTTTATCATCGGCGGTGCAAACTACGGTCAGGGCTCATCAAGAGAGCATGCCGCACTCGTTCCGCTTTATCTCGGAGTTAAAGCCGTTATCACAAAGAGCTTTGCAAGAATCCATGTTGCAAACCTTGTAAACGCAGGCATTCTTCCGTTTACATTCGCTGATGAGAGCGATTATGACAAAATAGACCAAATGGATGAACTTGAGCTTGCAGACATCCGCGATTGCATTGAAAATCACAAAGAGGTTGTGCTCAAAAACATCACAAAGGGCGAGGAATACAAGCTTGACTCCTCTCACCTTTCGGACCGTCAGAGAGCAATGCTCCTTTGCGGAGGACTTCTTGACTACACAAGAGAAATTAATAAATAAAACCGAGGAGGCAGACAAAAATGTCAGAAATCGAAGAAAAGAAAGCAATAGACGAGGCAGTTGCAAAATTCCGTGAACTTATGGAATCGCAGCTTGACCGCGCTAAAAAAATTAAAGCAGACAAAGATTTTACAGACTATCAGTCGCTTGACAAAATCGTTATCGGTATTTGCGGCGGCGACGGCATCGGCCCTATCATCACAAAGGAAAGCCAGAGAGTAATCGAATTTCTTTTGAAAGACGAGGTTGAATCGGGTAAAGTTGAGTTCAAGGTAATCGACGGTCTTACGATCGAAAACCGTGCGGCATGCCACAAGGCAATCCCAGATGATGTACTTGCAGAACTTAAGGCTTGCAATGTTATTCTTAAAGGCCCGACAACGACACCGCGCCAGGGCGACCCATGGCCGAATGTTGAATCCGCAAATGTTGCAATGAGGAAAGAGCTTGACCTTTTTGCAAATATGCGCCCTGTTAAGGTACCCGAAGAGGGCATTGACTGGACATTCTTCCGTGAAAATACAGAGGGCGGCTACGCAGTAGGTTCTCACGGCGTAAATATCACAGATGACCTTGCTGTTGACTTTACTGTTGCAACACAGGAAGGCTGTGAGAGAATTGCAAAGCTTGCTTATGATTATGCTGAGAAAAATCACAAGGGCAAGGTTTCAATCATCACAAAGGCAAACATTATCAAGACAACAGACGGTAAATTCCTTAAAACCGCACAAAGAATAGGCAAGGAATATCCGGACATCGTAACAGACGATTGGTATATAGACATTACAACCGCAAAACTTATCGACCCTGCAAGACGCAAGGACTTTAAGGTATTTGTTCTTCCTAACCTTTACGGCGACATTATCACCGACGAGGCAGCAGAATTCCAAGGCGGCGTAGGAACAGCAGGTTCGGCTAACATCGGCAAAAAATATGCTATGTTTGAGGCTATTCACGGCTCGGCACCGCGTATGATAAACGAGGGCAGAGGCAAGTATGCAGACCCGTGCTCAATGCTCAGAGCAACCGTTATGCTTCTTTCTCACATCGGATATCAAAAGCAAGCCGACGCACTTGAGGCAGCACTTGACAAATGTATGTTTGAGGAAAAGAAATATGTTATCACCGGCAGAAATACAGGATGCACCTGTGACGAATTCGGTGATTATGTAATGGATACAATTACTAAAATGGCAGAATAATTGCATCGGGCGTTTCCCGAGCAATAATACGGTGGTGATTCCAATGGAGAAAAACGACATTTCAATATCCGTTATCAAAAGGCTTCCGCGTTATTACAGGTTTCTTGAAAATCTGAAGGAAAACGGCATCGTCAGAATCAGTTCAAAAGAGCTTGCGGAAAGAATGGGGCTTACAGCTTCGCAAATCCGCCACGATTTCAATTGTTTCGGCGGTTTCGGTCAGCAGGGATACGGATACAATGTTCCCGAATTATACAATAAAATCGGCGAAATTTTATGTGTAAACAATGATGTTAAAGCAATACTTATCGGTGCAGGTAATCTCGGCAAGGCTGTTGCGTCAAAAATTTTCACAAGGCAAAGCGGATTCAAACTTGTCGGCATCTTTGACAAGAACGAGGCTATTTCCGGCAAAATAATTCACGGTATTCCGGTAAGGCACATTGATTATCTTGAGAATTTTTGCAGAGATAACGAGCCTGTTTGCGCCGTAATCTGTATACCTGCCAACGATATGAAAGAGCTTACCGATTTGCTTTGCAGACTCGGAATAAAAAGCTTTTGGAATTTTTCCAACTACGACATTACGATGGCTCACCCCGAGGCTTTGGTTGAAAATGTTCATTTAACCGACAGCTTGATGACGCTGAGTTTTCTTACAAATGCGAGAGACAAAAATAATTTAACAAAGGAATGATTGGCTTTGCTGAGAATAAGCAACAAAGAAATAATTGATGTTGTTAAATATTCGGACGATAAGATAATTATCGTTGAAAAAGTATTGCTCGGAGATTTTACATCATACAAGCCAAACTGCTTTGTAATTGATTTAAAAAGCGGTAAAAAAGAGATTATAACAAAAAACGCTTATTTGATGATAAAATTCGGCTCGTCATACGAAAGCATTATTGCGGCGGTGAACAACTATGCCGAGTGCGAGAGTATGATTTTGCCGAGCAAAAATGTCCTTGTTGTTTTTCCTAACGGTCAGGCAGGAGTGTTTGACTCCGACGGCGAAATAAAATGGAGCAGCACGCTGAAATACAATGACAGCATCGTAAACGGTCTTGCCGCAGACGGTGAATATTTTTGGGCGTGTTGTAGGGAGCAAAACTGTGTTATCAGATATACAGCTGAAAATGCAAAAATTGACATTCGTATCGGCTCTGCCAATGCGCAAACTTTTGTAAAACCCGAATTTATTTCGCAGGATGACAAATACATATATGTTTGTTGTAATTCAAGCAATGTAAGACGGATTGACAAAAGCAATTTTGTTGTCAGCGATGTCGGCTCGGTTGTACTGGGGCTGAAAAGATACTACAAATTCGGAAACACATCAATTCTTTGCACCGCATCCGGCGCATATATGGACAACGGAAAATAATTACAGACATAAGTTAAAGGCGCAAACCGTTTGATACGGATTGCGCCTTTACTATTTTGTTTATTTGCTTTTGACCTTAACGGTATTGCTCCATGCGCTGTAATATTTTTTGCCGTCAACCGTTCTGTATGAACGGACGCGGATATAATATGTAACGCCCTTTGTGAAGTTTTTACCTGTATAGGTTGTTGTGGCTTTATCGGTAATATTTTTTGTGGCAACAAGTTTTGAAAAGTTGCTCTTTCGCGAATAAACGATTTGATAACCGTTGTATGCCCGCAACGGCTTTTGCCATTTTATTTTAATTTTTGTTTTTGACGGACTTGATGACGAAGTGATCTTTGTGCCGTTTGGCTTGGTAACAAATGAAAGATTTGAACTTTTTTTGCCCGTTTGTGATGAATTATATGCGGCAACGCAATAATAATATTTTGTGCCGGGTGAAAGCCCTGTAACGGTGCAATTTGTTGTTGAGCCGCCTTTAATTGTATAAGCCTTTGTGTATTTGCCGCCGGAATATTTATATACATAATAGCCCGAAGCGCCCGAAACCTTATTCCAAGCAAGTTTTGCCGTAGCGGTGTAAACAACCGTTGTTTTTAATCCGCTGGGTGCATTAGGTTTTGATGTTGTTGCGGGCTTTGCCGTTTTTGCGGTGATTTTGTTTGAGTAAGCCCCCCATTTTCCCGAAACATATGCACAAACTTTGACAGTATACTGATTTCCCAAGGTAAGATTGTTTAGAGTTGCCGAAGCGGTTGTGACGGTTTTTGAAAACGATGTGCCCTTTGTATTGTTTGTAATAGCAATATAATACTTTGAAGCCTTGCTTACGGCGTCCCATTTAACCGACAGCGATGTTGCGGCGGTGCCTGTAAGCTTAAGATTTTTAACGGTTGTCGAGGCAGTAGTTGTTGTATTTGTATTTGAACTGCTCATTGTGCAAGGCGACGATGGCATATTATTGAAAACGGGAATATAAAACACCTTTGATGATTTTAAAATACCTGCGTTTTGATATGCCTTGTATGTTGTTAAAGCCTCTGCAGATGCTGCCTGAACATTTGCCATATACTCGTGGTTATAAAGATTACCCGAGTTTTTATTTACATTGAATTTTTGCAAGTATCCTGTGTTTTGATATTTTGAAAAACCTTTCGCAATATACGGCGCGCCGCCTACAATTGCTTTGTATGGGTTTGTCCACGGTCTTTCGTAATTAAAATATGTTTTTCTCAAAACATCGCTTGAATTGATAATATAACCAACATTTCCGCTTGTTGAAAAACTGTTGCCGCTGCCGCTGTAAAGCTTGACCTTATAATATTTACCGTAAGTGCCGATATACGACATATATTGCCCTGACGAAACTGTAGTTTTCGTGCCGCCGACGGTGCCTTTTTTGCTGTCGTATGTTGAATAAAGTGTTGTTTTTTGATTTGTTTTGAGATAGCCTGACGCCCATTCAAGCCCTTCCATACCGCCCGAGTATGCGCCGATATTATAATAGTTATAAATGCCCAAGAACGGCGATTTCTTGCCGTTTGCGCCGGAGGCATATGTATTTGTTGTACTGCCGACCTCCTGCACGATTTTTGATGCAAGATAATATGCACTCATTCCGCTTGACTTTGCGGCTTCGAGAATAGCGGCAGAATATTTTTTATTGATAGTGTGGCTTGAACCGTTGCCGTCAACATATGTAATATTTGAATTATGCATCCATGTCGGCGAAATTATCGATTCAACGCCGGACTGAGTTTGTGAGCTGTTATAATCGGTTGATTCAAACTGAAAGATATATTTTTCTGTCAGCCAATTTCGCGGGTCCATATAATATTTAACCGCTTTTTCGGAAGCAGAATACCAACTTGAGCCCTCTTGAGCGACAAATTTGCCGTTTTTATAGCAAGTTGAGCATGTGCAATAATAATCATTTGAAAGACCCGACTGCTTTTGGATGAGCTGTTTTGAATGGGGCTTGCGCTCGCCTGCCACGGCATCGGACCAATTGAGATTTGTTTTAAACGGTTCAAAATCCCAATCGGGGTATTTATCGTGAAGCTTGACGAGATAGCCGACATAACTGTCTGGGAAGCCCTTTGCCTTTAGCTGTTCGGTATAATTTGCTGCCTCAATTGACATTGAAAATGCCGCGCCTGAGCAAACAACAACCGAAATTGACAGCATAATGCAAAGTATTTTTTTAGATAATCTTTTTTTCATGAGTTAATCACCATTTTTCGTTTTGCCTTAAAGTGTCTTAAATTTATGAATAAATTGTACCATTTATCAATGCTTTTGTCAATTTAAAGGCTTAAATTGTAATAATTTGTGTTGTCGAAAAAGAAAAATTTACTTGCAATTTTAGCTGATAAAGTGTATAATTGTCACAAAGGGATGTTAATAATGTTCACCTGGAAAAAGAGAGAGTGATTATATGGAGTCTAATTCAACTGTTAAAAACACAATAAAAAATATGCTCATTGCATACAGAAAGAAAAACGATTTGCGCCAAGAAGATGTTGCTAACGCACTTGGTCTTCCCGACTCAAGCACATACCGTTCGTGGGAGACCGGCAGAAGCAGTCCTAAGCACGAAATGCTGCTTAAAATTGCACAGATGTATAATATCAGCCTTGACACATTGATGGGCAACACCGCACGATCGGGCGACAGCCGATTTTCGGTATCAAGCGGTAATAAATACAACGACGATGTTTACGGCGACAGATATTTGAGCGAGTTGCAAAACAACGAAAAGCTGATTATTATGAAATACCGTCAGCTCAACAGCGCAGATAAGGAAAAAGTCGGCGAATTTATTGAAGAAATTTTACCTAAACAATCAAATTGAATAAAAAATCAGGGACACTGCATATGCCAACACCACATAAGGATGTTTTAATGTAATAGCCACGGTGCAACTCAGAAAAGGGTTGCACCGATTTTTTATGCTATGCTATAAATCTAAATTCCTGAGGATTTTGCTGTACCTCTTCCAATATGGCAAGGAGTTCCTGCTCGGTCGGTATATCAACCATTCCGACTGCGGTAAAATATACATCCACCTTGACATAGCAATGACCGCTTGATTTATCGTTATTGTGAACTTCAATTCGTTCAATCAGTGTATTCACAAGCGTTGGCGTAAGTTCCTTAATCTCCGTAATTTCACGGAGAGTGCGGAGCAGTAGCCTGAGGTCGGTAACTTTTTGATTTGCATCATTTAATGACGCTTTTCCTTTCTCCATTTCCGTTTGCAATTGTTTTTGCTCACGCTCATAGTTTTGAAGCAATTTGGAAAAGCGTTCGTTCGAAAGAATTCCGGCGGCATTTTGCTCAAATACTTTCTCAATCAGTCTGTCGATTTCAGCTATTCTTTTTTCTCCACGCTCAACGTATAATCTGAGCTTTTTATTCTCCGATTGCCGCACAAGATTTGTTTTCTTGGCAAGCATATACAGAAATGCAGACTCATAGCACTTGACAAAATCTGCCAAGCTTCTTATGGATTCAAGTACAATCTGCTCTAATACCGTATCCCGGATATAGTGAATTTGGCACTCGCCTCTGCCACTTTTGTAATTGGAACATCGCCAAAATTCTTGATTTCGCTTAAGGCTTTTCGCCGCACAAAAGTGTAATTTTGCTCCGCAGTCAGGACAGTATACTAAGCCTGAGAATAAACTTTGTCTTCCTGTTGCTGTAGGTCGGCGGCGGTGTTTTCTCAGTTCCTGTACCCTAAGCCACTGTTCTTCGGATATAATTGGCTCTTGCATATTGGGAATGATTTGATACTCCTCGGCAGGGTTATAAATTACCTTGTGAACCTTGTAGCTGACAGTCGTACTTTTGAAGTTTACTGCACAACCGGTGTATTGTCTGTTTTCAAGAATGCTTACAATGGTTTTCTGATCCCATTTGCAATAATCACCAGGCACTTTTCGTGCGTGTGTTCTGCCGATACTTTCGTAATATGCCGACGGAATTAGGATATTTTCTTTTTCCAATTGCTTTGCAATTTGAAGCGGACCTCGTCCTGCGAGACATAAGGAATAGATTTTGCGAACAACATCGGCTGCCGGTTCATCAATCAACCACTGTTCTTTATTCTCTGGGTCTTTCATATATCCAAAAGGGACTGTTGGAGAAACACGCTTTCCATGTTCTGCTTTTGACTGCCATACCGCACGGATTTTCTTTGAGGTCTGAGCAGCGTACCATTCATTGAAAATATTGTAAAACGGAAGCATTTCCATGCCGTCGCCGGTTGTGCTGTTTACATTTTCCTGAATGGAAATAAATGTGATTCCTAATGACGGATAAACTATTTGTGTAAGCCTTCCTGCCTCAGCTTGTTCTCTGCCGAAACGGAAGATGTCTTTTACAATAATCAAGCAAGATTTGTTTCTAAGATGGGATTTGTCAAGGGCATTTTGTGCCATCTGTCATATTTATTTGATTATCGAAATACCAGTTTGGAGCTGTTGGAGAAATCCGCTGAGAGTTGGGACTGCGTGAGATGCTGACGCCAGACGGTGTAACGAAAGTGAAAAAAGCGGCACTGAAGCACCTGTGCCAGCGTTATCCGGGCGGCGGCTTGAAGCGGCGTCGATTGGTGTATGGGTAAGAAGGAAATCATAACCTCCGACGCAAGCCGGATGTTATGATTTCCTTCTATATTTTAAGTATGCGCTTGATTATTCGACGATCTCACAGCCGATCTCGCAGAGTTTTTCATCCACCCAGGGGCGGATATAAGTGCCGTCGTTGAGGATGTGCGCCATAATGTCGGCTTCCTTCTTCTGCACGGCGGCAGTAGCGGCGGCCAGCGCCTCGGCATCCTGCGGGCGGATGAACAGCACGCCGTCGTCATCACCTACCACGATATCGCCGGGGTAGACGGTCTTGCCGCCGATGACCACGGGGATATTGATCTCGCCGGGACCGTTTTTATAAGGGCCGTTGGGCGTGGCGGAGCGGGCATACACGTGGAAATCCTCCATCTCCGCCAGACCGCCCCGGTCGCGGATGGCGCCGTCGCAGACGATACCCTTAATGCCGCGGCTCTTGCAATAGGTGGCCATCAGCTCGCCGAAAATGGCACGGTCGGTGAAGCCGCCGGCGTCGATCACAATGACGTCGCCGGGCTTGGCCAGATCCATGGCGGCATGGAACATCAGGTTGTCGCCCTGCGCCACGCGGACGGTAAAGGCCGTACCCAGCAGTTGCCCCTTGTAGCCCACAGGCTCGATGGCGGCATCCGCGGCGGCGGTGCGGTTCATGCAGTCGTCGATGTTCGCCACGGGCATGTCACGAAACAGCTCGACCAGCTCCGGCGCGGGACGCTGAAAATCCTTGATAATTTTGCATCCGACAGACATTTTACAGTCCTCCTAATCAGATAAATTTATAACCGGTGTCATGGGACAGCACACCCTTATCCGCCACGCAGCGGGCGGGCAGCCTGCCGGTCTGCTTTGCCTCGGGTACGAGCTGGCAGACCATGTCGATCTGCGTTTTCTTGCTGCCTACGCCGTAGCTGCCGCAGTGGGGATTGACGATGATGTTGTCCAGCGTTTTGAAGGGGGCGTTCTCCGGCAGCGGCTCGCGCTCCACGGTGTCCAGACCGGCATAGCGGATCTCACCCGTCTCCAGCGCCCAGGCCAGGTCGTCGTTATCGATGACAGGACCGCGGCTGGTGTTGATGATCATGGACGTGTTCTTCATCCTCTTGAACACCTCACGGTTGAACACGTGGGTAGTCTCGGGGGTGAGGATGACGTGGATGGAGATGATGTCGCTCTCGGTAATCAGCTCCTCGAAGCCGACGAAGCGCACATCAGGATACTGGTTCTTGACCTCGTCGCTGACATAGGGGTCGCAGGCGATGACCTTGGTGCCGAAGCCGTTGTGGAAGATGTCATGCAGGTGGCGGCCCGCCAGCCCGAAGCCGTACAGACCCAGCGTCAGCGTGCGGACATCCGGCGGCAGCAGATACTTGCACTTGGGCCAGTTGCCCTTACGCACCTCGCGGTCATAGTACGCCGTGTTGCGGATGAGTCCCATAATCATGGCGGTGGCCACATCCGCCAGCTCCCTGGCACAGAAGCCCGGCAGGTTCAGGACGATCACGCCCAGCTCCGCCGCCGCGTCCAGGTCGATGCTGTTGACGCCCGCGCCGAAGCGCTGCACAAACTTGACCTGCGGCAGTGCCTCCAGCACCTTGCGGGTGATGGGTGGGTTGCCCGTTGCCAAAAGCACCTGCGCCTCCTTGCAGCCGGCGATAATTTCCTCCTCGGACGGCTCTTTCTGCCGCTCGGGCAGGACCTCGTACTCCAGCAGAGCCAGCTCGATGCCCGCCTGGGCATAGGCGGCGGATACGCGCTCCAGCTCCTGGGCAGTTACGCTGCCGTAATCCTTGTCTACTACGATTGCTTTCATTTTATATACGCTCCTTTGCTTACAGCGGCCAGAAAATCGGGATGAAGATCATGGACACGATGAGGATAACGATGCTCAGACCCAGGCCGGGACGGAAGAAGTCCATGAACTTCAGGTTGCCGGGGCGGACGATCAGGGTGTTGGTGCCGCTGCCCACAGGGGTCAGGAACGGGGAGGACGCCGCCACGCAGATGGCCACGGCCACGGCGGTGGTGTTCATGTCAAACGCCTGCACGATGGGGATAAACAGCGGCGTGACCAGCAGGGCGCAGGAGGTGTTCATCATGGCGTTGGTCAGCAGCGTCACAAGGATAAGGATGATCGCCAGCACCAGCAGCTTGTTGGGGTGCTCACCCAGCAGCCTCACGGCGGTGTCAGCAATGAGCGCGCCGGCGCCGCTGCTGCTCATACCCGCGGAAACGGCACTCATACCGGCGACGATGAACAGGGTGGACAGGTCGATGGACTTATAGGCATCGTTCTGCTTGATGCAGCCCGTCAGCACGAGAACAAAAGCACCGAACGCGGCGGCAAGGTACATAGGCATCCACTCGATGTCGAAGGCCATGGCCACCAGCAGAACGGCCAGAATAATGAGGCAGAGGATGGCCTTGGGCCTGTTGAACTCGACGCCCTTGTTGCTGCCGGTATACTCCGCCAGATACTCCTTATCGGCGGTGTCACCGGGGGTCAGGAACTTCTTGCCGATGGTCAGGAAGAATACGATGCCCGCGATGGAGACGGGAATGCCGACCTTACCCAGCTCGAAAAAGCCCATGGTGGGGACACCCAGATCCTCCAGCGCACCGTTGACCACGATGTTGCTGGCGGCGCCCATCAGGGTCAGGTTGCAGCCAAAGCTGGCGGCGAAGGACATGGGGATCAGCTGGCGGGAGACGGAAACGCCTGCCCGCTGGCTGACGCTAATCACAATGGGCAGCAGCATGGCCACCACCGCCACACCGCTGCAAACGGCGGAAATGATGGTTGCGACCAGCATGAAGGCGATCATAATGCCGTTTTCCGATGTGCCGGTCACTTTGATCAGAACATCTGCTATTTTCGCGGCAATGCCCGTATGGAACAGGGCGGAGCCGACCACCATCATGGCAGCCACCAGCACGATGGTGCTGCCGGAAAACGCGGAAAAGAGCTTTGCGGGTTCAATAATGCCGCACACCACGAGGGCGCTGCCGCCCAGCATGGCGACAAGAGCGGCGGGGAGTTTTTCGGTCACGAACAGAACGACCATGACCAACAATACCAATAAGGTTATAATTGCCGGACTCATGTTTCTCCTCCTAAATACAT
>CAVGLE010000015.1:0-12597 GCA_963630035.1 Mediterraneibacter torques
TAATATATTAACCTAACGGTGCTTCACCGTATGAATTGAGGTTAAAATGAATACTAAAACAAAGAAAAAACGGAGGAAAAGAAAAAAGTCCTCAGGTTTTAAAATAAGGCTTAACAGATTAAAGCGCAAATACAAAACACTCTCAAAAAAGAAGAAAAAGGCTGTAAATGCCGTTATTATAATTATTTGCGTTGCCTTGATTGCGGGGCTTTGCGCCGTTGCGGTTGCAATACATAACAGCAAGGTTGAAAACTTCAAATTCAACACCGACAAAGATTATGTCAGCGGAATCGATGTTTCCTCGCATAATGGCGACATTGATTGGGAAACAGTTGCCGACAATGTTGATTTTGCATTTATCCGTGTGGGATACAGCGGATATTCAAACGGCACGCTCAGCACAGACAGCAAGGCAAAATATAATTTAAAGCACGCCAACAAAGCAAATGTGCCTGTCGGAGTTTATTTTTATTCGCAGGCAATAACAAAAGACGAAGCAATTAAAGAGGCCGAATATGCTGTTGAAATAATCAAACACTATGATATTTCTCTCCCTGTTGTGATTGATTTTGAATATGCGTACGAAAAAGACGGCTCGCTCGGAGGCAGGTTAAAAAACGCAAATCTCACAAAATATCAGGCATCGGAAATTATTAACGCATTTTGTGACACTGTGTCCGACTCCGGATACAAACCCGGGGTTTATGCCAACACTCATTTTTACGAGTCAAAAATCGATGTCAAAAGCCTGAACAGCGGCATTACAATTTGGGTTGCCGATTACAACAAATCAAACACCTATAACGGCAAATACGATATTTGGCAATATTCAAAAACCGGCAGATGCGACGGAATAGACTCCAAATATGTCGATAAAAACTATTGGTATATTTAGCGCACTTAACTAAATTAAAAAATCAGGCAAACGCCTAAAGATTGGGGAAATTATGAAGTATAAATTCAAAACTGTTTTATCACTCGTTTTAGTACTGATGCTTTTGTTACAAGCTCCTGTTGTTGCGCTTGCGACAACAAAATCGTCAAGCCCGTTTCTGAGCGGTACATATACGCACCAAACAAGATTTGACAAATTCAAAAGATATGACGGCGTTGATGTTTCGTCATATCAAGAGGATATAAATTGGAAAAAAGCGAAAGCGGACGGTGTCGATTTTGCAATGATAAGGGTCGGCTGTCGCGGATACGGAAGCGCAGGTACATTTATCGACGACAAATATTTTGTTCAAAATGTTACAAATGCCCAAAAAGCAGGTGTAAAGGTAGGCGCGTATTTTTATTCACAGGCAGTAAGCGTTGCAGATGCAAAAAAAGAGGCTACGCATGTTTTAAACTTAATTTCAAAATACAAATTTGACCTGCCAATTGCTTATGACATTGAATATGCCGAAAAAAACGGAAGTTTTGTCGGAAGACTGTACAATGCGCATTTATCAAAATCCGAGCAAACAAAAATAGCCGTGACATTTTGCGATATGATTGAGGAAGCTGGCTTTATGCCGATGGTTTATGCAAGCAAAAGTTTTCTTGAAGACAAAATGAATTATTCAACCCTCAAGGAGGAGGGCATTGATATTTGGCTTGCACACTATGTTTCAAATACAGGCTACAAGGGCGATTATTCTATGTGGCAATATACCTCAAAAGGCGCAGTTGCCGGAATACCCGGCAAAGTTGACTGCAACTTTATGTATATCGACCCGAATGAAAAGAAATTCACCGTTTCCGACGCAGGTACTTTTGCATATACCGGCAAGAAAATAGAGCCGAAAATATCAGTTTATTACAAAACAAAAAAGCTTAAAGAAAATAGCGACTACACGCTTTCTTATTCCGATAATACAAAAATCGGCAAAGCAAAAATAACAGTAACCGGCATTAACGATTATACGGAATTCGGTTCAATGACCGAGCATTTTGAAATTGTGCCGAAAAAGGCGGCAAAGCCGACGGCTCAATCTGCAACCGTTGACTCAATAAAACTCAATTGGAGCAAGTCCGAAAGCGTCAGCGGATACAATCTTCAATACTACAGCAACGGATGGAAAAATGCCTACACCGGTTCGTCAAATACTTACACGCTCAAAAAACTCTCGGGCGGAACCGATTACAAATTCAGAGTACGCGCCTATAAGAATGTAAGCGGCAAAACATATTACGGCTCATTTTCAAGCCAACTGACTGCATCCACAGCCGCCGGCAAGGTTACCGGGCTCAAAGTATCATCAATGAGCCCAAATACCGTCAAGCTTTCCTGGACAAAGCAAAATGCCGATTATTACAGGATTTATGTTTATAACGCAAAATCCAAAAAATACACAAAATATGCCGATGTCAAATCAAATTCGGCAAAAGTGAGTAAACTTGCGTCAAACACCACATATTATTTCAAGGTTCGCGCATACAAAACAATTCAAAGCGGTGAAAAAACAGTCGGTGAGAGCAGCGCATCAATTAAAACATACACAAGACCGAACACAATAAAAGCAACATCCGCAAAATCAACGGCAAAGAAAAAAATTAAAGTAAATTGGAAAAAGGCAGCCGGAATCAGCGGATATCAGGTAATGTGGAGCACCACAAATGACTTTTCGTCAAACACCAAGTCTGTTTATGTAAAAAAAGCAGGCAGTGCCAAAACTACAATTAAAACGGCACAGTCAAACAAAAAATATTATGTGCGTATACGCGCATACAAGGAACGCGGCAACAAAAAAGTATATTCGTATTGGAGCAATACGCTGTCTGCCAAGGTAAAATAAAGTAAAAACAAAAACTGCAAAATCGCCGTAAGCTCGATACTTGCGGCGATCTTTTTTTGAATTATGTTGTTACAAAATTTTGCCTTGGTATGGGATACCCCCCCATCCATATGCTTGATACTTTACAAAACAATTGGCGTGTTTCAGCGGATTATTGACAGTATGGCACCTCTTGATTTACTTCAAGGGGTGTATTTTATGCGGCGGGTGTATTATCTGCCGTTATTATTGTTGTTTGACTCGTCTGCCAATCGGTCGGTGCCGGCGGAGCATGGGCAGTTTTCGTCCTTGTCTGGCGGGAAAAATTCGTCAACGGGGAACTCAATGTTTTGGAATGTTTGGCACGGATTTTGTGTTGAGCAATTGCATTCTCTGTCAGGAATACAAAAATCGTACGCCGGGATAAGCATTTGCACATCACGCTCCATTTGAACTATTGAGAAAAGCCCGAGCGAAACAATCACCGCTTTTGACGGACTTGACGGTATTCCGGGTTCATTGCACGCATTAAGAATTGATTGCGGAAATGATGTTACGCACGGAATCGAGCAATCGCATGTGTCAATGGCATCAACCTGCAAAACAACAGGGTCAACTGCCTGAACCTTTGCGACCGGATTTGTGTATTGCGGTGCTTCGGGGCAGTCAAGTTGCTCGCTTGCGATGTCGGAGGTGAAGATTTTTACATCGCCCTCCGAGCCGTAGAGAATACATTTCTTTTCAAAACTTGTGTAACCCACAGCAACCAACGGTGTTGTGCACGGTGCGGCATAAGTATCAAATCTGAGCTGGAAATAGAAATGAATGTTTACATTGTAAAAACCTCTGTTAAACGGCACATCCTCAACATCAATACTGACGGCGCTGATTGTGCAGTCACGGCATTTAACCGTTACCGCTTCGTCGATAAGCCTTTGCGATGTCCCGAAAAATGTAACTCTCAAATCCTCCAAGCAGTCTTTGCTGACGCACGAATCGTATATCCTTTTCGTGTCGATACAAACTGCTTCATTTATGCGTCTTTCACCTGCCGGGATAATCGGGTTGTTTGGCATAAAAAAACTCCTTCACATAAGTATTTGAAGCACTTTTTGTTCTTACTTCCTTACATTCTATGAAGAAGTTGCCGCTTTGACAATGAAATTTTTTGAATCATATTTTTCCGAATTCTTATATTTTCTTAAAATATTTATAATTATTGAATTTTTTGTTGGCATATTATATAATGACCTTACCGCAAGGTAATATTTGCCGCGGCACAAAATACAGATAGTAAGGGATTAATATGTCAAAAAAATCAAAAATCATTATTGCCGTTCTTGTTGTAATCGGAATTTGTGCCGGAGTTTTTGCAAAATACAGCAAGGATTCAAATGTTGAGCAGGTAGCAAGCGTTGCCGCTGCTGTGGAAAGTGACGGAAAAAGTATCGGCGTAAAGTGGGATTCAGTCAAAAATTGCATCGGTTATAATGTGTATGAAAGCACAAACGGTGCCGAATTTAAAAAAATTGCCGATGTTGACGGTGAAGATGCAACTTCTTATATTTTCGACAATGTAAAATCGGCGGAAAAATATGATTTTTATGTGACCGCTGTCAGAAAATCATTCGGCAAATCGTTTGAAAGCAAGGAGTCTGCGACCGTGCGTGTCTGCGTACCTCCCGAGCAGGCAAAAATTAAAAGTGTCTTGTCACAAAAATCAGGAGTAATTTCCGTTGAATGGAACGGCGATTCAAATGCGGACGGCTATCAAATTCAATATGCCGAGGGCGATAACGGTGATATGAGCGCTGCAAAAACACAAAGCGTTTCGGATAATTCGAAAACCTCCTGTGAAATTGACGGGCTTAAGGACGGCGACGCTTATTCTGTCAGAATGCGTGCCTATATCAAAGACGGCAACAGTGTTTATAACGGCGAATGGAGCGATATTAAAACCGTTAAGGTCTATAAATCGGTTAAGCTTGCCGCCGATATTGACAAAAAAAAGCCGATGATCGCTCTTACATTTGATGACGGTCCCGGTTACAATACCGCATCCGACGATATTCTTGATGTGCTTGAAAAATATAATGCGCGCGCAACATTTTTTATGGTTGGTCAAAATGCGAAGGATCATCCGAAAAATTTAAAACGCAAGATCGCTCTCGGATGTGAGATCGGCAATCATACTTTCGACCATTCTCACTACGGCAAAAAGGTTACAAAATCCGATATTAAAAAGGCGAGCGATGCGATTTACAATGCGTGCGGTCAATATCCGACGGCATTTCGTTCTCCCGGCGGAAACACGACGCAAACCATTCGCAACGAGTGCGAGGCGGAAAATATGCCTCTTTATTATTGGTCGCTCGACACGCAGGATTGGAAATACAGAAATGCCGACCATGTGTATGATGCTGTTATGAAAAATGTTAAAGACGGCGATATAATTCTCATGCACGAAATTTATTCAACAACAGCCGACGCAGTTAAAAGGATGGTACCGGAGCTTATTAAACAAGGATATCAGCTTGTTACCTGCGAGGAACTTATTCAGGCAAAAACCGGCGAAGCACCGACTTCGGGTGTGCAATATGTCAATGCCAAAACCATAAATAATGAAACAAGATAAAAGGAAGTATAAATATTATGGAACTTTGGATTATTCGCCACGGCGATCCTGATTATGTTCATGACAGTTTGACGGAAAAAGGTGTTCGCGAGGCAAAGTTGCTTGCCGAAAGAATTTCAAAATACAACATTTCAAAAATTTATTGTTCACCGCTCGGCAGAGCGCAAAAGACTGCTTCATACACGCTTGATAAGCTCGGTATGCAAGCCGAAACGCTTCCGTGGTTGCGTGAATTTGAAGGCAAAGTGCGCAATGGATTAAAGAAGGAACAATGCTGGGACAGAGTGCCGTCATATTGGACGGAGATATACGATTATTATGATTATGACCGCTGGCTTGATGTGCCGCTTATGAAAAAAGGCGATGTAAAAAAGCATTATCGTGCTGTTTGCGATGGCATTGACGAACTGCTTGAAAAACACGGATATGTTAAAAACGGTAAAATCTACAGAGTTGTCCGTTCTAACCACGATATCGTTGTTTTGTTTTGTCATTTTGGTGTTGAATCCGTTATTTTGTCGCGTATTTTCAGCACTTCGCCAATGATAACATGGCACAATTTCAGGGCGTTGCCGACATCCGTTACACGCCTTGTTACCGAAGAAAGAGAAAAGGGCAAGGCGATATTTGTTTGTACTCAGTTTGGCGATTTGAGCCACCTTTATGCAGGCGATGAGGAGCCGTCGTTCCAAGCAAGATTTTGCGAATGCTATGAGGACGATACACGCCACGATATTTAAACATACAAAATACAAATACAAAAGAGCATGCAGTGCACCGAAGTAAGGTTGGGGCGCACTGCATACTCTTTTTGTTTTGTCCGATTATGCTTTTTATAGCGGCAAATCAGTATTCGATATATTTTAAATGCGGCTCAAAATCTGTTCCGTAAGGATATGCATCAACCTCGCCTACCCGCTTAGCCGTATCTTTAATCGAAGTTTCAATAAATGCGCAAGCGCGCTTAACAGCCTCATAAAGCGATGCGCCGTTTACGCATTGAGCTGTGATAAACGAAGACAAAATATCTCCCGTGCCGGAAAAACTTCTGCCGATTTTTTGCGTTGTTACAATGTCAAATTTGCCGCCTTGATAAACTGTCGAAGCAATTTCACTGTCGGAAATCTGTATTCCGGTTGTTACAACCGATTGTTCAAGTTCAATTGACATGGCTTTTATTTTATCAAGCAGTTTTTCCTTGGAAAGCTTAATTGTTTCGCTGTAATTTTCGTCGCAGATTATGCAAAGTTCGGTCAAATTCGGAGTGATTATATCTGCCTTTTCGGTAAGCGCAATTATTTGCGAAACTGAATTGTCGTCATAACAATCATAAAGTATTCCGTCGTCTGCCATTACAGGGTCAACCACAACAAGCGTTTCCGGTGTTTTGAAATCGTCTATAAAATCGCTTATTATCGAGCCTTGCCTGCTGTTTGCGATGAAGCCTGAAAGTATTCCGTCAAATTTAACATTGAGTGCCTTCCACTCGTTTATAAAATCCTGCATAATATCGGTGCAGTCAAGATATTTGTAGCTGTCAAACCCTGTTTGGTTTGAAAAAATGCCCGTTGTCAGCGGACAACACTGAACACCATGTGCCGAAATAATCGGTATAGCGGCTGTGAGCGAACATTTGCCAAATCCGGATAAATCGTTTATTACTGCTATCTTTTTCATAATTATCACCGACTTTATTATATAACATATTTTGTGCGGTTGCAATATAAATGCTCTGTAAAAAGAAGAAAAGCCGAGCATAACACTCGGCTTAACTCCTCTCTGTCTATAACAAACTATAGGAGGACAGGTTACTCAACACGGTTGCGGCTCCGTCTTGAGTGCCTATTAATTATAGTAAAATTTGCATAGTTTGTCAAGTGCTGTTTTTAAAACTTTTGTCGTAATTTACAATAGGTGGAAAATGACGAACATTTTTTGTCGTGCTTTGTCGGATAAATGACAATTTATTGGACACTGAACCCGTAAACATTGACAAAGAACAAATGTTCTATTAATATGAATATCAAGATTGATTTTACATCGGGATTCGGGGAGAATTTTTCGGTGCAGCGTTCAAAGTGCGCCAAAAATATTAACTGTGGCGACAGCTTTGTTCTTACCACTCAGTCAATCTTGTATGCAAAGATATGTATGAAGGAGGAATGGCAGATGACAATTGAAGAATTGGCTCGTGAATACGAGCAGCAGTACGACAGACTGAACGCTAAAATGGACGCTCTGAAGCCCTTGCTTTGCGTTTACAGGGGGCAGGATTTGTACTTGCTGAGAAAACGAATCAGAATTTATTACGATATGGCTTGTGAATGCAAAAGAACGGCGTCACTGCTTAACGGTTATTATGAGGAGGATTTGTATGATTGATTTTATCGACGGCTATTATTTGGCACGGGATCCGAAGGCATCGGACGGATATGACAGGGAGAGGGCACAGCAATCCGCAGTCGGTACGGTGCTTGATTTGATTATGAAAAACGAGCTGACACAAAGGCAGAATATGTGCCTTCGTTACAAATACATAAATCACAAAACACAATCCGAAATTGCCGATATTCTCAAACTGTCACAGCCGACCGTTTCAAGGCATATTTCAACCGCAAAAGATATTGTGAACAAAAACCTGAAATACTGCTATATTGCGCTTTCAAAGTGCCTTGACGAATACGACAGGCTGAATAATTTGTGCTGATATATGTCATCAGACAGAAAATACAGCTCCTCACGGGCAAAATGCCACTGTATTTTCATCGCCGTCTGTAATTTTACCTATATCAGTATATGAAAATCAAGGCAAAACGGCACCTCTCAAATCAATTTTGTGCGGTGCCGTTTTGATTTATATATTTTTAATTTATTTATTTGTAATATTCAAGATTATATGATATAATACCTAACTGAGTAATTGCAAATATTTTACGAGGTGACGAATATGAAAAATTTTAAAGGCGAACTTAAGGGCGAGGCTTTGACTATCGTCAATTCCACAAACACAGCCGTTGCGGCACAAAGCGGCTCGCTTCAGGTTTTCGGCACTCCGTTTATGATTGCGCTTATGGAAAAGGCAACATGCGCAGCAGTTGTCGATATTCTTGACGACGGCGAAACAACCGTCGGCACAAATATTTCGGTAAGCCATATCAAGGCAAGCGGAGTAGGCTCGGTAATCACCGCATATGCATCTCTTCTTGACAGCGATGTTGAGGGCAGAAAACTTACCTTTAAGGTTGAGGCAAAGGAAGAGGACGGCACTGTTATCGGTGCCGGAGAGATTGAAAGATTTGTTGTTCTCAGCGACAGATTTATGAAAAAAGTGGAGTCTTAATAATGTATAAATCGGTTATTTTTGATTTTGACGGAACAATCTGTGATACCGGGGAAGGTATCAAAAAAAGTGCAAAATACGCACTTGATGCATTTAATATTCCGAGCGACGACTGGCAAACGCTTGATTGCTTTATAGGCCCTCCGTTGCTCGTGACATTTCAGGAAAAGTTTAATCAGACTGCGGCAGACGCCGATTTGCTTGTCCAAAAGTTCAGAGAAAGATACACTAACACCGGCATTTATGAGTGTGAGCTTTACAAAGACATAAAACAACTTTTGATAAATCTTAAGGTTGACGGCGTAAAAATCGGCATCGCATCATCAAAGCCACAGGTTTTCGTTGAAACACTTTTGAACAAATTTGCGATTGCAAAATATTTTGATTCAGTTTGCGCAACGAGTTTTGCGGCAGATTGCGAATCAAAACAAAATATAATAGCACGTTGCCTTAAAGAACTTGAAACCGAGCCTAAGGATGCGCTTATGGTCGGCGACAGATTTTACGATATAGACGGTGCAAGAGCCGATATGGTTGACGGCGCAGGTGTTCTTTGGGGGTACGGCAGTAAATTTGAATTTATCGAATGCGGCGCAAAATATATTGTTGACAAGGTTGAAGATATTGAGTCGATCGCTCTCGGCTTGTATGAGCGAACAGAAAAGGTAAACGGAATTTACAACGGCAGAGTGCTCACAATGCATGTCGACGATGTTTTGCTTTGCGATGACCAAAAGGCAGACAGAGAATGTGTTGACCATCCGGGCGGAGTTGCCGTTATCGGTGTTACCGAAGACGATATGGTCGTGCTTGTGCGTCAATTCAGGTATCCGTATAAAGAAACAATTTACGAAATCCCCGCAGGCAAACTTGAAAAAGGCGAGGATCCGTTTGAGGCAGGCAAGCGCGAATTCAAGGAAGAAACCGGAGGCATTGCCGAAGAATATATTTCGCTCGGCGAGATTTATCCGTCACCCGGTTACACAAACGAAATTATTAGGCTTTATGCCGCAAAAAACATTACATTTGAGGAACAAAATCTTGATGACGATGAATTTTTGCAGGTTTGCCAAATCAGCTTTGACGAGCTTATCAGGCGAATTATGAGCGGCGAAATAAAGGACGCCAAAACGATTGCGGCGGCGTTCAAACTTAAGGAATTAATGAATAAATAATATGGCTTACTTAGATAACAGCGCAACGACAAAGCCCGACAAGGCGGTTGCGGATAAAATTTACGAAATGCTCACTGTCAATTTCGGCAACCCTTCGAGTTTTCACAAAGAGGGTTTGAATGCCAATTTGGAATTGAGAGCAGCGCGAGAGAAAATCGCAAATGCGCTTTCGTGTGAGAGCGAGGAGGTTTATTTCACCTCGGGCGGCACGGAGGCCAACAATCTTGCGATTTTGAGCGCGGCAGAGGCAGGAAAACGAAAAGGCAAGCGAATTGTAACAACCTCGATTGAGCACGAAAGCGTTTTGCAATCCGTTGACGAGCTTGAAAAACAGGGCTTTGAGGTTGTTCGTCTTATGCCCGACAAGCAGGGCAGAATTACGGAGCAGCAGGTATTTGACGCGGTAAATTCGGACACAATATTAGTGTCGATGATGTATGTCAATAACGAGGTCGGCTCGGTTATGCCCGTTAAATCAATCAAAAAGGCAGTGAAAAGGGCAAACGCCCCCGCACTGATTCATATAGACTGTGTTCAGGCGTTCGGCAAGCTTGAGGTCAAGCCGTCAAAACTCGGTGCAGACCTTGTGACTGTTACGGCGCACAAAATTCACGGTCCGAAAGGTGTCGGCGCACTTTATGTCAAAAAAGGAACGCGTATTTTGCCGCGTGTTTTCGGCGGCGAGCAGGAAAAAAAGCTCCGCCCCGGAACAGAGGCAATTCCGCTTATCGCAGGATTCGGCGTTGCCGCCGACCTTATTCCCGATTTGAAAAAACAAAGCGAAAAAATCAAAGAAATCAATGCTTACGCAAAAGAGGGCTTGCTCTCGGTGCCGGGTGTCAAAATCAACAGCGGCGACGATGCAAGCGACTACATCATCAATCTTTTTGTGCCGACATTTATGACAAGCCAAACCGTTGTTCAACATTTATCGTCAAAATACGGCGTTTATGTTTCAAACGGCTCGGCATGTGCAAAAGGCAAGCGCAGTCATGTTTTAACTGCGATGAAACTTGATGATAAAATTATTGAAAAATCAATCAGAGTGAGTTTTTCACGAACAACGACTAAAGGCGATATTGACGAACTTGTTAATGCAATCGGGAAAACGGTCGCTCAATATCCGATGTAGGTATAAATTATGCAGGAAATTATATTAATTAAAAACGGCGAGCTTGTGCTTAAAGGACTTAACAGAAACACATTTGAGGATGTTTTGATTAAAAATATGCGAAAAGCACTGAAAAATCTCGGCGATTTCAAATTCACAAAAAGTCAGTCAACAATTATGGTTGAGAGCGAGGACAGGGAACTTGACCTCGACGATGCGGTTGATGTTTTGAAAAAAGTTTTCGGTATCGCGGCACTTTCAAGAGCCGCTCTTGCCGAAAAAGATATGGACTCAATTATGACCACCGCCGCAGAATATCTTAAGGACGAACTTTCGGCGGCTAAAACATTTAAGGTTGAGGCTAAAAGAAGCGACAAAAAGTTTCCGTTCAAATCTCCCGAAATCAGCAGAGAACTCGGCGGTTACCTTTTGTCAAAATTCAATCATCTTAAGGTTGATGTTCACAACCCCGAGGTTACGGTAACCGTTGAGGTGCGCGATAATTATGCGTTCATTCGCGGCAATAATATTAAGGGTGCAGGCGGTATGCCCGTCGGCACAAGCGGCAGGGCAGCTGTTCTCATCAGCGGCGGCATTGACTCGCCTGTTGCAGCTTATATGATGGCAAAAAGAGGAATTGAACTTATTGCCGTTCACTTTGCATCGCCGCCGTACACAACGGAGCTTGCAGAGCTTAAGGTTATGGATTTGCTCCACAGGGTTGCAAAATACAGCGGTATGATTGCAACATATGTTGTGCCGTTTACGGAAATTCAGGAGCAAATCAGAGATAACTGCCCTGAGGAATATTTCACCATAATTATGCGCAGATTTATGATGAAGATAAGCGAAAAAATCGCTCAAAATCAAAATTGTTATGCGCTTATCACCGGTGAAAGCGTCGGTCAGGTTGCAAGTCAAACAATTTATGCACTCGGTTGCACCGATGCAGTGACAAATATGCCTGTTTTCAGACCGTGCATCGGTATGGACAAGGATGAAATCGTTGCAATTTCAAGAAAAATCGACACATTTGAAACTTCGATTCAGCCGTATGAGGATTGCTGTACCGTATTCACACCGAAGCACCCCAAAACGCGCGCAAAAATCGAGGATGTCGAAAAAGCAGAACAAGCTTTGAAAAATGCAGATGAAATGATTGAAAGAGCTGTCGAAAACGCAAGAAAGACAGTTATTAAATAGTCGGAGAATTTTGTTTTAAATGAGCGGATATAATGAACTTGATGACATTTTAATATCACTCAGACAGCGCCGCGAGGAAAATGAGGCAGGCGAGAGCGCCGCACCCGAAGTGCCGCCCAAAGCCAAATCAAGGGTGCAAAGAGCCGCCGAGGAGGCGGAGCGCCAACGCCTTGAGCAGGAGCGACTGCGCAAAAAGCGCGAGGAAGAGCGCAAAGCGCAGGAGGAAAAAGAGCGCAGGGAGCGCGAACTTCGCGAAAAAGAAATGCGCGAGCGTTTGGAGCGTGAGCGCAAGGCTCGCGAAGAGGCTGAAAGAGAGCGTCAACGCAAAAAAGAGCTTGAACGCGCACAGCTTGAGCTTCAGCATGCGCAGTGGC
>CAVGLE010000015.1:12607-27031 GCA_963630035.1 Mediterraneibacter torques
GCGGACCGCTTGAGCGGCAGGATGCGCAGTGGCGTGCCGCTCAGGCAAAACTCAAAGAGGAGCAGGAAAAAGAAAGACAAAAGCTCCTTGAAGAGGAGGCTCAAAAAGAGAAAAAAGAAGAGCCAAACCAATCGAAAGACGATACGAAACCGTCGAAAACGGAGGACGGGGCAAAGTCCGTAAGTTTAAAAAAAGAAAACGACAAGTCACCGATTGACGAGCCTGAAAAAAATGATGAGCAAGCCGAAAACGATGAAAATAAGGCAGTAAACAATCTGCCCGAATCTTTGCCCGACGATAACAATGCCAAGGCGGAAAATAACGAAGAGCCGTTATCGCCTCCGAAAGATGACAAAAAGGCGGCAAAAAAAGCGGCAAAACGCGCTAAACTTGAAGCGGAGCTTTTGGCAAGACGCCTCAAAGCAGATGAAAAGCAACACAAGAAGGAAGAAAAAAGGCGCCTGAAAAAAGAAAAACAGCAGGAACTTGACCCTCCCGAGCATAAAGACGAAAAGTCGGATGGGGAAATTTCGGAATCCGATGAATTAAACATTACGGTTGACGAAAAAACTGCCGAGAATTTAAGCGCCGAAAATTCGGCAGAGCCGATTGAAAAATCAGACACAGAGGATTTGACGGAAAACGCCGAGCACCGGGCATTGCCTGACGGTGAACTTGAGGATGGGTTTATTTGGTACAAATCCGTTGAGCATAAGTTACCGAAAAAAACCATTAAGGAAAAGTTTTCGCCGAAAAGAATTAAGTCAGTTATAAAAAAAAGCATTAACGCTGTTTTTGTAAAGCCGTTTGTATTCGTTAAGGAGATGTTTCGCGACGAAATTTTTCCGGCGGCAGGGCATTCGTTTAAAAAGATGCTTACAAAGCAATTTGCAATATTTCTCGCCGTTGTAGTTACAATCGGCGCGGCAGGATACGGCGGCTGTCGCCTTTATGAATACAGCCGCGTTGCATATCTCAATTCCTACAAAAAAGAGTTCCCGGATGTAGAATTCCCCGAGGGTATTTTAGAGGAAATGTGCGGCGAATACGGCAAAAACCAAAATGTTGTTTGCAAAATTTCGCCAAATGATAAGGATGCATTTATTGTTGCAACCTCCGACAAAGAGAATAATTACGCTTATGCGTATCCGAATTTTGATGTTAAAAACGAACAACAGTTTCAAAGTATTGATGTTTCAAATGCCGACGGCTTTGATGATCTTGAATCGCTTTATTCAACACGCGATGCATTTTTGGATTCGTCACAAATGTATGAATTAACAACGCTTTATTCAAAAAGCAATTACCGTGTAATTGCCTCGTTTTATACAAACACCGTTGCAACAGATGACGCGGGCTATGTTTTTCCGTATAACTGCTACGGCAATATGACCGAAAAAAGTTTCCGTTCGTATGTTGATAAAATCAAGTCGCGCCGTCTGTATGACACAGGGTATAACTTCTCGTATGACGACAAATTTTTGACACTCAGCGTTGACAGCGATTTTATGCCGAATTTCAAATTTGTTGTTCTTTGTGTAAAAAACACCCAAAAGAACACGGAAAAATCAACAACGGCAATCGATAACGAAAGCGTGCATTATCCGCAGGCTTGGTATGACAAAAACGGCGAAACAAACCCTTATCGCTTTTCGTCAAATTGGTATCCCGAGATTTATACCGACGATAATACAAATACAAAAAGATTGACAGGTAATGACTTTCAATAAAAATCCCCACCGTGAAAACAAAATCACGATGGGGTTGTTTTTTTGTGTCGGGATTAATTATTCGTCATCTTCTGCGGTGGGGTAAACAAGGTCTTCCTTAGTCCAATCTTTGATTACATTCAAAAATTCCTTTGCTTCGGCTTTTGCCTGCGGAAGGTTATGCTCAAGACAATTGCCGCATTCTTTCGGCGATGCTCCCGGAATCTTTTCCCAAAAATTTGCAATATATTCAAATGCGTCTTTAATGAGCTGAATTGAATAATTATCGCTCAAACTTCTTGTGAGAAAATAAAATCCTGTTCTGCATCCCATCGGACCAAAGTAAATAATATTGTCGCCAAACTCTGTGTTTCTTACATATGTTGCAAAAATATGCTCGATTGTGTGAATTGCGGAGTTTGTTAAAACAGGCTCTCTGTTAGGCTCCTTCATACGAATGTCGTAGGTTGTAATATCATCATCGATTCTGCTGATATAGATACCTCTTTTTAAAATGTTGTGGTCAATTTGAAAACTTGGAATTGTTTTCATAATCACTAAACCTCCGTTCCTGTTAAAAATGATATATTGTGCGTTACGGTGTACGCCGTCAACTTGCCCTGTGTCATTTGGATAAAGCCGCGATACAGCATATCAAAATCAAATTTTGAAAATTCAAACAAATCCTCAAAACTTTCGCTTCTGATTTTGCTGCCAAACGGTGATTTCCATTTAAGCCTATTTATATTAACATATTTTTTCGCTTTTTCCAAGTCCCTCGGCTTTATCATTGCCGAAAATTTGAAAAATTTTATTATCGGTGCAAAAACCGTTTCGATTGCCACGCAAACAGGGCGCAAAGCTCCGCGCCTGTCCTGCAAAATTTTTTGCATTCGCCTTGTGTCCGCGATTGCCGTTGCGACATCCTTTTCGTCAATGAATTTTCCTGTCACTTTCGGCACAACAAACGCCAAAAGGTGCGATATTTCATCAATAACCTCTATCTTGTCGGTTATCGTGTCGGCAGAATTATACTGCGACACATCAAAAACCCCGTCGTGTTCCGCCAAAAGGTATGTGTCTGCCGCCGCCTCGATTTGATTGTGTACCGAACTTTTGTGTATCGCTTTTTTTCTTTGGCATATTTTGTCCTGCAAATAATAGACATACGGGTGACAGTTTCTGTCGAGTGCATAGTGCATAATAAATCCCGCAATGTATGATTTTGCAATGTCGGGACTGAGCGATAGCGGTATATATTCACAAAATGCGTCAAAAATTTTTTCGGGCTTTGCTCTGTGCAGGAGTGAGCCTGTTTTGTTTTTCGGCACGCCGAACATTGAAAACGGCAGTATTCTGTGAAAAAAGAAAATGTCAGGCCCCTGTGTTCCGATTGCGGCGGCGTCAAAATTAAATTCAAAGTCGCCGTACTTTTTTACAATATCCTGCGTTTCTTTTAAAAATAAATAGTGTGTGCAAAATGCAGGCATCAAATCACCCCTTTCATATCGTTTGGAAATTCCGTTGAAAAATGCATTTTTTCATTTGTCACGGGATGAATAAAATATATGTCCTTGCAGTGCAATGCCTGGCGACTGATTTTTGTGCAATCGCCGCCGTACATTTCGTCGCCCAAAAGCGGATGCCCTATGCTTTGCATATGCACTCTGATTTGATGAGTGCGCCCCGTTTCAAGGTTGAATTTCAAAAGTGTTGAATTTTTGCCTTTTTTTATAACAAAATAATGTGTTATTGCGCATTCGCCGTTGTTGTCAACCATGCGCTTTATTATGCTGTCGCCGCACCTTGCAATAGGCGCGTTGATTGTTGCGTCGCTCTCAATAACACCGCCGACAGCCGCATAATAATCCTTTTTGATTTTGCCCGCAAGCTTTGCCGCCGCCAATTCGTGCTTTGCAACCAAAACAATGCCGCTTGTGTCCCTGTCAAGACGGTAAACTGCGCGAAAAGCGGTGCTTGCACCGGTGTGGTACGATACAAAATTCGCAAGTGTGTCGCCACGGTGATTTCTGCTTTCGTGAACGGGTACGAGCGGCGGCTTGTTTAAAACGATTATATCCTCGTCCTCATATATGATTTCTATATCAAGCTTTGTCGGTGTTGCCGCAGAGCCGCTTTGTTCAATTTTGATTTTTATTGTGTCGCCGACTGTTGCCGTGTCAATCGCTCTTGCAAACTCACCGTTTTTCGTTATTCCGTTTTCGGTTTGCTTCAGCTTCGTCAAAAGGGAGGACGAAACGCCGAAATCACGCAGAATTTCACGGATTTGCCTTGTGTTATCCTTTGGCGATACTTTAATTTTAATCTCTCTCATATTCTTAAATAAAAAGGTTTGCAGTGCTTGCAAACCTTTTAAAATTCAGCTATTTTGTGTATGATACGATTATTCCGCCGTTGCTTGCGTATGTTGAGTTCAAACCGCTGCATTTCAAAATTTCAACACTGCCGAACTTAACATTTGCGGCGATTTTGTCTGCAAGAAGCTTTGCCCTGTCTTCACAGCAAACATGCGATATAATCAGTCGCTTGTCGCTTGCATCAACACCGCTTAGACTTTCGGTAATAAGGTTTGCCATTTTAACAAGCGCCCTGTTCATTGCAATATCCTGCCCTGCAAGGGTGATGTTGCCCTGTGTTGTGCGCTCAAAAATCATTTTGATTCTAAGCTTTTTAAGTACGCTTGCAGCAACCGCAAACATTCTGCCGTTTTTCTTGAGGACATCAAGCGACTCAAGGCAGAAATAAAGAGCCGTGCGGTTGACTATAAAATCCTCGGTGTCTGCAACAACGGCGTCAAAATCCTTGCCGCTGTCTGCAAGTTGCTTGATATGTTCGGCAACAAGAGTTTCTATTCCCGATGTTGCAAGCGAGTTGAAAATATGAATGTTCTTTTTACATTCGGGGTGCTCTTCTTTATAAAATTCGACACCCTGCAATGCGCTGTTGTATGTGCCGGAAAGCTTGTCGGTGATGGTGATTATGTACAAATCATCCTCGTTGCAGTCAACAGCGGTTGCCCAAGCATCCGGTGACGGACACGCAGTTTTTGCAACGCCGTTAAATTCCAATGTTTTGTTGATATAGTCCTGCTGGTCAAAATTTTCGTCGTCCAAAATTGTGTAGTCGCCGATTTCAAGTGTCAGCGGAACAAATGTAATGTTGCCCCACTGTGACATTTCACTTGTCCTGTCGCAGCAGCTGTCGGCAATTATTCTGTAGCTCATACCGATTTCCTCATTAAAGTTAAATAATATGTATCATATATACATTATATTATTGCGGCCTTTACCTATCTTATAAATTATAACTGTTAATATCTGCTCCGTCAATAATTATTATCAGTAATTTTACAAATTGTTCGCTTTGACTATATCTTGTGCATGAAAAACGCAAATGGACAATTGATAATGTATTAATATACATAAATATGCATAAATATATGTAAAAATATACAAACACGGCGCAAATAGGCATAAATATTTGCATAATAATACAAAAAATACACAAAAGGGGTTGCAATTATAATATCAAATGATATAATATGTAGCATAAGATAAATAAAGTTAATGCAAACGCATTAAAAGGAGATATTGTTATGGATAAAAAAGATATTAAAAAGGTAGTCCTTGCTTATTCTGGCGGACTTGATACCTCAATCATCATTCCTTGGCTTAAGGAAAACTACAACAATTGCGAAGTTATTGCGGTAAGCGGTGATGTGGGACAGGGAACAGAGCTTGACGGCCTTGAAGAAAAGGCAATCGCAACCGGCGCATCAAAGCTTTATGTTCTTGATTTGAAAGACGAATATGTCGAGGATTATATTTTCCCATGCCTTAAAGCAGGCGCAGATTATGAAAAATACCTTCTCGGCACATCGCATGCCCGTCCGTGCATCGCAAAGGGTCTTGCAGAGATTGCCAAAAAAGAGGGCGCAGACGCAATTTGCCACGGTTGCACAGGTAAGGGTAACGACCAGGTTCGTTTTGAACTTGCACTCAAAGCATTCGCTCCCGAAATGGCTATCATCGCTCCTTGGCGTGAGTGGAACATTACCTCTCGTGAGGAGGAAATCGAGTATGCCGAGGCACACAACATTCCGCTTAAAATCAACCGTGAAACAAACTATTCAAAGGATAAAAATGTTTGGCACCTTTCACACGAGGGACTTGACCTTGAGGACCCTGCAAATGAGCCTCAGTATTTAAAAGACGGCTTCCTTGAGCTTGGCGTTGCTCCGGAAAAAGCTCCGGACGAGCCTATATATATCACAATTCATTTTGAAAAGGGCATTCCTACCGCTATCGACGGCAAGGAAATGAAAGCTCTCGATATTGTTGAAACTCTCAACGAAATCGGCGGCAAAAACGGCATCGGTCTTCTCGACATTGTTGAAAACCGTCTTGTAGGTATGAAGAGCCGCGGCGTTTATGAAACTCCGGGCGGTGCTATCCTTTACAAAGCGCACGAGCTTCTCGAAATGATTACTCTTGACCGCGACACTCAACACTATAAGAGAATTGTTGCTCAAAAATACGGCGAGCTTGTTTACAACGGAATGTGGTTCTCACCGCTTCGTGAGGCACTTGCCGCATTTGTTGACGAAACACAAAAGACTGTTACAGGCGATGTTAAACTTAAACTTTACAAGGGCAACATTATCAACGCAGGTATTACTTCACCGTATACACTTTATGACGAAAATATTGCTTCGTTCGGCGATGACGGCGGCGCTTACAATCAGTATGATGCGGCAGGCTTCATCAACCTCTTCGGTCTTTCAACAAAGGTTAAAGCACTCCTTGACCAAAAGAGAGAAAACAATCAATAATTAAAAACCGATTTCAAGGGAGGATAAATCATCCTCCCTTATTTTAAATATACTTATTATATAGGAGAAATTTATGCCACAACTTTGGAAGGGCAGGTTTAAAAAGGAACTTGCCAAGGAAACAAACGATTTCAACTCTTCAATCTCGTTTGATTCGAGAATGTTTGAGGAGGACATAAAAGGCTCGATCGCGCACGCAACAATGCTCGGTGCAACGGGTATTATAGAAACGAGCGAAAGTGAAAAAATCGTTGCCGGTCTTTCGGAAATTCTCGACGATATTAAGTCGGGCAAACTTGATATTGATATGTCGGCAGAGGATATTCACACATTTGTTGAGGGCGAGCTTACTGCGCGCCTCGGTCAAACTGGCAAAAGGCTTCACACCGCCCGTTCAAGGAACGACCAGGTTGCGCTTGATATTCGCCTCACTCTGCGCAAAGAGATTGACGAAATCAGCGAAAAAATCAAAGCCCTTGTTTCTGTCCTTTGCAATAAGGCAGAGGAGAATAAGGAAACAATTATGCCGGGCTATACCCATTTACAAAGGGCACAGCCGATTACATTCGGCCACCACCTTATGGCGTATGCACAAATGCTCCTGCGTGATTTGGACCGCCTTGCCGATGTCAAAAAGCGTATGAATGTTTTGCCGCTCGGCTCGGGTGCGCTTGCAGGCACAACATATCCGCTTGACAGAAATATGGTTGCCGACCTTCTCGGTTTTGACAGCGTCAGCCTCAATTCGCTTGACGGCGTTTCGGACAGAGATTTTTGCATAGAGCTTGCCTCTGCGCTTTCACTTGTAATGGTGCACCTTTCGCGCTTCAGCGAGGAAATTATTATGTGGTGCTCGTGGGAGTTTAAATTTGTTGAGCTTGACGACGCGTTTTCAACCGGCTCGTCGATTATGCCGCAAAAGAAAAACCCGGATATTGCAGAGCTTGTAAGAGGCAAAAGCGGCAGAGTTTTCGGCGACCTTACAACTCTTTTAACTGTTATGAAAGGCATTGCCCTTGCATATAACAAGGATATGCAGGAGGATAAGGAAGCGATTTTTGACGCTGTTGATACAGTTAAAATGTGCCTCAACGCCTTTACTCCGATGATTGACACCATGACGGTGCTCAAAGATAATATGCGCCACGCCGCTGCAAAGGGATTTATTAACGCCACCGACTGCGCCGATTACCTTGTCGGCAAGGGTCTGCCGTTCCGTGATGCGTATAAGGCAACAGGCGAACTTGTCGCTCTTTGCATCGACAAGGATTTGACGCTTGAAACGCTTCCGCTTGAAGAATACAAAAAAATATGCGATTTGTTCGACGACGGCGTTTATCAGGCAATCAACCTCGAAAAATGCGTTGCCGACCGTCTCGTAGTAGGCGGCCCCTCAATCCAAAGCGTAGAGGCTCAAATCAAATACGCAAGAAACGCCGTTAAAGGTGAATGAGTACAGTAACAAAAAATTGACCCCGAATGCAAGGCGTCTTCGTTCCGATATGACGAAAGAAGAGAGGCATTTGTGGTACGATTTTTTTAAGGAACAGCCCTTTACCGTTCACAGACAAAAGGTGATTGGTAAGTATATTGTTGATTTTTATATTGCAAAATACAAAATTGCGGTTGAAATAGACGGAAGCCAGCATTTTGACGATTTGGGCAAATTAAATGATCTGCAACGCGATAAATATTTAAATTCAAAGGGTATTTCTGTGTTGCGATATTCAAACTATGATGTGAATAATAACTTCGTTGAGGTTTGCGACGATATTTTGAATACTGTCGGTTTGCTTGAATGATATAAGCCTTCTCCCTTGGGAGAAGGTGCCGAATGAAATGAGGCGGATGAGGGGTAAGCATAGAATAATGTCAAATTAACGAACAACGCGTTCGTGACACCTCATCCGTCAACTGCGTTGCCACCTTCCCCTCAAGGGGAAGGCTTTTTTTGCGAATGATGGCAAAATTTCGACAACACAAACAGCACATTATCCACCGATTTTCTATATAACTCCACTGATTTGTACAAAATGTCTATTATCTTACAAAAACGGCGATGTATAATACAAGATGTTTAAGAAATGTAAACAAAATGTAAATAATTCTTTTTAATTTTTTTAAAATTTGTATTGATTTTGACGATAATATGTGATAATATTTACTTAAATAAAATGTAATAAAGGGGTCAGTGTCCCCAAAAAATGATTGGCATCGGCGGGATATCGCGCTTACGGTCAGTAGCGGCACGGTATTGCAACACCGTCTGTGCAATTTACTATGGAGGTAGATTTATGAAATCGACAAAAAAAATCATTGCAGTGATTTTGGCTGTGCTCATGGTTTTGACAACCGCTCCGCTCAGCGCATTTGCTGCAAACAGCCTGTCACATTCAAAGGATGATGCGGCCGCAACTTCGCTTAAAACCGCTATCACATCTTATGAAACAAAGATGGACGGCACACTTTACAAAAATATGTCCGCGGCATATACTGCCTATGTTTCCGCAAGAAAGGCATATGCGGCATATGTGTACGGTAATTCAAGCGTTGATTTGGCACCGTATACAACATCGCTCAACAATGCTCTTGACGCTATGACAGAGTGGAAAGCCGCAACTTTCGGCACAGAAGGATATTATGCTTCTTCGGTAGCTACCGGCGGATATTCAAATGTTGTTTATTCGTCGCAAACTCTTAATATTTCTTCTGGCTATACCGACAAGGGCTATGTTGAAACAAAATTGGCTGCTCCCAAGGCAATCGTATTTGCATATGACGGCAGAGCGCAAAACAATGTTTACGGTCCGGTTATGCTCGAGGTTTTGAAGACCGGTACTTCGTGGACGAAAAAGCAAATCAAATATGCCGAGATCACCAATGCGACATCGTTTGGCCTTAAAGACTATTGGACGGGTTATTGGGACGCTTCTTCCGGTTCTTGGAATGTATGGCCTACAAGTGTTACAGGCGACTCATTTGGTTACAGCTCATCAGTTACTAAGAATTCAACCAATGTTGACAATACAAAAACATCAAGATTTTATTGGAACAAACTTTATTATACAGGTTCGGGCAATACAGAAAATTACTATGATTCAGTAACTACATTCAGTGCTCACTTTGAATCAACCAGTAACGACGGTGGTGCTTATTCAGGCGTTGATTCTGCTCAGTATGTAATCAACTACAAGCCTGTAATCGACAGAACGGACGCTCTCAAAACAGCCCTTACGGATGCTTTTGTAGGCAAAACCGCAGACGATTACCTCAACGGCGGTCTTACAGACATCCTTGCCGAGATTGATACATTCACGGCAGATGCTCTTGATCCTACTTCATACACCTATACCGATGACAATGCCGCAACAAATGTTACAACTTGTGCAACAGCTATCAAAAACGCAGTTGCAGCATACAGCGACGGTGACAAGACAGTCGGCGACACAGGCGCTGTTTCGGGCTATAAGGCACTCAGCGAAAGACTCGAGGAATATAAGTCAATATACTGTTCATCCGACGAGGATGTTGCAAAATACACATCGGACAGCTGGGCTGCATTTGTTGCGGCATTCGAGGCTGCACAAAAAGTATTTACCGACAATATGACGGCATCTACTCCTTATAACAACAACGACGATGCACAGGCAAAGGCAGACGCACTTGTTATCGCAAAAGGCGCATTGAAAACAAACTTTAATGCTGCCGACACATCGGCTCTCGAAGCTGTTGTCGATGACGCAACCGTTGCTTTAAATAATAAGGATTACTTCAGCTCAATCCCCTCAACGCTCGAATCAAATGTTTCTTCTGCAAAAGTTGCGGTTTGGGGCGCAGAGGATAAGTATAAGAATGACGCCGCTCGTGTTGACGAAACAAAGCAAACCGTAGTTGACGAGTGGGAAACAACAATCACAAATCAACTCCTCACTCTCGAAATCAATAAAGACGCAAAAGTAAGCACGGCTCAGAACTACTCTCTTAATTCTGCCGTTGCATATGCAAACAGCCTTAACTCCGCAGATTATGCAAACTTCAGCGCAGTAACAGCCGCACTTGAAAAATGCAACAAATTCTATGAAAAGATTTTGACATACGATCAGGGCGCAGTTTCCGCAAAAATTGAGGAATACAAATCGGTTGTTGCCGAGCTTGTTTCGGCAATCGTGCTCCTTAAGCCTGCATTCTCAAAGATTGCAAACGGCCAGGTTGCAAACGAGGGCACATCTTCAACCGTAAGCATTACATCTTCAATTGAAGACGGCAAATTTGCTCTCAGCTGGACAAGAAACAACAATATTGTTGTATTCAGAACAACAGCTGACGCCGCAACATACAATATCGGTCAGTCTACATTCCAATACACCGTAAAGGCGGATTACGATTCACTCCTTGACTCAATCAACCTTGCAGACGCTAATGAAACTGTCGGCAAACTTACCGATTCAAAGAAAGATTCCGGTTGGGGACTTGACGCAGCAACAGCGTCGCAATATCCGGGCGGTATCCAGCTCAGCAACAGCAATATTACTTATGCGGTAAGCAATATTAAAGTAACTAACTACACCGGTCAAAATACAATTGCCGGCCGTGCTGCAGACGGTACGGAAATCACCGATTTGTCATATCCTTATGACACTGATATTAAAACCACAAACGGTACAGACTCAAGGCCTGACGGCGGTATTATTTCTCACTCATCGGGAAGTAACACACCGGGTGTAAGCACATTTGTCGGTGACAACACAATTTCAGTCAGCAGATATGCGTCAAAGAATCTTACTGCAAGTACAGTTCCGACATGCACAACTTACAAGCCGAGCACTTATCTCGGTATGTTGTATCACTGGAAAGTTTACGGTTCCGCATTCACCGGCACATACAACGGTTATGCACACGACAGAACAGCATATGAAGCAAACATTTCCGTTGTTGATGTATCATACCTTATGAAGTTGATTGATACAGTTGACGCGCTCGATGCCAACGATTACACGGTTTCATCGTGGAATGAGTTGACCAAACAGCTTGAGGCTGCAAAGGCTGACTTTGACTACAGCACAATGGATGCAACGACAATCACTTCCGAGTGTGTAACAAGATACAACAATCTTTACACAGCTTGGCAGGCACTTCAAGCTCCTCTTACAAACACTTCTATCGAAACTGCACTCGGTGGCAATTCAGTCGCAACCGCTCTTGCAAGCGAAAGAGGCGCACTTTACACAAATAATAACGCAGACGGAAAGTACACAACATCATCTTTCACTGCATTCAAAAATGCTTATTCGGCAGCATACGCAAAGGTATTCAACAACGGCGAATATTCCGATGAAAATGTTCGTACAATCGAATTCACCGATTCTGATAAGGCTGAAAAGCAAGCACTCATCGATTCATTTGCAACAGCACTTGACACTGCTTTTGCCGCTCTTAAAGAAAGAGCAAGCTTTATGGCACTTGACGCTGCCGCAAACGATATTCAGCTTGAAGACAAGGCTTACACTGTATCATCGCTTAAAGCAATTGCCGAAAAACTTAACACATACGAATATCTCAACAAAACAGCAGACGAAAGAGCAGACATTGCAAAGGACGACGCTCAAACAGCTATTGACGCCGAGACAACAGAAATTCAAAGCCTCAAGGGCGAATCGGGTGCCGCTGTAGACGATAGTGCTATCGAAGCAGCAAAGGCAAAGGTAGATGCCGACGATCCTGACGCCGTAACAGGTGTTGAGGACGCAAAGAAGGCTGTTGAGGAACTTTACAGCGATGATAACCTTTATGAGTATGTAACAATTCGCGGCAAGTCAATCCTTGGTATTAAATACACTCAGACAGAGCTTGACGCTAAGATTAAGGAAATTGTTGAATCACTTCAACCGCAACAGTATACAGTAACTGTTGTTACTGACAGCGGCGAGCAGGTTTCGACAGGCACATACAATTACGGAACATTGCAAACTTTCACTTCGGGTGATTACGGCAATGTTGATTGGTATTATGCTTATCAGTCAAACACAACATCAAACACTGCAAAATACTACACAACAGATTCTATTATCAGATTTGTTGTAAAGGGCAACACAACGCTCACAATTAAGTCGACAAAGACAACTGCCAACCAATATCAGGTTAAGACTGTAAACGCTTTGACAAACAGCACAGTTGACATCAACTATGTTAAGGCAGGCGAAACTTATATTCTTCCTGAGGCACCGGCAGTTCCGTACTACACATTCACGCAGTACACGGTTGACGGCCAGTCGTATGCCGCAGGTGCAACAATCAATCCAACCAAGAACACAGTTGTAACAGCAGAGTACACCGCTACAGAGGACAATGCATTCTCGTTGGCAATTCATTATGATGTAAACGGTGAAGGCTCATACAACACTCTCGGTGATGGCCTTACAATTCCTTACAACGCGGTTGTATCAATCACACAAGAGGGTATGACATATACCAACAAAAAACCTGCGCAAGGTGCTTACATCACTGTTGACGGCGAAAAAAAGTATGCATCTTCAAGAAGTAACTATAAAAATTATGATGATCCAATCGTAGCATTTGCTACTGTTGATTACAGTATTTATGACGACTTCTACGGCATGTGGGAAACATATGTTGGAGAAGACCTTGGCGGCAATACGGTTTACTCCGACGAGTCAAAGAACTATGCCGGCAGACTTAAGATTGTTTCTTACGGCACTGATTACACCTTCAGAATGAGCGGCGACACATATATTCTTCCTCTTAATCAGACAGAATATAACAACGCTCTTGCCGCAGGACTCATCAAAAACGATGAAAACGGTGCCGATGTAACCGCAAAAGAAGACCTTGTTTACACAGACACCAAGTTCTCAATGATCGGCACATATGCTCTTCCGGAGGGTGCAACACTTGTTGAAGCCGGTATGCTCTTTGCAAAGGATCAAACATCGGATCTCACATTCAAGAATGTTGATTCAAAATCTGTTTACAGACTTAAATCATCAAAGCACACCGAAGGCAATCAGTTTGTTATTTCAATTAAAAACGGTACAATTACCGAAGGTCAACTGATGCGCTATGCCGCTTATCTGATTTATGAAAAGGACGGCAAACAGTATTTTGTTGTATCCAACCCTGTTGACGCAACATACACTGCTTCAAAATAAAAAGGGGGGACGGTAATGAAAAAATACTATTCAGAGCCAGAACTTCAAATCAAAAATTTTGCAAGCATTCAAGGCACTGTTTTGACTACCTCATATCCTGAGGATGGGGGAAAGGGCGGCAATACCGGCGGCCTTTCCGACGGCGATGATTACGATATTTTTAAATAATCAAAATGCCAGCGGCACTGCGAGTATTCGCAGTGCCGCTCTTTTTCTTTTATAAATGTGTTAAATTCGGGCGAACACAGTTCGCCCCTACGAAGAATGCATTGAGGTTTTCGACAAGCTTTCTCCCTGGCTCGGGAGAATGTGCCGAATGAAATGAGGCGGATGAGGGGCAAGATTACATTAACGCCAAAATAAACAAAACGCAATACAGAACACCTCATCCGCCTCGCTCCGCTCAGCACCTTTTACCAGCGTAGACGCTCCCCTTTTGTCACTTCGTGACATTTCCCCCGTTAGGCGGGGGAATTTCCTCGAGGGGAAGGCTTGGGGAAATCTGCTAAATGAGAAGACTATATTTTTAACATTTATTATAATCAAACGACCGTAGGGGCGAACTGTGTTCGCCCGTTTGTTGCCTTGCCGTTATCGTTGAATTCGGGCGAACACAGTTCGCCCCTACGGTAGAATACATTGGAATTTCCGATAAAAAAGCCTTCCCCTCAAGGGGAAGACAAGGAAGCAATTACGA
>CAVGLE010000016.1:0-12621 GCA_963630035.1 Mediterraneibacter torques
ACCCTCCGCTACAATTATATGTAGTAAATAAGTTTACTAACGGATTTAGTAAAAAAGTTTACTATCTGCGTTTGCTCCGAGGCTCGCGCCTTATTTTATTTGTTTATTTTCGGATTGTTTGTTCTCCCTAAAATATAATCGGTTGATACATTATAAAAATCGGCAAGCTTAAGCAAATGCTCAAGCGGAATGTTTTGAAAACCCCTTTCGTACCGCGAATAAACAGTTTGCCTTATTCCCAAAATTTCGGCAATTTCCGCCTGTTTCATATCCTTATCTTCTCGTAAATCCTTTAATCTTTGAAAATACAATTCTAATCATCCTAACACTTATTGGTACTATTGACTTTATCACAAGGATATGATATTATTTGTTATGTAGTACTTATAAGTGCTATAAATCAAAATTTGATAAAGGAGAATCAATTATGAAAAAAGTATTTTCAACGGCGTTGGCACTGATTATGCTTGTCAGCATGCTATTCGGCACAACGGCGGCAAGTGCGGCAACAATGCCGAGCTGTACCGGTCAAAAGGTCAGCAATGTTACAACAAACAGTGCAAGAGTGGATTTCACAATTAAAAATCCAAGCTGTCTGACAGTTAAAACCTGCGGCATGCAAATCCGCAAAAAGGGTGCAAGCAGTTGGACAACAAAGAGCGAAACGGTCACATCGTCATATCAAAAGAAAAGTTCAATCCCGGGCTGGTACACAGTCGGCAAGGGCAAAGAGGTTAATTTTGCCTTGTCATCGGGCACGACTTATGAATACAGGACTTTCTGCAAATACGGCAATAAAACATATTATGCGGGCGTTTCCTCGTTCACAACAAAAAAATCAATCACAAATCCGTCGCTTAAAAACCTCAAATCAAGCAGTGTCACAACAAGCAGTGCAAGAATTGATTTCACAATCAACAATCCGAGCTGTGTAACCGTTAAAACCTGCGGCATGCAAATCCGTAAAAAGGGCACAAGCAGTTGGACAACAAAGAGCGAAACGGTTGCTTCGTCATACCAAAAGAAAAGCTCAATCCCGGCTTGGTACACGGTCGGCAAGGGCAAGGAGTTCAATTACACATTAAGCGCCGGCACAACTTACGAATACAGAGCGTTTTGCGTTTACTCAAACAAAACATTTTATTCCGGCGTTGCAACATTTACTACGGCTAAAGCAACAACGAGCAGTTCAAACAGCAAGGTGAAATATTCGGCAGTAAATCCAATTAAAATCCCGAGAATTTGGGAAATTCCGAATGATAACACCTGTCACTTTTTCTGCGTTGCGTCGGTAGAGGCATATGCACTTGGAATGAAGTATTCTTACGGAGGACTCAACAGAACATATAAGTACGGCACAGACTACAATGCATATAACAGCAAATATAAAAAAGGCGGCAGAGGAAAGGGTAATGAAATTGACCCTGTTGTAAAGAAAATGTTTGCCTTGAAGGGCGCCGATAATGTTGACCCGATAAACATTTTGGGCAGATTGCCTGTACCGTTTACAAGAGTGACATCGGGTGTTGGCAATAACAGCAAAACATATACGGCTATTTATAATCAACTTAAAGCAGGAAAGCCCGTTGTTATTTATGCAAGCGGAAAATCATCTCCACATGCTACGGTAGTCATCGGAGCTAAAGGCGGTAACACAATGAACGCCAATAATTTGATTGTAATGGAAATTGTAAGAAGCTGGTCTAATTCGCAATCCAATCTTAACAATGCGGTTAAATCACCGAATACAAATGTAAAAAATTATAAAAATTGTTATATGACGCTTGCAACTTGGTTAAACGCAAATAACAGGAAAATTACAAGTTACAGTTATCCGAAAACAATTAAAAAATAAGCCTTAAAAATAAACCTTTACAAATCCTTATTAATATGCTATAATCTTTTCGCTGTGACGGATTACTCGGTTACGGGGGTATGCCCTTTTGGGAGTCACCTATCCCGCTACTGTGTTTTTCGCAATGCAAATATTTTAATGAGGTGAGTCAAAATGACAAAAGAAGAAAAACAAGCAATAATCAAAGAATATGCCGTTCACGAGGGTGACACAGGTTCTGCACAGGTACAGGTTGCAGTTCTCACAAAGAGAATCAACGAGCTTACTGAGCACCTTAAGGTTCATAAGAAGGACCACCACTCACGCCGCGGTCTTCTTAAGATGGTAGGTCACAGAAGAAACCTTCTTGCTTACATCTACAAAAATGATGTTCACGAGTATCGTGATCTTATCGCAAAGCTCGGTATCCGTAATACTATCGAGCGTAACTTGGCTGACAACGAAGCTCAAGACTAATTAAAATACGGCAGGTGATGTTGCTATCACCTGCCTTGTTTACATTTTTAAGGTATCCCGAGGAGGAGTTGACAATAGTAGTAAGCTGAGCCGATAAACGATTGTCGGTTGACCTTATTACTATTCTCCTCCTTCGATATAAAAATATTAAGAAAGAGGTAATTTAAAATGTTTTTCAAGAATTTTAAAGTATGGGAAACAGAACTTGCAGGCAGAAAGCTTACACTTGAAACCGGCAAGATGGCAGGCCTTGCAAATGCATCTGTTATGGCTCGCTACGGCGAAACAAATGTGCTTTGCACAGTAACGGCATCGGCAAAGCCGAGAGAGGGCGTTGACTTTTTCCCTCTCAGCGTTGACTATGAAGAGAAAATGTATTCGGTAGGCAAAATCCCCGGATCATTCCAAAGAAGAGAGGGCAGAGCTTCCGAAAAGGCAATCCTCACCTCTCGTTGCATCGACCGTCCTATCCGTCCTTTGTTCCCAAAGGATTTGAGAAACGATTGCTCGGTTGTAGCAACAGTTATGTCGGTTGACCCCGACTGTTCACCCGAAATCACCGCTATGATCGGTGTTTCCGCGGCTATCGCAATTTCAGATATTCCGTGGGACGGCCCGATTTCGGGCGTTAATGTAGGACTTGTTGACGGTCAAATCGTTATCAACCCGACTCTTGAGCAAAGAGCAAAGAGCGACCTTGTTCTCACCGTTGCATCAACGGCAGACCTCGTTGCAATGATTGAGGCAGGCGGTAACGAAATCGACGACGATACAATGTTTGACGCTATCATGGCAGGTCATGAGGAAAACAAAAAAATCGTTAAATTTATCCAAGGCATTGTTGATGAAATCGGCAAGCCTAAGTTTGAATACGAGTCATCAAATCCGGATCCCGAGATTATGGCTCAAATCGAGGACTTCTGCATTGAGGATGTCAAGAAGGCTCTTGATACAGACGATAAACTCGTTCGTGACGAGGCTCTTCTTCCTATTTATGCCGCTGTTCACGAAAAATTCGACGAGCAGTTTGAGGGTAACGAGGCAAAGATTGACGAGATTATGTATCTTGTTCAAAAGCATGTTGTTCGCTCATGGCTTAAGGACGAGCATAAGCGTGTTGACGGCAGAGGCATTGACGAAATCCGTCCGCTTAACGCAGAGGTTGACCTCCTTGCAAGAGCACACGGCTCGGGTCTTTTCACAAGAGGACAAACACAGGTACTTTCTGTTACAACACTCGGTCCTATGAGCGATGCTCAACAGCTTGACGGACTTGACGAGCAAACAGAAAAGAGATATATTCACCACTACAACTTCCCGTCATACTCTGTCGGCGAAACAAAGCCGTCAAGAGGACCGGGCAGAAGAGAAATCGGCCACGGCGCATTGGCAGAAAAGGCACTTGTTCCTGTTCTTCCGTCTGTTGACGAGTTCCCGTATGCAATTCGCGTTGTATCGGAAGTTCTTTCATCAAACGGTTCAACATCACAAGGCTCAATCTGCGGCTCAACCCTTTCTCTTATGGCAGCAGGCGTTCCGATTAAAGCACCGGTTGCAGGTATTTCTTGCGGTCTTATCACCGGCGACGAGGGCGTTTACGGCGACTTTATGACAATGGTTGATATTCAGGGCCTTGAAGATTTCTACGGCGATATGGACTTTAAGGTTGCAGGTACAAAGAAAGGCATCACAGCAATTCAGATGGATCTTAAAGTACACGGTCTTACTCCGGAAATCATCAAAGAGGCTTTTGCAAAGACACACAAGGCAAGAAATTATATTCTTGATGAAATTATGCTCCCTGTTATCAGTGAGCCGAGAAAAGAGCTTTCAAAATACGCTCCGAAGATGTTTACAGTTACAATCAATCCCGATAAAATCGGCGATGTTATCGGTAAGGGCGGCAAGGTTATCCAGGAAATCCAGTCCGAATACGATGTTAAAATCAACATTGAAGAGGACGGCAGAGTTTACATTTCCGGTATTGATGCCGACAAATGCAAGGGTGCAGTTGAGGTTGTTAAGCTTATCGCTACAGATCCTGAGGTTGGCGCATATTACAACGGCGTTGTAACAAGAATTATGAACTTCGGCGCATTTGTTGAAATTGCTCCGGGTAAGGAAGGTCTTGTTCACATCAGCCGCCTTGATATTAAGAGAACAGAAAAGGTTGAGGATGTTGTAAATGTAGGCGACTCAATCGCAGTTAAGTGCATCGAAATTGACGATCAGGGCAGAATCAACCTTTCGAGAAGAGATTATCTCATCGAGGTTGAGGGTATGACTGCTGAAAACGAAATTGACGATACACCGCGCAAACCTCGCCGTGACGGCAGAGGTCCTCGCCGCAATTTCAGAGGCTAATAATCAAATAATCAACGGAGTGCGTTCGTGTGAACACACTCCGTTTTTTGTTGCATCCTTATTGAAATTTAAATACTTTTTACATTTTAATCCAAATCGATATATACATTATCGCATACAAAATTGCATAAATAACAACCTGATGCCCCAAATAAAACCAAAGGCTGTTTTTGCCTATGAATGCAAAGACTTTTGAATGTTTTTTGTATGTCCACTTCGGGAGCTTGCCCTCCTTAACATACTGACCGGCGAATGCGCCGAAAAGAAACATAAACAGCCAAGGAAACAGTGCAAAATAATCGGCACTTGCAAAATCCGTATTGTAAAATCCGAGAGGAAAAAATATGTTTGTTTGATAAAGCGACTCGGGCAGGTGAATTAAGCCGAACAAAAGCGTTTTGTCGCTTATGCCGTATGTCAGCATAAATAAAATTGCGCTCGCCGCCATTCCTACGGATGGCTTTATTTTGTTGACAATCGGCATCAAAAGCCCCGTGATTATCATACAACAGCCGAGGCAGTGCAATATTCCGAAATAAATTTCGCAATTATAAATGTGCAACATCGGCATTATCACCGCGGTTACAACAGTGACGGCTATACCGGCGGCGAGGACAATCGCTCCGCGCTTTAGGGTGTTGCGCGAAAGGCGCGAGCATATGCCCGATATTATAATGAAAATGCTCCAAAAAATCGGCTGAAAAGTGCAAAGTCTGTCAAACGCCTTAAAGCCCCAATCAGCCATATATATGTTGCCTATGTCGAGAAAGGTGTGGTGAACTATCATCGCAGCAATTGCAAAGCCGCGCAGTTCATCAAGAAAATATATTCTCTCCCGTTTATTGCCTTTTTCCAAATTTATCACCCCGATGTTGCGAAATTTTATCGTTTCGGATATATTATATTAAATTCAAAATATATTGTAAATAGTAAAGTTATATGTTATTATTAATTTGAATATAAACTATACGAGGTAAAAAGATGAAAGAATACAATGTTATTCAGTACGGTGCAAAGGGCGACGGCACAACAAACGATGCATTCGCCATTCAGCACGCAATAGACGATTGCGCAAGAAACGGCGGCGGCAGAGTTGTTTTGCAAAGCGGCAAGGTTTTTTACAGCGATTCAATCAGACTCAAAGCGAATGTCGATTTGCATATTCAAAATGGCGCACGCCTTAAAGCAACAGGGAATATAGACGGCTATATCAGACCGAACAAACTTATTAACGACCCTAAAACCGCGTTAATCGGCAATCCCGTTACAGGCAAACCGAGTTTTGTGTTTATCTACGGTTTTGAGGCAGACAATTGCTCGATTTCCGGTGAGGGCACAATCGACGCAAACGGTCACGCTTTTGTTCAGCGTAAGGACCAATACTATGTTACGGGCGATTTTTATCCGCGTCCGACCGTTATGTATGTTGAAAAAAGCAATCATATCACATTTAAGGAATTTACGGTTGTTGACGCTCCGTTTTGGACTCTCCACCCGGCAGGTTGCGACGATGTTTTGATTGACAGAATCAGAATTTTAAACGATCTTGATGTTGCAAATTCCGACGGAATCGACCCCGACCACTGCTCAAATGTAAGAATACTCGGCTGTCATGTTACATGCGCCGACGACTGCATTTGTTTGAAAGCGTCAAAGGGCAACGCCGAATACGGTCCGTGCGAAAATATCGTTATCGACGGCTGTACTCTCGTTTCAACCTCCGCCGCAATAAAAATCGGCACCGAGGGCGTGGGCGATTTCAAAAATGTCATCGTTTCAAACTGCGTTATAAGCAAATCAAACCGCGGACTTTCAATTCAAATCCGCGACGGCGGCTGTGTCGAAAATGTTACATATTCAAATATTATTATCGAAACGCGCCGCTTCTGTCCCGATTGGTGGGGCACCGCAGAGCCTATTGTTTTGACAACCTTTAACAGAGATGAAAACACAAAAAGCGGCACAATCAAAAACATTCGCTTTTTCAATGTCACCGCAAAAGGCGAAAACGGCGTTTTGATTCACGGCAACGCCGAAAATATTATTGAGGATATTACATTTGAAAATTGCCAAATTCAACTTAACCGCACATCAAAGTGGGACTGCGGCTTGTATGATTTAAGACCGTGCCTTGATTACGGCGTTGAAAAGTATGACAATTCGGCATTTTTCATCAGATATGCAAAAAATGTGCTTATCGAAAAAACAAAAACATCGTGGGGTAACATTTGCGACAATTACAAACACGCAATCGACGCCGAAAATGTTGAAAATCTCGAGCTTGTGAGATTCAGCGGCAAGGCGGTTTCGCCCGATGTTGAGGATATTAAGGTAAACAATGTTAAATTTGCGGTTTAACGAAGAAAATATGAATGCTTCGTTTATCCGTCGGCTTTGACCGAGAAAGGCTACGGTGGTTGTTATGGTACAGCTCAAAGGGTTCAGAGTTAATTCCGTTTCGTTTGAAAACAAGGTTCAAAACGGCACGCAGTTAAAGCTCAAAAACCATTTTAATTATAATGTAAGCTATATGGACGGCGAAAATAAATGTCTTGGCTCGCTTAATTTTAAAATTGCGGACGAAAATATGCTCCCGTTTGAAATCAAACTTGAAATTGTTGCCGAATTTGAATATCAAAGCGGCGATGACAAGGGCGACATTCATGTTGAATCGTTCGCCCAGTTGTTTCCGTCGCTGCGTCAGCTCATCAACAGCCTTACCGCCACATGCGGTATGCCGGGCTTGATGATTCCGTATATTGCGCTTGACCGCGACAAGGTTAATGTCAGCGAAAGCGAAAAAGAGGAGAGTGCATTGAACTGATGGCAGATTTGTGCGACAAATGCTGGTACAATACCTATGATGAGGAGAGCGACGAGTATTTTTGCGACCTTCAGCTTGATGAGGACGAATATGCAAAAATGCTTTGCGCCGACAAATCAAAACCGTGCAGATATTTCAGACCGGACATAGGAGAATACGGCATAGTCAGAAAACAAAATTAAACCTCGATTGATATGGTTGATAAGGAGGAGATTATATGCCCGAATCGACAATGTATATAATTTGGGCGGCGGCAATATTGCTTTTCGGTATTGCCGAGGGAGTAACCGTTCAACTTGTTTCAATTTGGTTTTTAATCGGTGCGGTTGCCGCACTCATTGCCGCCTTTTGCGGCGCGGGCATTCCCATTCAGGTGACTGTTTTTGTCGCCGTAACGGTTGTCACACTGATTGCAACGCGCCCGATTGTCAAGAAAAAATTGAACACAAAAATAGTCAAAACCAATGCCGACCGCTGTATAGGTCAGGAGGGCGTTGTTATTGAAGAAATAAACAATCTGCTTCCGTCGGGGCAGGTTAAGGTTGACGGCAAGGTGTGGACCGCGCGAAGCGAAAGCCCCGATGTCACGATACCGAAGGATTCAATCGTTTTGATTGAAAAAATCGACGGAGTAAAATTAATTGTAAAAACAATCCCCAAAAACGATTAAAGGAGAAATGTATGAAATTTGTTGTTGTTATTGTGTTGATTATCGTTGCACTTGCACTGCTTATTTTCGCAAATATCAGAGTTGTTCCGCAGTCAAAAGCGTTTGTTATCGAAAGACTCGGCACATTCTTCGCTACATGGGAAACAGGACTTCATGTTAAAATTCCGTTTGTTGACAGAATCGCAAAAACCGTTTCACTTAAGGAACAGGTTGTCGATTTCAAGCCGCAGGCCGTTATTACGAAAGATAATGTTACAATGCAGATTGACACGGTAGTATTCTTCCAAATTACCGACCCAAAACTTTACACATACGGTGTTGAAAGCCCGATTTCCGCTATCGAAAACCTCACAGCCACAACACTTCGCAACATTATAGGCGAACTTGAGCTTGACTCAACTCTTACCTCGCGTGACACAATCAATGCAAAAATCAGAGTTATTCTTGATGAGGCAACTGACCCATGGGGCATCAAGGTTAACAGAGTAGAGCTTAAAAACATTATCCCTCCGCGCGAAATTCAGGACGCTATGGAAAAGCAGATGAAAGCAGAGCGTGAGAGAAGAGAAGCTATCCTCCGTGCCGAGGGCGAAAAGCAATCGAGAATCCTCGTTGCAGAGGGTCACAAGGAGTCAAAAATTCTTGAGGCAGAGGCTGAAAAGCAGTCAGCAATTCTTCACGCAGAGGCTGTTAAGGAGGCTAAAATCCGTGAGGCAGAGGGTGAGGCAGCCGCTATCGAGGCTGTTCAAAAGGCATCTGCCGATGCAATCAAACTTCTTAACGATGCAAATGCAAACGACGCCGTAATTAAACTTAAAGCTATTGAGGCGTTTGAAAAGGCTGCCGACGGTCAGGCTACAAAGATTATCATTCCGTCGGAGATTCAGGGCATTGCAGGTCTTGCAGAGGGCTTGGTTGAATCGGTTAAAAAGTAATATTTAAAAGCTTTTAGGAACTTTAAGGCGTAGAACCTTGAAGTTCCTTTTTTTATTGTAAAGCAGGGCGTTTTATGGTATAATAATACCGATTTTTTATATGAGGTAATTTGATTTATGAAACTCTTGGTTATCGACGGAAACAGCATAATTAATCGTGCTTATTACGGAATCAAACTCCTTTCCACAAAAGACGGAGTATATACAAACGCTGTTTTCGGCTTTTTGAATATGATGAAAAGGTTTGAAGATATGTGCTCACCCGACGCCGTTGCAGTTGCGTTTGATGTTCACGCCCCGACATTCAGGCATAAAATGTATGACGCATACAAGGCAGGCAGACACGCAATGCCCGACGAGCTTCGCTCTCAAATGCCGATTGTCAAAAATCTTCTTCATCTTTTGGGGATAAAAACCATAGAGTGCGAGGGCTGGGAGGCAGACGATATTCTCGGCACGCTTGCCGCCCGTTGCAGAGAAGACGGCAACGAGTGTTTCATTGCCACAGGCGACAGGGATTCGCTCCAACTTGCTCACGGCGGAGTCAAGGTTTTGCTTGCAAAAACAAAATCTACCGATGTGATGGACGAGCAGGCAATAGCCGTCGAATACGGCGTCACGCCGCAACAGCTTATTCAGGTTAAGGCGCTTCAGGGCGACAGCTCGGATAATATCCCGGGCGTAACAAAGGTGGGACCCAAAACCGCGCTTGATTTGATTGCAAGATTTAAAACGCTTGACGGCGTTTATGAAAATATCGACGATGAGTCGATTAAAAAGGGCACACGCGCCCATTTGATTGAGGATAAGGAGCAGGCGTATCTTTCGCTCGAACTCGGCACAATCAGGACGGACGCTCCGATTGACACCGATATTAATTCGTATTTGCTCGGCGATTTTGACAAAAATGCGGCGGCAAGCGAGTTTTTGCGCCTTGAATTGTATTCGCTTATGGATAAATACAATCTCAATGCCAATGAGGCAATCACCCAATCCGCACCCGAAAAGCCGCGCGAGATTACACGCCTTACATGCGTTGACGCCGACTATTTGCTCAAAAAGATCGGCGATGACGACGCATATTTTTATCCGCTGATAATCGACGGTCAAATAACGGATTTGCTTTTCGCGTTCGGCGACGAAATAATTGTTATGCCGTCCGAAACGCCGGAATATAAATATTTTGTGCGAAATTTCTTTGAAAACGAAAAGTGTAAAAAATTCACATACAACTCGAAATATCTTCATCGCCTTGCGGCAGATCTCGGCGTTGAATGTAAAAGCGTTTGCGGCGATTTAATGCTCAGCGCATATTTGCTCAAACCGTCGGACAGCAACTACGGAATTGAGCATTTGTGCCTTGATTACAATGTGCCGATGCCCGAATTTAAAAATTCGCTCGGCTCAAGTGACGAAAATGTTGTTTTTGCCGCAGTCATAAAGCCGCTTTTCGACAAAACGGACGCTCTGCTTGACGAAGCAAACCAAACGGACCTTTTGCACAATATTGAACTGCCTCTTGCGCGCGTGCTTGCAAAAATGGAGCATGTCGGATTTTGCGTTGACAAAAACGGCATTGAGGAGTTCGGCAAATCGCTTTCGTCAAGAATCAACGAGCTTACCGATTTGATTTACAAAGAGGTAGGGCACGAGTTTAACATAAATTCGCCGAAACAGCTCGGCGTTGCTCTGTTTGAGGAGTTAAAGCTCCCGTGCAAAAAGAAAACAAAATCGGGCTACTCGACAAATGCCGAGGTGCTCGAGAGCCTGCGATATGACCATGCAGTTATTGAATACATTTTGGAATATCGCTCGCTTACAAAACTTAAATCTACCTATTGCGACGGACTTTTAAAGGTTATTGCGCCCGACGGCAGGATTCACACTTCGTTTAATCAGGTTGAAACTCGCACCGGCAGAATCAGCTCGCTTGAGCCGAACCTGCAAAATATCCCGATAAGAACGCCGCTCGGCAGAGAATTGCGCAAATTCTTTATCGCAAGCGACGGTGAAACGCTGATTGATGCCGACTACAGCCAAATTGAACTGCGTGTGCTTGCCGATTTGTCAAATGACGAAAATATGATAAACGCATTTAACAGCGGCGTTGACATTCACACAACAACCGCGTCGCAGGTTTTCGGTTTGCCGGTTGATATGATTACAAAGGAACTTCGTTCGCGTGCAAAGGCTGTCAATTTCGGAATTGTTTACGGCATCGGAGCATTTTCCCTCGCAAAAGACATCGGCGTTTCGCGCAAGGAGGCGCAGGAATATATCAACAACTATCTTGCAACTTTCAGCGGCGTTGACAAATATATGAATCATATGATTGAACTTGCAAAGGAACGCGGATACAGCGAAACACTGTTTAATCGCCGCCGCTATTTGCCCGAGCTTTCATCCTCAAATCATATGCTTCGCGCTTTCGGCGAAAGGGTTGCGCGCAATATGCCGATTCAGGGCACAGCCGCCGATATTATCAAAATAGCAATGGTTAAGGTTGACAAACGCCTTACCGATGAAAATATGAAATCGCGCCTTATTCTTCAGGTTCACGACGAACTTATTGTAGAAGCTCCCGAGGACGAGGCACAAAAGGCGCTTGAAATCGTTACGCAGGAGATGGAAAATGCCTGTAAAATGAAAGTTTGCCTGCGTGCTGACGGAAAAATAGGCAAAACATGGTTTGACGCTCACTGATATGGTTATAGAAAATTTTTGTATAAATCACCTTGACGGTGTTGAAAAAATCGAAAAAGCGTGCTTTACTCATCCGTGGTCGCGCGATGATTTGAAAAAACAGCTCTCACTCGACACATCGCATTTTATTGTTGCGCTCGACGGTGACACCATTGTCGGATATATGGGGCTTCAAATTTTTTCGCGCGAGGGATATGTTACAAATATTGCCGTTTTGCCGCAGTTCAGGCGGCGTGGGATTGCCCGTGCGCTCTTGGAACACAGCTTTGAAAACGATATGGATTTTATAACGCTTGAGGTAAGGCAAAGCAATATTGCGGCAACAGCTCTTTATCAAAAAGCGGGGTTTGAAAATATGGGCGTGCGCCCGCACTTTTATTCCGATCCCGATGAAAATGCCATTATTATGACAAAATATTTCACGGAGAATGTATGAAAAAGAACAAGAAAGACAAAAAAATCAAAATCGACGATGTTTCAAAGGACATAATTGCCGCATTCAAAAAGGAAATCAATTCCGACGCGGCAACGGGTGCCTACGGCACATTTTCAGGCTATGAGGAAGAACATACAAAATCTTTCTACAAACTTTCGGCTGTGTTTGATCGCGGCAGTTACAAGACAAAAATCACATATACGCCGAATGTTATTCTTTTCAGCAACCTTATTGATTTGGAATATGAAATCAACGGCGAAAATTTTCTGATTTACGATATTTTCAACCTCTTTGACATATGCGATTTTGATCAGTATTATTTCAGCGACCTCTCCACCGAGGCGGAAACGGGCAAAGCCGTGCGCAATCTTCTCGATG
>CAVGLE010000016.1:12631-19586 GCA_963630035.1 Mediterraneibacter torques
AGGAATATTTTGAAACGCTCAAACAAAATCGCGACAAGGACTTTAAAAACCAATTTAATGACGGTATGACCGACGAAGAAATTAAGTCCGAAGTAACGGATTGTATTGAACTGTTCGGCGTTGTTCCCAATCATCCGGTGTGCAGTTATGCTTTGGACGCAACGGATTCAGCAAAACTCTTTAAAAAGCTTGAAAAACAGGAGAAAAAAGGCAATATTGAAACAATGTATGAAAAACGCCTTTTGGAGTATTTGAGAAGCGGCAATAAATTTGAAAACAAAAATGCCGCAAATAAAAAGGTGTTTGAAAAATCTTTTAAAAAACAATCTTTTTTAGCGGATTTTATTTGCATTGTCTGCGGTATTGCTTTTGCCGTTGTTGCCGCGTTGATTGCGCGCAGTACAGTCTTTTCCGGTTATGAACTCATTACATATTCATCGTTTGTCGGCAACATCCCGACTCGTTTTCCTAAAGAGGGGTTGTTTGGCGTAGCCCTCGGAATGATTATGTTTGCAGGCGCATTTGTCAAACTGTTTGGCAAAATAATTTTATCAAGGCTGGCAAAGGGTGATGAGACGGCACTTCAACGCTATGAGGCGGAGAAAAACAGCGAAAACGGTAAAAAAATAAAGCCGGCGGAAAATATTATTGTAATTGTTGCTTTGATTGCTGTCGGTATCGTCGGCATTACCTTTACCGCAACAAATAACTTCGGTTTCGGCGAAAACGGTGTAAAGTTTGCTTCGAGCGAATCGTTTGTTCCCGAAACGGTGTCTTATGACGATTTGGAAATTTATTCGCTGAAATACAGTATATCCGATGAGGAAGACCAAACAGAATACGAAAACGGTTATGCCGTTTCGGACGGCAATGGCGGTTTTTACGAGTTCGGTGAAGTTACACCGGGCGGTGAAACGGAAAAACGGCTTTTGTCGGTTGCCGAAAAATACGGCAAGGAAATCAAAACGGTCAATACCGCGCAGGATATAAAAAAATAATTCGATTTATATTGAGGATACGACAATGAAAATTTTAGGTATAGAAAGCTCGTGCGACGAAACGGCGGCAGCGGTTGTCGAAAACGGCAGAACGGTTTTGTCAAACATAATAGCAACCTCGCTTGAGGAGCATAAGCTCTACGGCGGCGTTGTGCCCGAAATCGCGTCGCGCCGACACGCCGAAAGCATCAGCGGCGTTGTTAAAGAGGCGCTTGAAAAAGCGGATTGCACGATTGACGATATTGATGCAATCGCCGTGACATATGCGCCGGGGCTTATCGGCTCGCTTTTGGTCGGGGTGAATTTCGCAAAAGGTCTTGCCCTTGCAACGGGCACTCCGCTTGTTCCCGTGCACCATTTGCGCGGTCATATTGCGTCAAACTATATTTCAAGCGATATTGAACCGCCGTTTTTGTGCCTTGTTGTCAGCGGAGGACACAGCCATATTGTCGCCGTTAAGGATTATACCGATTTTGAAGTAATCGGCAAAACGCGCGACGATGCGGCAGGTGAGGCACTCGATAAGGCAGGCAGAACGATGGGACTTGAATATCCGGGCGGAATCAGCATAGACAAAATTTCGCCGCAGGGTGACGAAAATGCGTTTGCTTTTCCTCATCCGAAGGTCAGCGGAGCACAATACGATTATTCGTTCAGCGGACTTAAAACCTGCGTTATAAACACCGTTCACAATGCCGAGCAAAAAAATGAAAAAATCAACATTCCCGATTTGGCGGCATCGTTCCAAAAAGCGGTTGTCGATTGCCTTTTGAAAAATTTTGAGAGTGCGGCAAAAAATTTCGGGTATAATAAACTTGTTATTGCAGGCGGCGTTTCGGCAAATTCAAAGCTCCGCGCCGACGCACTCAAAATGTGCAATAAGCATAATTGGCAGCTTTATCTGCCCGAACTTAAATATTGCGGCGACAACGGCGCTATGATTGCCGCACAGGGATGTTACGAATTTGTCGCCGATCATATCGCAGACGAAAGTTTAAATGCCTATGCAACAATGCCTCTTGACGATGTGAAATATTAAATTTTTGTCTTGATATGTTGATTTTGCATGTAACTGTGGCGTGCCGATTGTTTCGGGTACGAAATTGACAAAAAAATGTCATACAGCTGTATAATAATATGACAAAATAATGAATTTTTGATTTTTTTATTGAACTTTTGCCATTTAATGGTATAATTAAACTTGCGGTAAAAGGAATTGTAACAATGTTATATACAATTTTCTGCACCTAAATTTGTTAATTCTTTTATTTTCAAAGGAGAATAATCATGGAAACTAAACTTACTAAAAACCCTACCCTCCTTGCTTGGTTGGACGAGAAGGTAGAGCTCCTCAAGCCATCTGAAATTGTTTGGATTGACGGCTCAAAAGAGCAAATCGACGCTCTTAAATCAGAAGCTGTTAAAACAGGCGAAATGATTAAGCTTAACGACGAGCTCCTTCCTGACTGTTATCTTCACAGAACAGCAGAAAACGATGTTGCCCGCGTTGAGGCACGCACACTTATCTGCACAACTAAAGAAGAGGATGCAGGTCCGACAAACCACTGGATGGATCCTAAGGAATGCTACAAAATGCTTTATGATATTGCTGCCGGCTCATATGAGGGCAGAACAATGTATATCATCCCTTATTCAATGGGTCCTGTAGGCTCACCTTTCTCAAAGATCGGTATTGAGGTTACAGACTCAATCTATGTTGTTCTTAACATGAATATTATGACAAGAGTAGGCAAGGCAGTTCTTGATACTCTCGGCGATTCGGATGACTGGGTTCGCGGCTTGCATGCAAAATGCGATGTTGACCCTGAAAAGAGATGGATTTGCCAGTTCCCTGAAGACAACACAATCATTTCCGTAAACTCAGCATACGGCGGAAATGTACTTCTCGGTAAAAAGTGCTTTGCACTTCGTATCGCATCATATCTCGGTAAGAACGAGGGCTGGCAGGCAGAGCATATGCTCATCCTCGGACTTCAAAGACCAAACGGCGATATTAAATATATCTGCGCAGCATTCCCGTCGGCATGCGGTAAAACAAACCTTGCAATGCTTATTCCGCCTGAAGGATATCAGAAGAAGGGCTATAAGGTTTGGTGCGTAGGCGACGATATTTCTTGGATCAGAAAAGGTCCTGACGGACGCCTCTATGCAATCAACCCTGAAAACGGCTTCTTCGGCGTAGCACCGGGTACAAGCGACAAGACAAACCCGAACGCTCTTGCAGCTACAAAGAAAGGCACAATCTTCACCAATGTTGCTCTCAATCTTGACAACAACACAGTTTGGTGGGAAGGCCTTGACAAAAATCCGCCTGTAAACGCAGTTGAGTGGACAGGTAAGAAGGTAAACGGCGTTGAGTACACAGCTGAGGGCAACAAGCTTGCTCATCCAAACTCAAGATTTACTGCTCCGGCAGTCAACTGCCCTTGCCTTTCATCAGAATTTGACAATCCGCAGGGTGTTCCGATTTCCGCATTCGTATTCGGCGGACGTCGTGAAAAACTCACTCCGCTTGTATATCAGTCAAAGAGCTGGAACAACGGTGTATTCGTAGGCTCAATCATGGGTTCTGAAACAACAGCAGCTGCAACAGGTGCAGTAGGTGTTGTTCGTCGTGACCCAATGGCTATGCTTCCGTTCTGCGGCTACAATATGGGCGATTATTGGAAACACTGGATTGAAATCGGCGCAGGTCTTGATCCTGAAAAAGCTCCTAAAATTTTCAATGTAAACTGGTTCCGTAAGGATGACGAGGGTCACTTCCTCTGGCCGGGATTCGGCGATAATCTTCGTGTTCTCGATTGGATTATCGATCGTTGCGACGGCACTGTTGACGCTCAGGAAACAGCTATCGGTTATCTTCCTTATGCTAAGGACATCAATCTTGAAGGTCTCGATATGACTGAAGAGGATCTTGATAAAATTCTTGATGTTGATAAGGACGCTTGGAAGAAAGAGTACGAAGGCGTTGACGAGCTTTATGCTAAGTTCGGCGACAAGCTTCCCGAGGAACTTGCCGAAGAACTTGCAAATGCAAAGAAGTCACTTGAGGACTAATTCCAAAAGCGAATCGAATATAATAAAAGAGGTGCCTCGGCACCTCTTTTTTAGACTGTCGATAAAGTTCCTGAACCACGCCAAAATAAACAGCTTAACAAAATAATGCTTTAATTTGCAGAAACGGATAAAAATGCAATTTATTGTATTTATAAGGAATGAAAAAGTGCCGTAAACATCGAGTTTACGGCACTTTTGGCGTTTTTCGTTTTTTGCTCACAAGCGGTACCATCGTACAGCAAAGTTCGCAAGAAAACGAAATTCAGAATCTTTCTCAACAGCCTAGTTGTGTTTGATTTTTTATAAATCGTCTGCGTCCTGAACCGGTTCTTCGGTTACATTGTTGTAAAACACTTCGTTCGGCACGCCCGTGTATGAGCCGTCCGGATCGAATTTTGCTGTTTCGGGGCTTATAAAGCGCGTCAAATCAATAATTGCTTTGTCGCCGTTTTGGCTTGTTTTTTTATTTTTCCTTTTACTCATTAAAAATCACCTCTGCATTATTTTTTGCAGGGGCGATTTTTTTATGCCTTGTTAAATTTTTGATTTTTACAGCTTTTCAACATCAATCACGGCGATTTTTTCAAGAAATTCTCTCGGTGCGATTACCTGACCGAGGCCAAAAAATTTTTCCATATTCACATTGAGGTTGTTTATAAAAATCGGCACCTCATCGCATTCGACATCAATATGGATTTTTTTTGCCTCATCAATGATTTGATTTGTGTCATAATTGTGGCAGTCGTAGCACTTTGCGGCGACAATTTCGTTGTTGTTGACATATGTTGTCATGATATTTCGGCACGACATTGAAATTGAAATGTATTTTGGCTCCGTTTTTGAAAGTGCTTGGCTCATTTTCATTTGCGCAACAGCTTTGCATGCGCCGCTGTTGATGAAAAACTCGTTGATAAAAATTGTTTCAAGCGGAGTAGTGTCGTCCGGCGTGATTATAGCCAAAATGTATTTAGAAAACTTTTTGCCGTACAGTTTGCGCATAAATTGCTTGAAATAATATTGACACTCCGAAATTTTTTGCGCAAACATATGATAAAAGGGAATGTTGCTGTTGAGATTGATTCCCGGCATTGAAAATGCAACGAAATCGTTGCTGTCCTTTGATTTTATCAATATACTGCGATTTGATATTATCATAGGTATTGTTTTTGACATAACAATCCACCTCTTGCGTATAATACCAATATTATACATTATATTTAAAATCTTTTCAATAATATTACAATTGTGTAACTTTTGTGTATATTACATTATTTTATGATATAATACAAAACAGTGCTTTTATTATTATGAAAGGATATGAATTTTTAATTCAGAAAAGAGAATATGAGCGAAAAAGAATTAGACGCAATATTAAACGAAATAAAAAAACATTCATCCGATGATGATACTCAGCAGTCTGAACCTGTTGCATCAACCGAGCCTCAACACGAGGAGAGCGACGAAGAGTTTAAACTTTCCGACGAACAGAACAACGAGGTTAATGCAGACGAGAACGATACAGAGCTTTCCTTAAACGAGGAAGAGAAGGAGGATGAACCGATGCAACAGCCGAATAATTTTGACACAAACGATTATATTGACCTTAATTCGGTACAAAATTCGGGCGACTGTAAAAAGTCCGGAGGCTCGAAGAAAAAGGTTATTATTGCAGTTGTTGCCGTAATTGCGATTATTGCAATCGGCGTCGGCGTTTATTTTGGATTTTTCCACAATAAAAAAACAGAGGAGCCGCAAACAACACAGGCTCCGCAGACAACGCAGTCAACAACAGCGCAGGCTGTAAGCGACGGCATCATCAATCCGCTCACGGGTGAGGACGGATACAATAAAGCGGCAGTCGGAAAAAGACCGGTTGCTGTCGTTGTAGAGAACGAATATTCAACAACAGCCGTAAGACCGCAATGGGGACTTTCGGATGCCGATATAGTTCTTGAGGGCGAAAGCGAATATTCAACAAGGCTTTTGCTTTTCTGGGCAGACTATACAAAAATGCCCGAACAAATCGGACCGGCCCGTTCGGCGCGTCCGCCGTTTATCCACTTCAGCCAGTTGTTTGATTCTGTGTTTATTCACGCAGGTCTTTCACACTCAAAGGGCAGTTATGTCGGCGCAGACGATGTGTTCAAAAACGAGGGTATCGACCATATCAACCTCCTTTCCGAAGGTACCGATTACTTCTCAAGAGATAAGTCGAGAACTAAAACAATCGAGCATACAGGATTCCTCAAGGGTAACAATGTTCCGTCGCTTCTTGAAAGCAAAAAAATCGATACAACGCTTGATCAATCAAAATTCACCCAGCTCAGTTTTAACAAAGAGGCTAAGACACTCAGCGATACAAAGGCAGACTCCGTTTCATTCAGATGGACTTCGTCGTCAGCCGGAGGAAGATGCCCGAAAACAGGCAAATTCACATATTCAAACGGTTATTACACAACCACCGATTTTGATTCAAAATACGGTGAGTCAAATTGCAAATGGCAAAACCTTATCTTCCTGCTTGATAAAACAGAGTATATCGTTAAGCAGAATTATAAAGGCTCAGGCAAGAGCGAAACGTATTGTGATTATAAACTTTCGGGCGGTAAAGGTATGGTGCTTTCACAGGGCACAGCCGTTGAAATTACATGGGGTGTGTCAAACGGCAAACTTTGGATGAAAGATGCAAACGGCAACGATGTATCACTCAATCCCGGTAAAACCTATATCGGCTACGGATCATCGAATTACGGCGGCTCAATCTCGCTTAATAAATAAAAATCTTTGCAAATTAAAAATGTTAAATCAAAACGGCTTAAATCTTAGTGTTTAAGCCGTTTTTTGCCGCTTTGACGAATTGGGAATTTTTTATTTTTTTT
>CAVGLE010000016.1:19596-26427 GCA_963630035.1 Mediterraneibacter torques
TGGTGATTATTATGAACATTTATGATTTTAAAGTAAAAAAGCAAAACGGAGAAGAAATATCTCTTGAGGATTTTCGCGGAAAACTGATTCTTGTTGTTAATACGGCAACAGGATGCGGCTTTACTCCTCAGTATACGGAACTCCAAGAAATGTATGATGAGTATGCGAAACAGGGATTTGAAATTCTTGATTTTCCTTGCAATCAATTTGCCAATCAAGCTCCGGGAGAAGACGGTGAAATTCACGACTTTTGCACGGGACGATACGGAATCACATTTCTACAGTATCATAAAATTGATGTTAATGGAGAAAATGCAGTTCCTTTATACAAATGGCTGACATCCAACACGGAATTTCAAGGCTTTAACGGCCCTGCAAAGCTGTTTCTTACTCCGATTGTGAAGAAAATGGATCCGGACTACAAAAATAACGGCAACATTAAATGGAATTTCACAAAGTTTTTAATTGACAGAAGCGGAAATATTGTTCAACGCTACGAACCGACCGTAAAAATAGAAAATATTAAAGAAAAAATAAAGGAGATTTTATAATATGTTTCACTATGACTATTTAACAAAAAATACATGTTCTAATGTTATAAGTCTGGATTTGGATGAAAATGTGGTACATAATATTCAATTTATGGGCGGTTGTAACGGAAATTTAAAAGCAATTTCACTTCTCCTTGAAGGAAAAACAGTTGAGGAGATTGAAAATAAGTTGAGCGGTGTTATGTGTGGCAAACGACCGACATCATGCTCGGATCAGCTTGCCAAGGCTGTCCGCGCCGCTTATGATGCGTCGAATGATCCGAATTACGAGCCGTATATTGATGAGGATTAAATTTTATTGTTTTTTGTTGACTGGATTTTCTTCGTGAATTGTGTTATATTAAAACAGTAAAATCAACAGAAAACGGAGAATTTTATGGATAAAAATTTTGATGCTTTAAAGCTTGATAATCAACTTTGCTTTCCATTATATGTTTGTTCCAAGGAAATTGTAAAAAAGTATAAGCCGTTTTTGGACGAAATAGGCTTAACATATACTCAATATATTACAATGATGGCAATGTGGGAGCATGAAGAACTTTCGGTTAAAAAATTGGGAGAACTTCTTTTTCTTGATTCGGGAACATTGACACCTGTTCTGAAAACGCTTGAAAAAAAGGGACTTCTTTCACGCAGGCGTTCAACCGATGATGAGAGAATGCTTATTGTAAAGCTTACAAAAGAAGGAATCAATTTAAAGGAGAAAGCCGTCGGAGTGCCTTACAAAATGCAAGGTTGCGTGTCAATAGACGAAAAAGACGCTGCGGAGCTTTATCGTATCCTCCATAAAATTATGAATGATATTAATTGAAAACAGATAAATTCACTCTGAAAGCGATATTTATTAACACATAATAAAATTTGAAATTTGCTTGAAAAATAACGAGGATTTGACAGTAAAATGTCAAATCCTCGTTATATCATTGACAAAAGACCGTTTAATGCCATGATATGGGTAGTATTGCAAGCATTGCCGATATTGCAAATACACCGTATGTTTTACATCTGTTATTTATAACTTGATTTATAGGCATAAAAATAGTATAATATTTAGACAAATTATCACAGAGGTGCTAACTTATGGATATGAAAATTTCACCGTCAATACTTGCAAGCGATTATGCAAATTTGCAGTCTGAGCTCGACAGAATAAAATCGTCGGATTTAATTCATGTTGATGTTATGGACGGCCATTTTGTGCCTAATATTTCAATCGGTGCGCCTGTTGTTGCATCAATAAAAAAAGTGTGCAATGTGCCGTTTGATGTTCACCTTATGATAAGCAATCCGCTTCAATATGTTGAGGATTTTGCAAAAAGCGGAGCCGATATTATTTGCTTTCATGCGGAAAGCGACAGCAACATCGGTCAAACTGTCGACAAAATAATTTCACTTGGCAAAAAGGCGGCAATCGCAATAAAGCCCGGCACGGATATTGATGTTGTTTTGCCGTTTCTCGATAAGCTTTCAATGGTGCTTGTTATGACTGTTGAACCGGGTTTCGGCGGTCAAAGTTTTATGGAAAGCACAATGCCGAAAATTGAAAAACTCAGAAAAATCAATCCCGATATAGATATTGAGGTTGACGGCGGCGTTAATCCCGAAACAATCAAAATCGCCGCAAAAGCCGGCGCGAATGTTTTTGTTGCAGGCTCGGCAGTATTCAAAAGCGAAAATCCTGCCGAAACCATTAAATTGCTGAAGAAAAATGCACTTTCGGCTTTGTAAAAAGTGAGACACAATGAAAAACAACAGAAAAAAAGAAAAGCATTTTTACAATAACAAACAGCGCAATCAAAAATGGACCGAGCAGGAAACGGGCAGATATATCGACTTTGCCGATAAATATTCTTCCGATAAAAAGGACGGCGAGTTTGATGAATCACGCGTTATTGCCAACAATATTAAGCTCAAAAAAAAGCGCAGGAAAAAGACCGCAAAAAAAATCGTTTCGGTTATTTTGGCGATTGCTGTTGTCTGCATAGGATATACCGGTGCGGATGTTTATATGACGCGTCATGCGCGCCCTGCCGAGGAGCGAACAAACCGGGAAACAACGCTGACAAACAATGTTTCCAAAATTAATATGAGCATAGCCTCCTATCAAATTGAAAGCGTCAGCCTTGACGGCTCCGCTATGCTTTCATCAATAATTTCCGATTTGGAAAAAAGCGGCTTTTCTTCCGTCACATTCGACGCCAAAAGGACAGACGGCTCAATCGGCTATGCGTCAAAATTAGCTTCGGTTGACACTTTCGGTGCAGTCAGCGCGTCTGCTTCGCAACCTAAAAAATCAATCAAACAAATGGTTGATAACGACATTTTGCCGATTGCGCGCATTTGTTGCTATCGCGACAATGTTGTTCCGTCACAGTCACAAAACGCCGCCGTTATGCAAGACGGCAAAGTCTATAAAGACAGCGACGGCTACACCTATCTCAATCCCGACAGCGATTTTGCGTATAACTATATTAAGGATATTGTGTCCGAACTTAAGGATTACGGCGTCACCGTATTTGTGCTCACCGGATGCGATTTGCCAAAAACCGTCGCTGATAAATATAACGACGGATTTGATTATATTTCAAAGCGCCTGAGTAACGATTTTAACAGCGAAATCAGGCTCTACGAAGAGGTTGATGTTGAAGTCGGCGATGAAAAAGCAACCGAAAATACAATCACCGAAGAAATAAAAAAATTTGATTCAATCGACAAAAATCAAATTTATTATATATCAACAAAGGTGAGCGAGGAAACGCTTATTCCTCTGCTCAGCAGAAATAATATTGCCCGATATGTTTTGAAGGATTAGTATTATGAGAAAAATGTCATCATTGTTGCTCTGCTTGGTGCTTATATTTATGACTCTTGTGCCGCTTTCGGCATTTGCCGCAGATGAAAGCACAACGGCAATTCCAACAACCTCCGGCAATGCGCAGTCTGCCTCAGGCGAGGAGGTGCCGGAGCTTAAAAGCATTTCGTTTAACAATGCAAAAATTATCGGAAATTTTTCACCCGATGTGAAAACATACTCAATCGTGCTTGACGATTCGTCACAGCAACCTACATTAAAATCGTATGATATTGATAAAAACGGCGATAATAATGTAAGCCTCAAAATTGAATCTTATCTTGATTCAACGGGTCACCCCATCGGTGTCATTGCAGAACTTAAATATACCTTCGGCACAACAGTTTATTTCTTTAACTATGCCAATGCCGAAGAGTACGGAATAAACGGAAACAACCGCATTTCAAAGGTGTATGCCGGCGATTTGTGCTTTGTTTATCCCGAAATTAACGATACGGACACCGAATATACGCTCTATATTCCGTCCGATTTGACGGAGGTCACATTGACTGCCACTCCGAGCGATGTCAATGCCGTATGCGATAATCCGCCGACAGCGATTTTTGCCGAAAATCAGGATTTCGGCAGTCTTACCGTTACAGTAACCGCTACGGATTCAAGCAAAAGGGAATATACATTTGAGATTAAACGGCTTGACAAAACAAGCAACGAGATTAAAAATATGAACAACGAGCAACGAATTGCGCTCGTAAACAGTCAAAAATTTTATCAAAAACCTGCATTCAAAATCGCATTTGTCGCAGTTGTTGCAGGCATTATAATAATTATTGTTTTTGTTAAGCTTTTAAAGCGCGTCACCGTTAAGGCGAGTGATGACGACGAGCCGGAATTTTTCGCAAATGATGTAAATTATAATGTGAATTATAATGATGATCCGGATTTTTTTGTAAATGACGCGAATTATTCCGATGGGCAGTAATTAATAAAATAATCGGAAGGGCGGGTGATATCCGTGGAAATGGAATTTGACGAAATTATTAAACAAATAGAATCGCTTTATCAAAAAAGAGAACTTTCCGAAATAAAGGAAATGTTTGCGCAGATAAACCCAGCGGATATTGCCACTATTATTGAGGAATTTCCAAATAATCAAAGGGTTTTGTTTTTCAGGCTCCTTGCAAAGGAAGAAGCGGCAGATACTTTTGTAGAACTTGACGGTGACACACAGGAGGCTCTTATTCACGCCTTTTCGGATACCGAACTTAAAGAGGTGCTTGACGAACTGTATCTTGACGATGCCGTTGATGTTATTGAGGAAATGCCGGCAACCGTTGTAAAGCGTATTTTGAAAAATACCGACAGCGAAACAAGAAAATCTATCAATGCCCTGCTCAAATATCCCGAGGATTCCGCCGGCTCGATTATGACACCGGAATTTGTCGATCTCAAAAAAGATATGACGGTTGAGGATGCATTCAAGCGCATCCGTCGCACCGGTGTTGATAAAGAAACAATTTATACCTGTTATGTTACCGACGAATCAAGGCATTTGCTCGGCGTTACGACGGTTAAAGAACTTTTGCTCCACGATTATGACGATATTATCGAAGAACTTATGGAAACAAATGTAATATTTGTCAATACGCTTGACGACCAGGAAGTTGCGTCAAGGCTCTTCGACAAATATAACTTCCTTGCTCTGCCTGTTTGCGATATGGAGGAGCGACTTGTCGGCATCATCACCATCGACGACGCTATGGATGTCATGCAGGAGGAAAACACCGAGGACATTCAAAAGATGAATGCTATGCTCCCGACGGAGAAAACATATCTCAAAACATCCGTTTTCGAAACCTGGAAAAGCCGTTTTCCGTGGCTGTTGCTTCTTATGGTTTCGGCAACATTTACCGGCTCCATTATCACCGGATTTGAAAGCAAACTTGCAACACTCACCATTTTGACCTCGTTTATACCGATGCTTATGGACACCGGCGGTAACTCGGGCGGTCAGTCGAGCGTAACCGTTATTCGCGCGCTTTCGCTCGGTGAAATTCAGTTTAAAGATTATTTCAAGGTCGTTTGGAAAGAAATCAGAGTCGGCATCTTTTGCGGCTTGTCGCTTGCGGCAGTCAATTTTGTTAAAATTTGGCTTATCGACCATTTGGCTTTCCATAATGACGATATTACAATTCTTGTTGACCTTGCGGTTTGCATTACATTGCTTATTGAAATTATTTTTGCAAAGGTTATCGGTTGCACATTGCCTATTTTGGCTAAAAAGTGCGGATTTGACCCCGCGGTTATGTCAAGTCCGTTCATCACAACAATTGTTGACGCCGTATCATTGCTTGTGTTTTTCGGCGTTGCAACCGCAATCATTCCGCAGTTGCATTAGCAAATTCAGCATTACAAAAAAATATTATATGTGCCTTTTTTGTGTCCGATTGCGCAGAGGCAGTGGGTTATCAAAATAATAAAATTAACCTCCACCCCCGCTTGAATTTTATTTATCTTTGTGATAAAATTAACGCATCAAAAGTGCACGGCATTTTAGATAATTTTTAATAGGAGGAAAATTAAATGGCTTGTTTTATCGTTCCTGCAACAGAAGCTATCGTAGTTACTGCCGCAACTCTTATCGTTAAAGCAAAGGAAAAGAAATCCGAGCCTCAAACTTTTACTTATGAAGCAAAGGACGGCTCAATTGCAACAGGCGAAAAGGTTTCTCTTTCAAGAAAGCTCAGCTGGCTTTGCTATCTTCTCTTCGGAGGCTCTGTTCTTCTTGCATACGAGCATATTTGGCACGGCGAGGTTACTGCTTGGTTCCCGTATCTGACAGCTATGGGCAGTCCCGGAAGTATGAGCGAAATGCTCCACGAAATGGCTACCGCAGGCGTTCTTATGTCTGTTATTGTTACTGCTGTTTGGGCTTGTATGGTTCTTGTTTCAAATGCAATTGAGAAAAAGACCATTGCCGCAAGAGCAGTATATAACGCTTAATTTTTGCGGAGAATTTATTTTATGACACTTTTAATTACAGTTTTTGCTGCGATTATCAGCACTGTTGTTTGGTACTGCAAGGCACCCGATGATAAGATGATGACAAAGGTTTTGTGCTATCTTTATTGGGGCGCGTCGCTTATGTGGTTTATCGACGCTTGCTTTGAATATGCCGAGCTTAAGGCAGAGTTTTTCACACCTGCACCGTCGGATATGCTCAACGATGCTTATCTCGGATTTTCCGTGGTTGCACTTGGGCTTATAATTTGGCTTGTGATTTTGCTTGTCAAAGACCCGAAAGGTGTTGTTAAAGACTCATTGCTCAGACGCAAAAAATAACAAAATGCATTCGCTTTGTGTGAAGCGAATGCATTTTTTCTTTGCACGTGAAATTTTGTCGTTATTTATTTTGCAAATATCAGCCGTTCAAGCTCTCTTGCGGCAACGCCGAGCGGTTGGTCATTGCGC
>CAVGLE010000017.1:0-7031 GCA_963630035.1 Mediterraneibacter torques
TTTACAATGAACACCTATATGCATGTGACGGATTCCATGCAAGAAAATGTTGCAAACACAATGGGCAATTTACTAGGCGGAAATGTGGCAAATTCATAAATGGTCAATAGATGGTCTTGAGCTGAAAATCGAATAAACGAACAAAATCTCACTCCGTAAAAAAGAGTGAGATTTTTTGTTGCATATTGAGTTTTAAAATTCATTTTCTAAAAGAAAAAACCTGCAAAAACACAGTGTTTAAGCAGGTTTTGGAGCTGATAGTCGGACTCGAACCGACGGCCTGATCATTACGAATGATCTGCTCTACCAACTGAGCCATATCAGCATTTATTCAATTTTTTGCTTGCTTTGAGCCGAGGAGCGGCAAAAACGCTGTTTGCGAATAACCTTTATCGGTATCGGATTATATTTTACTAAAAAGTGATGAAAAAATCAAGTATAATATTAAAGAAGTTTCGATAAAGTTTCAAAAACAAAATTCACGGATTGGGTACGGACATTATTCCTACCGATGTTGCCAAAATATTTTGTATATGAAACGGTGTTGCCGTTGACGCAAAATCCGAAGCAGACCATACCGACCGGTTTTGTTTCCGTGCCGCCGGTTGGACCGGCAATGCCACTGACGCCGACACCAACCTCGCAATCGGCAGTTTTGCAAACACCGCATGCCATTTCGCGCGCCACCTGCTCGGAAACAACACCATAAGTATTGATTGTATTTTCATCTACACCGAGAAGTTTGATTTTTGCCTCATTTGCATAGGTGACAAACGACATATCAAGCACCTTTGATGCGTTTGCTACATCAACAAGTGATGCACAACACATACCGCCCGTGCATGATTCCGCAAAGGCGATATGATAATTTTTTTCTGTCAGTTTTTCGACTGTCTTTTCCTGAAGAGTCATGGCAAACCTCACTAAATTGAAATTATTTAATGCCGTTTTGAATTTCTGCGGCAGTGAGAGTATTGCGCATAAGCATTGCAATAGTCATAGGTCCGACGCCGCCGGGAACGGGTGTGATAAACGAACACTTATCCTTAACATTTTCAAAATCAACATCGCCGCAAAGTTTGCCGTTTTCGTCCCTGTCAATACCGACATCAATTACAACGGCGCCGTCCTTAACCATATCGGCGGTTACAAACTTTGCCTTGCCGATTGCGGCAACAAGAATATCGGCTGTTTTGGTGACATCAGCCAAATTTTTTGTTTTTGAATGAGTGATTTCGACAGTTGCGTTTTCATGAAGAAGGAGCATTGACATCGGCTTGCCGACGATATTGCTTCTGCCCATAACAACAGCTTTTTTGCCGCTGATTTCAACGCCTGTTGAGTGAATAAGCTCCATAACGCCTGCCGGTGTGCATGGGAGAAAATTATAATCGCCTATCATAATTGCGCCGACATTGACCGGGTGAAACGCGTCAACATCCTTAAGAGGGTTGATAAGATTGATAACCTCCTTATCGTCGAGATGCTCGGGAAGCGGAAGCTGGCACAAAATACCGTTGATTTTAGGGTCGTTATTAAGTTTTTTAACCAATGAATTAAGCTCCTGCTGAGTTGTTGATGCAGGCAGAGCATATTTTACGCTGTAAAAGCCGCACTCTTCGCAGGCACGCTCTTTATTACGGACATAAACCTGTGATGCAGAATCGTCGCCTACGATTATAACCGCAAGACCGGGTGTGATACCCTGAGCTTTAAGTTCCTCGCATCTTTGCTTAACCTGCTCCTTAACTGCCTTTGAAACAGCTTTTCCGTCAATTATTTGCATTGTTTATTTCCTCGTTTTCATCAATATCTTTTTTGTTATCTTTGTCATCGGTTTTATCATCTTTTGTATTTTCCGACGGTTCCGTCGAATCTGCCGATGACTGCTCAACCGCCGTAACAACAAGTCTTGCCGGGAGTTTATCTGTCAAATATTTGCGCATCAAAATTGCGAAAGCAACGATTGCGACAACAACTATTATTGCCGACAAAAGCTGTGAAACTCTGATTGAAGTATTGCCGATATAAAGCGAATCGGTGCGCAAGCCCTCAACAATCATACGCTCGGAGCCGTAAAATATTCCGTAGAGAATGAAAACCTCGCCCTTAAATTTTCTTGCTTTTGTTACTACAAGGTGTAGAATAACAAAGCTCAAAATGCACCAAGCACTTTCGTAAAGAAATGTCGGATGAACGGGGGCATTGGGGTCAACAGTTACGCCCTTTGATGCAAGCAAATCTGCGCTTGCGGCGAGCGTATCGCGTATTTTCGGCGACCACATACGAAACAGCGCCGTATGAGTATTTGTACCGAACGCCTCCTGATTGAAGAAGTTGCCCCATCTGCCGATGCCCTGCCCAATAAGCAAGCCGAGCGATCCTAAATCAAGGAGATTGAAAAAGTCGATTTTTCCGATTTTGCAGCCGATTGCGGCACCGATGAGCGCGCCGATAATTCCGCCGTAAATCGCTATGCCACCGTTCCAAATGGCGGGGATTTCGCTTAAATGCTGTGAATAATAATCCCATTCAAAAGCAACATAGTACGCCCTTGCGCAAATTATGCCGAGTATTGTGCCCCAAATGAGGACATCGGTCATACCGTCAAGGCTCATTTTCCATTTATACGCCATTCTGCCGCCGTAAAGCACTGCAAGCGCAAAGCCGAAAGCAATGATTATGCCGTACCAATGGATTTGGTAATTGCCGATTGAGAAAGCGACAGACGGCAAATCAAAAGATATGCCCAAGCCGTCGAACTGAACATGAGTAGCATCCATAAAACTATCCTCGATTAATCTTTATTTTTTACGACCGACAAAGCGCTGTATTGCTCAAGCATCATATTTGAAAGTCGATTTTCAAGGTCGGACACGGTGACATTTTTATAAATATCCATTGCGTCAAACATATTCCATCCGTTGAAATCGCAGGTAATCATTGAGTTTGCAACGCTGTCAATATCGTTATACATCATAATTTCCTTGCCGTACATTGAGCGGCGAACGCTCTCGAAAAGTTCGGGGTCGATGCCGTCTTTTTTAACGCGTGCAATTTCTGCCTTGAGCGCATCGGCAACAGCCTGCGGATTTTCGCTTTCGCCCTCAAATAAAACCGTTTCGTAGCCGTAGCCGATGAAATATTCGTTTGAGAATGACGAATTGATAAGCCCCTTTTGGAACAAATCCTGATAAAGCGGTGAAGTTTTGCCGCTGATAACATCAAGCAAAATTGATGTTTCGATATATTCCTTATATGTCGGAAGCGGCTTTTTGCAAGCTTCCTTATATCCGAACGAGAACTGCGCAACACTCATGGCGAGGTGATATTCGTCATAATTCTTAACAATATCGCGAGGCTCGTCCTCAAACGATTTTTCAATTGAGAGCGGCTCGGCAGGTTTTAAATACTCGTCGCAAACGGAAAGCACATCTTCCTTGGTGACATTGCCGACAACAACAAGAGCCATATTGTGCAAATTATAGAATGTGTTGTAACAATCGTAGAGCAACTTGTCCGTAATTTGTGCGATTGAGTCGACAGTGCCTGCAATATCAATGCGAACCGGGTGATTTTTATAAAGACATCGCAAAAGATTGAAAGTACTCATCCAGCCGGGAACATCATAATACATTGTAATTTCCTGACCGATAATGCCCTGTTCCTTTTGCACGGTTTGCGGTGTGAAATAAGGATTTTGAACAAAATCGAGAAGAATTTTCAAATTCTCTTTAAAATTACTGCTGCATTGGAAAAGATAGCAGGTTTTGTCAAACGAGGTGTAGGCATTTGCGCTTGCGCCTGTTTTTGCATATCTTTCAAAAGCGTCCAAATCCTCGCTTTCAAAAAGTTTGTGTTCGAGGAAGTGAGCGATGCCCTCCGGAACTTCTGTCCATTTATCGCTGTCGGAACGCTTAAAGCGAGTGTCGATTGAGCCGTATTTTGTGCCGAAAACGGCGTAAGCCGACGAATAATTTTCTTTGGGGAGAACATAGACGGTGAGTCCGCTCGGGTGATTGATTTTATAATATTTTTCGTTTAAAATATCTGATTTGATTTCGTTGATATTCATAATTATTCGCCCTCCTTATTTCCGACAAGCTTATAGACAGTATCGAGAGTAAGCAGGTCTGCGCAATTCTGCACCTGTTGCTTGGTGATTGCGGCAATATTGCTTGCCGAGTCGGCAGGCGAAATAATTTCGTCATCGGCGATTTGTGTGAAATACCAACTTGAAAGCGTGAGCGAATCGTCATAAACGCCGTTTAAAGCATCGGCCAAGGCGATTTTCGATGATGTAAAAGTATCGTCAAAGTTGCCGTTTTTGATGTCGGAGAGTTGATTTAAAATCTCCTCGACAGCCTTGTCCATATTCTCCTCCTCACAGCCGCACTGAATAATTAAATTGCTTTTTCTGCGATCGTATTTAGCGGAGCAATAATAGCAAAGCGAAAGTTTTTCACGGACATTAAGGAACAGTTTTGAATAAGGTCCGCCGCCGAAAACATCGCTGAACGCAAGCATTTCGGGAACAGGCTTAAAATCGCTTCGGATATTGACACGAAAGCCTAAAACAAGTTTTCCCTGTTTGACATCAATACGCTCCTCTGCGGTATTCACGCTGTCTGCCGTCGGAACGAAAACAGCCTTTTGCGGAGCGATATAATTTCTGCTCAAAGTTGAGAAATATTGTTTAGCCGAATCGGCGATGGCATTCACATCGGCATTGCCGACAACGGTAATTTGAATTTTAGCATTTGTTTTAAAATACTCGAGCGCCGACTTCAAATCATCTGCGGTAACTGATTTTACGGCGTCAACACTGCCGTAACGATTAACGGCATACGGCTCGCCGTCAAACATAATTTGTTCGAGACGACGGAGCGAATATATGCGTTTTTCGTTTTCCTCGCTTTCTATTTTCTCTGCAAGGAGGCGCTTTTCCCTGTCAACATCCTGCGGATAAAAAAATCCGTTTTCATCAACATTGGCATCAAACACCATAGACATAAGAAGATTGAAAGCGTCAACGCTGATTTTATCGTTTTCAAACGAAAATCTGTCATCAAGCGACGAGGCATTGAGAGTCAGCAATTGATTTTCGCCGAGTTTTGTAACGGAGCATGTAACGCTTGCGCCGTAAAGCATTGCAAGTTTTTTATTAAACTCCGAAAGAGTCGGATATTTTTTTGTCGTACGAGCCAAAAGGTTTGCGCAAAGCGCATTACGCGATGCGGTTTCAGCAGACAGCGGAGTGCAAAATCCGATAGATATTTCGTTTGTTTTAAATCTGTTTGCGGGAGCACTGACGATTTGCACGCCGGGAGCAACGCAAATTGTTTCAAAATCTTTCATTTTATCACCATTCAGATATATTATAATTACAATAGAATAATATACCATATTATTGCTCAAATTTCCATAATTAATTACAATAAAATGTAAAGCAACGCTAAAATAAGCATATTGTCAGCTTTTTCGCGTGATAAAATCAATATCAAAGCAAGAATGAGCGAACTGTCGCCTGAGGTATTTGAGTTTCCCAAGTCGAAAGACTCAAAAAGTCCCGACAAACCGAGCGGTATACCGTTTCCGCCCGAATCGGAGGGGGTTTGCGGAATTGAGCCTTGTGCCGTGTTCTTTTTTTCAGGCGGTTCTGTGGGTACGGCGTTTTGATTATCGGGGACAAACGCTTTTGCTCTGCTTTGCATTTCGCGGACGCGTCTTTTTGCCTCGTTAATATCGGCAGCGGAAAAATCAGCCATTAAAACAAATCCTTTAAATACGGCAACATATCAAACAACTTTAAAATATGAATCGCCTGATCGGCTTTTTTGCGAGACTGCTCCGACAAATGAGGCTTGAGCGCATTAATCAAATCGGCGTTTTTTGAAGATGTTTTGTTCATTCTGTCAAAAATTGATTTTGCTTTCATAATCATCGCAAAATCATCGGAATTGAAATTAAGTCCGTTAAGCTGTGGCGGGAGTGACTGCTGAGCGTGAGGCGCAGATTGCGTTGTCGATTGGGGCGGCTGTTGCTGTTGCGCGGGCGACTTTGCGTCGGATTGGTTGAGAATTGAACCGGCAACGCCTTTAAGCATTTCAATATCCTCGTTTGAAAGTGACGACAAAATATCGTTAATATTTACATTATCCATTTAGGCTCACCTTATTTATTCATCAGCTTGTCAAGCAAATTCTTTGCCTGAGGAGTGGAAAGAATTTTTTGAGTTTCCTCCTTATTTGCAAGAATTTTTTTAATTTTGTCGCTTGCATCTTTAGGCAATGCGCGACTGATATACTGTTCGGCATTTCCGGACTCTGCCGCTGCTTTAAGTTCGTCAATATTTATGTTTGAATTTTTGAGAGCATTATTTATATTTTTATCATTAATATTTTTCATTGAACAATGCTGCCTTTCATAGTATAATTATATTAATTGATATGAAAGAAAGCGGGGCAATATGAATGAGAATAGTTGTAACATCCGACTCACACAGAAACACACGCAATTTGTATGAAATAATCGAAAAACATAAGCAGTCAACCGATTTGTTTATCAATCTCGGTGACGGCGAAGACGATGTGGACAATGCACTTTTACTTTATCCGACAATCAAGCTTGAGCGTGTGTGCGGCAACTGCGACTGGGGCTCTGCCCTGCCGATTGAAAAAGAAATTTCGGCACATGGCAAAAAAATATTTTTCACCCACGGTCACGCTTACTATGTAAAACACGGATATGAGCGAATTGAGGAGGAGGCAAAAAATCGCAATGCAGACATTTGCCTTTTCGGTCACACACATATCCCATACACCGAATATAAGGACGGAATTTATTTTATGAATCCCGGGGCGGTATTTAACGGCTCATACGGAATAATTGACATAACCGACAGCGGAATTATGACATACAATCTCAAAATTTGACAAATTACACAAATAGTTATTTGACACTTGTATAAATAAATAAGTTGTGATATAATGCGCTTATCAAAGGGGTGATACATATGGCAGAATCATTAT
>CAVGLE010000017.1:7041-25577 GCA_963630035.1 Mediterraneibacter torques
TCATTATCCTGCTCTCAAAAGACAAAGATGAAAATGGGCAACGCACTGAAAAGGTTAATGAAAACCACAACCTTTGAAAAAATCACGGTGTCCGACATAACGAATGAATGCAACATACACAGGCAAACATTTTATTATCATTTTCAGGACAGATATGAGTTGCTTGATTGGTTGCTTTACAACGAACTTATCGTTCCGCTTGTAACAGATTTTAACCTTGACAATATGTATGACAAACTTTACGGAATGTTTGAGCAAATTGCAAGTGACAAGAAATTTTATCAAAACGCGTTAAAACTGAGCAGTGACGACTTAACGAGATACATCAACAGGATTGCAAGCGAGCAAATTACAAAACTTGTTAAAAGCCTTGCAATGCAAAACGGGCTGACTGCGGCAACCGACAAAGACGATATTGTTATTGCCGAATTTATCGGCTACGGCATATGCGGAGTTGTTATCGGCTGGATTCAAAAGGGTATGAAAGAATCGCCAAAAGAAATGACAGAACGCCTGCACTCACTCATCGTATCGTGCAAACAGCTTGCAATCAAACGAAATTAGTATATCAAATTTAGCACACAAAAAATAAACAGTCGGTTGATTAAACTGACTGTTTATTTTTTATGTTATTCAGTTATAAAACAATTATAAAGCAACAATATTTACAAGTTTACCGGGAACATAGATTTCCTTTTTGATTGTTTTGCCGTCGATAAGTTCTGCAATTTTTGCATCCTGCTTTGCTGCGGCAAGAACCTCATCTTTAGGCATATCAACCGGGATAGTCATTCTTGAACGAACTTTGCCCATAACCTGAAGAACTATTTCAACAGAGTTTTCCTTTGTCTTTTCGTCATCAAATTCGGGCCACTTTGCCTCGTTGACCATTCCGCCGAAATTCATAACCTGCCACATTTCCTCCGTAACATGAGGAGCAAACGGGTTGAGAAGGATTGTGAGTGTTTTAAGTTCTGCCTTATTGCAACCCTTTTGAGTCATCTCGTTTACAAGAGTCATCATAGCGGCAATGGCTGTGTTTGCCTTAAGATTATCAATATCAAATGTAACTTTCTTAATAGTTTTGTGCATAAGTGCCTCAAGCTCGGGTGAATACCCGTCGCCGTCGGTAACCTTTTCCTGAAGATTCCAATATTTTTCGATGAAACGCTTACATCCCTTGATAGAATCGGAATTCCAAGGAGCAGCCTTTTCAAAATCGCCGATAAACATTTCGTAAAGGCGCATTGTGTCGGCACCGTAAGTATCAACGATTTCATCGGGATTAACTACATTGCCCCTTGATTTTGACATTTTTTCGCCGTTTTGGCCGAGAATCATACCGTGTGAAGTTCTCTTTTGATACGGCTCCGGAGTAGGAACAATGCCGATGTCATAAAGGAACTTGTGCCAAAAACGAGAATAGAGAAGGTGAAGCGTTGTGTGCTCCATACCGCCGTTGTACCAATCAACAGGCGACCAATATTTTGCCGCCTCGGGTGAAACAAGAGCCTTGTCGTTGTGAGGGTCCATATATCTGAGGAAATACCACGAAGAACCTGCCCACTGAGGCATTGTGTCTGTTTCCCTCTTTGCCGGTCCGCCGCAACACGGGCATACTGTATTGACCCAATCTGTCATTTTTGCAAGCGGAGATTCGCCGGTGTCTGTCGGCTCGTATGAATCAACATTCGGAAGGGTGAGCGGAAGTTGATCCTCAGGAAGCGGAACATAGCCGCATTTTTCGCACTTAACAATAGGAATAGGCTCGCCCCAATATCTTTGACGGGAGAATACCCAGTCGCGGAGCTTGAAGTTGACCTTTTGGCGACCCTTGCCCTCTTTGCTGAGCCACTCCGTGATAGCTTTTTTAGCCTCTTCAACCGTCATACCGGTGAGGAATGCCGAATTTATCATAACACCTGTTGCACAATCGGTGAAAGCCTCATTTTCAACGCCGACTTTTGAACCTGCAACAACCTCGATAATAGGCAAATCAAACTTTTTGGCAAATTCCCAGTCACGGGTATCGTGAGCAGGAACAGCCATAATTGCACCGGTGCCGTATGAAGTGAGGACATAGTCGGAAATAAAGATCGGAATTTCTGTATCGTTCACAGGGTTGATACCCATTACGCCGTCAAGTTTAACACCTGTTTTTTCCTTGTTAAGCTCTGTACGCTCAAAATCGGATTTATGAGCGGCCTCCTCCTGATAAGCGCGGACAGCGTCGAGATTTTTAAGGCTGTCTGCCCATTTTTCGATAAGCGGATGCTCGGGAGAAATAACCATATATGTTGCACCGAAAAGTGTGTCTGGGCGTGTTGTATAAACGGTGAGAGTATCACCGAGTGTTGTTGTGAAATCAACCTCGGCGCCTGTTGAACGGCCAATCCAATTGCGCTGTTGAACTTTAACTCTGTCAATGAAGTCAACGGTATCGAGATCCTTAACAAGTCTGTCTGCGTAATCGGTGATTTTGAGCATCCACTGGCTTTGCTCTTTTCTGATAACTTCGCTGCCGCAACGCTCGCAAACGCCGTTTACAACCTCTTCGTTTGCAAGAACGCACTTGCATGAAGTGCACCAATTGACAGCCATTTTCTTTTTGTAAGCAAGACCCTTTTTGTAAAGCTGAAGGAAAATCCACTGTGTCCATTTATAATAAGATGGGTCGGTGGTATTGATTTCCCTTGTCCAGTCAAAGCTGAAACCGAGTGACTGAAGTTGTTGCTTAAAGTGAGCAATGTTTGTTTTTGTAACCTCTGCCGGGTGAATGTGATTTTTGATGGCAAAGTTTTCGGTGGGGAGACCGAAAGCGTCCCATCCCATCGGATAGAGAACATTGTATCCCTCAAGTCTTTTTTTACGGGCAACAATATCAAGAGCCGTATAAGAACGCGGATGACCTACATGGAGGCCCTGACCGCTCGGATACGGAAACTCTACAAGGCAATAATATTTAGGCAGGCTGTAATCATCCTTAGCGGCAAATGTATTTTGCGAATACCAAACATTTTGCCATTTTGACTCAATTTGTTTGAAATTATATTCCATTATTATATCCTCCAAATATAATGAAAAAGTTTAATTCGTGAACATCTAAGACATATTTTATTCTTTTATAACGAGATTGTCAATATTGACCTTTTCGCCGTCCTCCCAGAGGCGCTCAATTTGATAAAACCCGCGTCTGTCTTTAAGGAGAATGTGAATAACAACGCCGAGATAATCAAGACAAACCCAATCGGTACGCTCACCTTCGATATGGTGAGGCTCAATCTCCTGCTCTGAAAGTTTGTATTCCACCTCGTCGGCAATTGCTTTAAGCTGAGTGTTTGAATTTGCGGTTGCAATGACAAAATAATCCGTCAAAACGGTAATATCATCAACCTTTATAACCTGAATATCTTCGCCGCGCTTTGAATCAATCGCTTTAACGGCTGTTTCGTAAATGAGTTGATTGTTTTGCATAGCTGCTCCTATTCCTGAATATTTTGTTTATTTAACTCCCCCACTGCCCAATTGAAACAATACAGTGTGTCGGGATGAATTTGCTTTGTTTGCTGTGCGATATAAATAATTGTGTGACGAAGAGAATATACCATACCGCCGATGAGGCTTTTGTCCGTCTCGGCGCGCATAATTTCGACATCGGGATAATCTCTGTCGTCGGAAGTAAAATCGGCAAGATAGATTATCATTTCGAAAAGCGACATATCCGCCCTGCCCGTTGTGTGGTAGCGAATGCCGTTTATAATATCGGCATCATCTATTTTGAGTGTATTTTTTACATACGCCGCACCGCTCATTTGATGATAAACATTGGGTGTATTTATTTCGACATCGGTTAAAGCCGTACCGTCTGCTTCGATAATTTCGCGCTGAACGGTGGGGCTCTCCTCTTTCATAATATCGTGCAAAATGCCGGCAAGATATGCTTTGTCGGGATCTTCTCCGTATTTTACTGCAAGTTCCCGTGCTCTTTTTGCGACGCACATTGAATGATAAAAGCGGTGCTCGCTGAGTCTGTTCCTGATTAAATCGATATATTTATCAAAATCATACATAGAGCCTGTGCTCCTTTATATATTCGTTTACCGACAGAGGCACCAAATCGGCTATACTTTCGCCGCTTGCAACCATTTGCCTGATTTGAGTTGACGAAACTACAACCGGTTTGACTGCAAGCACATTAATTCCTGTAAGTTCCTTATTTTTTGCCAAAAAATCGGCAACGGCTTGGTGCTCGCTCTCTTGCCGTGTTATTGCTCTTACTTCGGCAAGTTTTAAAATATCATTATATCTGTACCACTTTGGGAAATAAAAAAGCTGATCCGAACCGATAAAAAGCACAAATTCGGCATTCGGATAAATTTTATTAAGTTTGATAAGGGTTGTGTATGTGTAGTTTTTTTCCTTGCTTTCAAGCTCTATTGTTGATATTTCGATATTATCGGCATATTCAAACTCTTTGATTGCAAGCTCAATCATGGCAATTCTGTGCTCTGCCGAAATCAAGCCGTCGGAACTTTTGTGCGGCGGATTTGCCGTCGGAATAATCAGCAGTTTGTCAAACTGACCAAATGGCAACTCTGCACGGTAAAGTTCATCGAGCAAATGCAGATGCCCGTTATGAATGGGGTTGAAAGCACCCCCGAATATTCCTATTTTCATAATAATTATTTTGTTCTGCTTTGCTTTTTGTCACGGTCGTTTTTGTAGCGCGGACGGTCGTATTTTGCATAGGGATTTTTTTCTTCCCTTTCGCGCTGGCGTTGGCGAAGTCCTTTGATTTTAACCTTTTTCTTTGCCTTAGCCTTAGCTGTTCCCGAGCCGCGTTTTTTCTTTTTCTCGGCAATTTTTTCGGGATCTGCCTTTCTGTAAAGAACAATTACGCCGCCGATTACCTGAATAACATCCGCGCCGAGCGTATCTGCAAGCTCATCGGCAAATTTGCGCGGTGCATCGGGTGCGGTTTCAAGATGAACGCGGATTTTGATAAGCTCTCTTGTATCAAGCGTATCGTCAATTTGAGTGATAAGATTATCCGTAACGCCCTCTTTTCCGATTTGGATAATCGGCTCAAGCGGGTTTGCTTTTGCTCGAAGCTGAGCTCTTTCCTTTGATGTCATAAAAATCTCCTGATTAATTACAATATTTTTTCAAGCTCGGCGGTTAGGGCACGCAATGCGTTTCCGCGGTGAGAAATTTTGTCTTTCTCCTCGCCCTCGTATTTGCCGAAGGATTTGCCGTTGATTATGAACAACGGATCGTAACCGAAGCCCTCGTTTCCGTCGCGCTCATAGCCGATTTTGCCGTGGCACTCGCCGCGAACGGTGATTTCTCTGCCGTCCGGGAAAACACAGCAAATGGCGCAAACATAATACGCAGTGCGTTTTTCGTCGGGAACAAGCGCAAGTTTTTCAAGCAACAAATCGTTGTTTTTTTCGTCATCGGCGTTTTTTTCGTTGTCAATATTAACACCGTTGTGCTCAACTATATTGGCAAAGCGTGCCGAATAAATGCCCGGTGCACCGCCGAGATAATCGACACATAAGCCGGAATCGTCTGCTATCGCAGGCATATTTGTAATTTTACAAGCCGAAAGCGCCTTGATTTTTGCGTTTGCCTCGAATGTGTCGCCGTCCTCAACAACATCCGGCAACTGAATGCCGAGCATTTTTGCGGTGACGACATTTATTCCGAGCGGCGATAGAATACGCTGCATTTCGGCAAGTTTTTTCATATTGTTTGTAGCTAAAATAAAATCCATTATTTTTCCTCTTCTTCATCGACGGATGAGATGAAATCGGCGATTTCGTCGTCATCATCATGGGTCGGCTTTTTATCAAACAGCGCGGATGCAAACGCGTCTGCATCAAACGGCTGTAAATCGTCTATCTGCTCGCCTACGCCGACAAATTTAACTGGCACATCAAGTTCGTTGTTTATGGCAAGGACAACGCCGCCGCGTGCCGTGCCGTCAAGTTTTGTGAGAATAATACCCGTAATGCCTGCCGCATCTTTGAAGTCCTTTGCCTGATTAACGGCGTTTTGACCTGTTGTTGCATCAAGTATAAGGAGCGTTTCTCTTGAAGCATCGGGAAGTTCTCTGTCGATAACACGGCTGATTTTGTTAAGCTCGTCCATAAGATTTTTCTTGTTATGAAGTCTGCCTGCCGTATCAATAATGATGACATCGGTGCCCTTTGCCTTTGCCGACTGAATAGTGTCATAAACCACAGCCGCAGGGTCTGCACCCTCGGCATGCTTAACCATAGGAACATCGGCGCGCTTTGCCCAAACCTCGAGCTGTTCAATAGCCGCGGCACGGAAAGTGTCTGCCGCACCGAGAATAACACTCCTGCCCATACTTTTAAGTCGCATTGCAAGCTTGCCGATTGTTGTTGTTTTTCCGACGCCGTTGACGCCGATAACAAGAATTACGGACGGCTTTGTTCTGAGTTTAAGATATGAACCGCCCCATACGATACCGGCAACAATATCCTTTAAAGTTTCGCGAACCTCGCAAACTTCGGTAATTTTATCGATTTCGATTTTTTCTTTAAGGTCGGAAATTATGCGCTCTGCGGTTTGCATGCCGACATCGCCCATAATCAAAACCTCTTCAAGTTCGTCGAACAAATCATCACAGATTTCGTCATAAGTTTCGATAACCTCGTCAACCTTTGCGGTGATTCCCTCGTCTCTTGTCTTTTTTAAACCTTTTCTGAATTTGCTGAAAATTCCCATATATAGTCATTCCTTTCGGACAGATTTTAATTAATCTATTTGTTATGCATCAAGTCCCATTTTTGCAGCAAGCTCTGCGCTTTGCAATTCAAGAAGCTTTGAAACGCCCTTTTCCTGCATTGTAACGCCGTAGAGGACATCTGCCTCCTCCATAGTACCGCGACGGTGGGTGATTGAAATGAACTGCGTTTTATCGGTCATTTTGCGCATATATTTTGCAAATCGCTCAACATTGACATCGTCAAGTGCCGCCTCAACCTCGTCATAAATACAAAACGGTGACGGTGTGACCTTAAGCACGCTGAAAAGCAGAGCCATAGCCGCAAGCGATTTTTCGCCGCCCGAGAAAAGATTGATGTTTTGAACGGATTTTCCCGGTGGCTGAATTTTGATTTCAATAGCGGATTCAAGACAATTGTCGGGTTCCTCAAGAATAAGCTCGCCCTTGCCGCCGCCAAAGAAATCGGCAAACGAAACCTTGAACTCTTCATTGATTTTATTGAACTGAGTAAGAAATTTTTCACTCATTGAGGAAGTAAGATCTTCAATAATGTTTTGAAGTTCGGACTTTGATTTTTCAATATCGCCGATTTGTTCCTTAAGGAACTCGTATCTCTCGGAAACCTCTTTATATTCCTCGATAGCGCCGACATTGATTGAGCCGAGCGCTCTGATGGCAACCTTGATTTCGTGCAGGCGTTTTTTAGCCTCAGCCATATTTTCGATAACTATGCCGAGAGCTTCCGCTTCGGGACGGGTAAGCTCATACTGCTCAAAGAGCATATCGTTGAGATTGTCAAACTCTTTTTGCATATTGTTTTTGCGTTCTTCAAGTCTGACAAGCTCGGCAGAAAGTTTTTCTCTGTCGGAAGTTTTTGTTTTTTCCTCGGTGCGAAGTTCAACATTGCGCTTTTCGCAATTGTCGCGGTATGTAATTCTGTCGCGGATTGCATCATCTGCGCTTTTTGCCTTTGCGCGAAGCTCGTTGACGGTAGACTGAACATCGGAAATCGAAAGCATAAGGTTTTGATTTTTAGCCTCGTACTGCTCGATTTCGTCGGTGATTGATTTTACTCTGTCGGACTGTGTGGACTTGCGAAGTTCAAGCTCGTCAACGGCAAGTTTTGCCGCCTCGGTATCCTTTGCGAGAGTGACAAGCTCGAGATTGATTTCCTCACTGCGCTTGCGGACAGCCTCGCGTTTTTGCGTAAGTTCGTCAACGCCGTTGCTGATTTTGCCGAGTTTTGCCTCAACATCATTAATTTGACTTTGAACGACATCGCTCTCCTGCATTGTTTTTTTGTTTGCCTCTTCAAAGAGCATAATTCTGCCGTCGGCGTTTTCTTTTTCACGAATGAGAGCGGCTTTTCTGTCGCCGAGCGATTTAAGTTTATCGCTTGCAAGCTTATCATCGCCCTCGGCACGGATAAGCTCCTCATTTGCGTTGCGGAGGTCTGCGTCAGCACCCTGAACATCGGCGGCGGCAAGATTTGCCTCCTCCATTGCTTTTTTGTATGATTGAGCGATTTCGTCAACCTGCGCCTTGATTTTTTCAGCCTCGGCATTAAGTTCGTCAATCATATTCGCACGGGAAAGAATACCTGCGCCCCTTGAACGCGAGCCGCCTGTCATTGAGCCGCCCGGGTTCATAACCTGACCGTCGAGGGTAACGATTTTGTATTTATTGTTATATCGCTTTGAAATACCGATTGCACAGTCTATGTCTTCAACAATCATAACTCTGCCCAAAAGGTTTGAAACGATATTTTTGTATTTTGCATCGCAATCAACAAGATTTGCCGCAATGTCGACGAAGCCGAAATTGTCATCAAGATTTTTTTCGTCGATATATCGCGGCTTGATTGCCGAAACGGGGAGGAATGTTGCCCTGCCCTGATTGTTTTGTTTAAGATAATTGATGGCGCGCTTTGCGTCTGCCTCGTTATCGACAACGATATTTTGCATTGCGGCACCCAAAGCAACCTCGACAGCGGTTGAATAATCGTTATCAACGCTGATAAGCTGGGCGAGTGTGCCGTTGATGCCCGAAAGTGCCTTTGACGCGCTTTGCCTCATAACAGCCTTAACCGAACCTGCAAAGCCCTCCATATTTTTTTCAAGGTCGGAAAGCATGCGCGCCTTTGACTGCTTTTCCTCGAGGGAACGAACAAGTTTGTCATAATCGGCTTTGATTTTTTCCGCCTTTTCTGTTTTATTTTTCAACTTAAGGCGATAGCCGTCCATTGAATTTTCGTATTCCGAAATACGCTCTTTAATAAAAGCGATATTGTCCTCAGTTTCCTGCTTTTGAGCCGATGCGGTTTCGATTTCTTTATCGACGGACTGCACCGTTTCGTCAACAGCGGAAAGTCTTGATTTGATTTCCTCGATTGATGAAACAGCCTGAGAGCATTTAACCTTGCAGTCGGACAATTTAAGAGTGAGGTCGGCAAGCTCCTTTGTGAGCTGTGAATTTTGACCGCTTATATCGTCATTATCCGAAATGATTTTATTAAGCTCGTTTGTAACGGCTTGGAGTTCGATATGCTTTGCCTGTGATTTAGCGTCGCTCTCCTCAATAAACGCCTGTTTTGCGGCGATTTGCTCGTCGATTGAAAGACCCGTATCATCAGCCGCCGAAATATCGTTTTTAAGGCGTTCGATAGTTTCGTTATTATGGTCGAGCGTTGCGTTGAGAACCTGAATTTCGCCCTCCTTACGCACTGCCTCCTCCTCAAAAGCGGCAACGCCGGAGCGACTTTGCTCGATTTCGAGATTGATTTCGGTTATTTTTGCAAGAACGGACTCAATTTCGCTTTCGATATTTTCAAGCTCGGTATTGCACTGCTCGTACGAAACATTTGCGGCGTCGATTTTGTGCTCCTGCATACGAAGCTCATTTGTGAATTTATTGATTTTGCTGAGCCAAACGCCGATTTCAAGTGTTTTCTTTTCATCGCTGAATTCAAGGAATTTCTTTGCTTTTTCGCTTTGAGTTTTAAGCGGACCGACGCGGCTTTCAAGCTCGCCGAGAATGTCAAGAAGTCTAACAAGATTTTCCTGTGCCTGTTCAAGGCGGCGCTCGGCGTCCTTTCTCTTATGACGGAAGCGCGAAATACCTGCGGCCTCCTCAAAAAGTTCTCGTCTGTCCTCATTTTTTGCGGAAATTATTGAGTCGATTTTGCCCTGACCGACCATTGAATAGCCGTCTGCGCCCAAGCCTGTATCCATAAACAGCTCGTGAATATCCTTGCGGCGGACAACCTCGCCGTCGATTTTATACTCGCTTTCGCCCGAACGGTAATAGCGGCGTGAAACCGTGACGATTTCGCCCTTGTCCTTAAGCGAATTGTCGGAATTGTCGAGCGTTAAGACAACCTGCGCAAAACCGAGCGGCTTTCTTGTTGAGGTGCCGCCGAAAATGACATCCTCCATTTTTGAGCCGCGCAACGATTTTGTTGAGGTTTCGCCGAGTACCCAGCGAACGGCGTCGGAAATATTACTTTTGCCCGAGCCGTTCGGACCTACTACGGCGGTGATGCCCTTTCCGAATGTTAATTCTGTTTTATCTGGGAATGATTTGAATCCCTGCATTTCAAGTGTTCTTAATAACATTGCAATACCTTAAAATAATTATTTTTTAACTGTTTTTATTTCTCCGACGGCGACTTTGTCGCTGACGGTAACCTTTATGTTATACCCTGCTTCCATCAAAAAATAGATGTTGCGCTTTTGCTGACCCTTAAGCTGTGAAACGGTTTTTGGGTTTACAAAAATTTCATACGAGGCAGGCGGATTTTTTAATATTTGATTTAAAAGAAAGCGCGATTTGACTATTTCGCCGAACGAATCGTGAAACGCACCCGCTATCATATTTTTCTTAAGCTCGGGTGACGAATGAAGCCCGATGCGAATTATTTTTATACCTGCGTTCTCAAACATCGGTATGAGCCGAGTGCAGAGATTTGCCGCATCGTCAACGGTTTGAGGCTTGTATATTTTTTGCTCGTACAAATCGGCGAGCATGGTGCCTTTAAGAACGACGGTGGGATAAATTCTTACGGTGTCGGGTTTTAGGGCAATTATTTTTTCGGCAGTCGAAACCGCCTTTTCGTCCGTGTCCTTATAAAGCCCTGTCATCATTTGAAGTCCAAGCTCAAAGCCGTACGATTTTATAAGCCTTGACGCGGACTCTGCCTGCGCCGATGTGTGACCGCGCAAATTTGCCGCGAGCACCTCGTCATCCATAGACTGAGCACCGAGCTCGATAGAGGTGACGCCGTATTTTTTCAAAATATCGAGCACCTCGTTGTCAATACAATCGGGACGCGTTGAAATTCTTATTCCGTATATACGCTCGTTATCCAAAAACGCAGACGCCGCTTTTAAAAGCGACACCATATAATCCCTGTCAATTGCGGTGAACGAACCGCCGAAAAATGCGATTTCGTATTTATAGCCTTTTTTTGCGAGTGCCTTTTTTACTGCGTTTTCCACATCCGACGGTGTGGGCTGCTCCGATTTGCCGGTGATTGTTTTTTGATTGCAAAACGAGCACTGCCGGGGACAGCCGTTGTGAGGGACAAAGATGCTTATATTACCCTTTTTAGCCATCTATACACCCCATCATAATAAGAGCCTCTTTCGCCGCCTCCTGCTCCGCCTGCTTTTTGCTTCTGCCGACGCCTTTTGCGATTGCGTTTGAATTAATATGAACCTCAACCTCAAAGCGTTTATCGTGATCCGGACCGCTTTCGCCGACCAATACATAATTGAAAGTTTCGTCGGGATTTTTTTGAACAATCTCCTGAAGGGTTGTTTTGTAATCTTTAAAATTGGTGTGGTGATTATTCACCTCGCGCGAAAGAAAGGATAAAACGAATTTTTTTGCAGGCTCAATACCGCCGTCGAGATAAATGGCGGCAATAAGTGCCTCAAAGGCATTTTCGAGAATGGTAGGCCGCTGTGCGCCGCCCGAAGCTGCCTCGCCTTTGCCCAAATAAAGATATTCGCCGAGGCTCAACTCGTTTGCAAAACTTGAAAGCGACTGCGTACAGACGAGCGATGAACGGAGTTTTGAAAGCTTGCCCTCGGGATATTCTGGAAATTTTTCAAAAAGATATTCTGCCGAAATGATTGACAAAACTGCGTCGCCTAAAAACTCAAGCCGCTCATTGCTGACGATTTTCGGGTTGTGCTGCTCGTTTGCGTAGCTTGAATGAGTCAATGCCTCGTGAAGATATGAAATATTTTTAAAGGTGTATCCTATTTTTTGTTGTAGCAATTCCATATTAATCGTTAAGTTCTTTCTCTATTTTATCTATCAAGTCGGTTTGCAAAAACCAAACCGCCTGCTTGATTGCATTTTTAAATGTGCGCGCATCGGCAGAGCCGTGTGCCTTAATGACAGGTTTTTTGATTCCAAGAACGACTGCGCCGCCGTATTCCTTATAATCGAACTGCTTTTTCATATCGTTTATGCCCGACTTAACGCCGAGATAAGATATTTTTGAAAGCGTGTTTTTCATAAACGCCGCTTTGATTGAGTTCATCAAAACCTTTGCGACGCCCTCATACATTTTTAAAATCAAATTGCCCGTAAAACCGTCGGCAACGACAACATCGGCATCGCCGAACGGAATTTGCCTGCCCTCGATATTGCCGACAAATTTATACGGCGCATTTCTCATAAGGGCATATGCTTCCTTGACAACGGGCGTGCCCTTTGTTTCCTCGGTGCCGTTGTTTGCAAGGGCAACGCGCGGATTTGAAACCTTGAGCACATTTTGCATATATATCGAGCCGAGCAAACCGAACTGATACAAAAATTCGGGGCGGCACTCTGCGTTTGCACCGCAATCCATAAGAACAAACGGCTTTTGAGCACTTGGCATAACGGAAGCGATCGCGGGGCGCTTGACACCCTTAATCCGCTTTGTGAGCAATGTTGCGCCGACTGTTATTGCGCCCGTATTTCCTGCGCTGACGAAAGCATCGCCCTCGCCGTCATTAAGCAGTTTAAATCCGACCGCAAGCGAGGAATCGGGCTTTGATTTAAGCACCGATTTTGCATCGTCGCACATTGTGATTTCGTCTGTGCAGTGCTTGATTTGAGTGTTTTTGAGTGTTATATTATTTTCCTTAACGCAGGAGTTGATTTTATTCTCATCGCCGACAAGAATAAGCTTGTCGATATTAAACTCGTCAACGGCAAGCATTGCGCCCTTGATAATTTCAAGAGGTGCGTTATCGCCGCCCATAGCGTCAACAATTATATTCATTGATAACCTTCTCCAATTCATCAAGCGCACGCTTTGACAGCGCGGCGTATCTCTCTTTCTTATCGCGGATTTTAGGCTCAATCGGCGGCAAAATTCCGAAATTTGCACCCATAGGCTGAAAGTTTTTGACCGACGGGTCGCTGATATAATCGGTCAGCGCACCAAGCATTGTATTTTCGCCGAGCAAGAGCGGCGGCTCGCCGTTTGCTTTTCTGACTGCATTCAAGCCTGCGAGCAGTCCCGACGACGCGGATTCCATATATCCCTCAACACCGGTGATTTGACCTGCAAAATAAATATTTTCGTTTGAACGGAGCGAAAAGTCTTTATTAAGCAGTCGGGGCGAATCGAGAAACGAATTTCTGTGCATTACGCCGTAGCGAACGAAATCGGCATTTTCAAGCCCCGGAATCATTGAAAAAACTCGTTTTTGCTCGCCGAATTTCAAATTTGTCTGAAAACCGACAAGATTGAACATTGTGCCTTTATCATTCTCGCGTCGAAGCTGAACACACGCCCACGGTCTGTGACCCGTATTTGGGTCGACAAGTCCGACCGGTTTCATAGGGCCGAAACGCGGAGCATCAAGTCCTCTTTTGGCAAGCTTTTCGATTGGCATACAGCCCTCGTAAACATCAAAATCGTGAACAATTGCGCTTTCGGCATTAACAAGTTCGTTAATAAACGCCTCATACTCTGCCTTATTAAAGGGGCAATTGATATAGTCGTCATCGCCGCCTCTGTCGTATCTTGACGCACCGAATGCCTTTGACATATCGACGCTGTCTGCGGTGACAATCGGTGCGGCGGCATCGTAAAACGAAAGGCAATCGCCGCAAAGCCGCTTGATTTCGTCTGACAAAGCGCCGTCGGTCAACGGACCTGTCGCGATTATCAAAATTTCATCATCGTCGGGCGCGATTTTGTCGAAAACACGATGCTCGACCGTTATATTGGAATGAGAATTGATTTTTTCGGTGATTGTTTTTGAAAAAATATCTCTGTCAACGGCAAGCGCACCGCCTGCCGCAACGGCACATCCCCTTGCAACCGGCACGGTTAGTGAGCCGAGACGAGCCATCTCCTCTTTAAGAAGTCCTGCCGCACTTTCGAGGCGCGACGCCTTAAGCGAGTTTGAGCAAACAAGCTCTGCAAAATATTCACTTTTGTGAGCAGGCGAAAATTTTTGTGGCTTCATTTCGACGAGCGTAACGGGATAGCCTGCCTGTGCGATTTGCCACGCCGCTTCTGTTCCTGCAAGCCCTGCGCCTGCGACTGTAAATTTTTTCATATATAAAAAATTATTTTGTTGGTTTGGGAGCGGCAACCTCGTATCCGCAACCCTCTTTATCGGGGCAGTAGAGAATGTTGCCTTTCTTTTTGAACAATGATTTGCCGCACTTCGGGCAAACCTGATCTGTCGGGAGATCCCAAGTCATAAAGTTGCAGTTCGGATAATTTGAACAACCGTAAAACGAGGTCCTGCGCTTTGTTTTCTTTTCGATAACATCGCCGCCGCAACGGGGACATTTTGCCTTTGTTTTGAAAACAAGCGGTTTTGTGTTCTTACACTCGGGATAGCCCGGGCAAGCAAGGAATTTGCCGAATCTGCCGACTTTAACGACCATATTTCTGCCGCACTTGTCGCAGATGACATCGGTTTCTTCTTCCTTAAGTTTGATTTTAACGCCCTGCATTTCCTTTTTGGCTTTTTCAAGCGGCTCTTCAAAATCATCGTAATAGAGCCTTATCATATCAATGTAGTTTTTCTCGCCGGAGTCGATTTTATCGAGATCGTCCTCCATACGGGAGGTATATTTTACATTAACGATATTCGGCAATTTATCCTTAAGAAGATTTGTTACAGCCTCGCCGAGTTCCGTCGGAACAAACTGCTTGCCCTCACGGACAACATATTCTTTTGCAAGAATTGTAGAGGTGATCGTAACATATGTTGACGGTCTGCCGACGCCGTTTTCTTCAAGTGCCTTTGTAAGCGACGCCTCGGTGTATCTTGCAGGCGGCTGTGTAAAGTGCTGATTGCCCGAAATTGATTTGAGTTTGAGCACATCGCCCTGTGCAACCTTCGGGAGCGGAGTTTCGCCTGCAGTCTTTGCGGTATCGTCGGTTTTTTCCTCATAAAGAGCGGTGAAACCGTCAAACTTAACGGTATAGCCTGTTGCGTTGAAAGTATAGCCGTTTGCGTCAATTTCGATTTTCATTGTTTCCTGAACGCAGGATTCCATAAGAGAAGCGATAAAGCGTTCCCAAACAAGTTTGTAAATCTTGAACTGGTCGGTTGTGAGCGAAGCTTTTACGCTTTCGGGTGTTACGCCGGGCATTGACGGTCTGATAGCCTCGTGGCCGTCCTGAACATTGCCCTTTGATTTATAAAATCTCGGCTTTGCCGGAAGGTATTTGTCGCCGTAGGTTGAGCGAATATAATCGTTGCCTGCCGCACGCGCCTCGTCGGAAATTCTGAGCGAGTCTGTTCTCATATAGGTGATAAGACCGACTGTTCCCATACCTGCGACATCGACACCCTCGTAAAGTTCCTGCGCGGCTTTCATTGTGCGCTTTGCAGGGAAAGAAAGGCGGCGTGATGCCTCCTGCTGAAGTGTTGAGGTGATGAACGGAGGTGTCGGGCTTTTTCTTCTTGTACCCTTTTTAACCGATTTAACAACATACTGAGCATTTTCAAGGTCGGCAAGTATTGCGTCGCTCTGCTCTTTATTTGCTATATTTTTATCGCCGAGTTTAAGCTTGTTACCGTCAGGGTCGGAAACAAGCATTGCGGCAAATGTTTTGCGCTCCGGCGGATTTGTAAACTTGGCGTCGATTGACCAATATTCCTCGGGCTTAAATGCTCTGATTTCGTTTTCCCTGTCAACTACAAGGCGTAGAGCAACCGATTGAACTCTGCCTGCCGAAAGACCGCGACGGATTTTTTGGCTGACAAACGGAGAAAGCTTGTAGCCGATAAGTCTATCCAAAATGCGGCGTGCCTGCTGTGCGTTTACAAGGTCAATATCAATGGCACGCGGGTCTGCCATACCGTTTTTAACGCCGGTTTTTGTAATTTCGTTGAATGTGACTCTGTTATGGTCTTTCAAATCAAGACCGAGAATTGTGGCAAGGTGCCACGAAATAGCCTCTCCCTCACGATCGGGGTCGGTTGCGAGATAAACATAGTCAGCCTTTTCGGCTTTCTTTTGAAGAGATTTGACAAACTCCTCTTTGCCCTTGATAATTGCATATTTCGGTGCAAAATCATGGTCAATATCAACGCTGAGTCTTGCCGCAGGCAAATCGCGGACATGACCCATAGAAGCAACGACATCGTAGCCGCTTCCGAGATAGCCCTTAATGTTTTTAGCCTTTGCAGGTGACTCCACAATTACTAATTTTGACATATATCCAATACTCCTTAAAGCATTATTTTAATTTATATCGCTTGCCCGAGGCACATTCTATAAGCCCCTTCATTTCAAGCATTGTGAGAGCGACAAGAACCTTTTGCGAATCAATGCCGCTTTTCTCTATTATTGTATCTATATTTTCTAAATTCTCGTTCAATGACGAATAAACGCTTTTTTCATCGCCCGAAAGCTGAAGCGCTTTGTTTTGGCGGCTGACATTTTCAGCTCTGTCGCGCGCAATTTTGTCAAACTCAATCTGCGAACTGCGTTCGGCATTTGCGCTTTTATAAGTCATATCGTTTACAAGCTCGCGAACGTTTTTCAGCTTACTCATATCAAGACTTGCAAACCGCTCGGCATATTGTGAAACGAGAACGCCGGGATTTGTTGCAACAATTGCGCCGTCATCAATCAGCTTGTTTGTGCCGTAGAAATTGTAATCAAAAATTGATGCCGGAATTGCAAAAATATCGCGACCCTGTTCATAGGCATATTTTGCGGTTATGAGCGAGCCGCTTTTGACTCCTGCCTCAACAACCATTACGCCGAGTGACAAGCCGCTGATTATACGGTTTCGCATCGGGAATGTATGCTTTGACGCAGGTGTAAACGGCGGATATTCGGTAACGAGTGCGCCGTTATTCTTAATCAATGCGCGCAGTTCCTTATTTTGTTGCAAATAATCGGAGCCGAGTCCGTTTCCGAGCACGGCAACGGTTTTGCCGCCTGCCTCGAGTGCGCCGCGGTGAGCGCAACTGTCAACGCCGAGAGCGCCGCCGCTTATAATCAGAGCACCGCACAGTGCCGCGCCCTTTGACATAAAGCGAGCCGCCTTTGAAGCATATGTTGACGCTTTGCGCGTGCCGACAACGGCAATTGCGGCATAATTTTCAATATCGGGCAAAATGCCGTCAACATAAAGAATCGCCGGCGGATTAGGTATATCCCTTAATCGGTTTGGGTATTTTTCGTCATCAAATGTGACGATTTCCCATCCGTTTTTGTCGCAATTGTAAATAATTTCCTCGGCGTCGTTTAATGTGTGGCGTTGCAGAGCTTCTACCTGCCGTGCAACGAGAGCGGTGCTCATTTTCCACTCCATAATATTTGCGTTATACAAATTTTCGACCGAGCCGAAATCTTTGATAATATCTTTGAAATATGCGCCGCAACCGAGTGACAGTTGAAGCCATATCCAATATCGTTTATCTGTACTCATCTGAGCATCTCCCACATTGTGAGCGAGGCGGCAACGCTTGCGTTCAGGCTTTCCGCCCTGCCGCGCATCGGGATTGTTACGAGTGAATGTGAAATATTTTTAATATCGTCCTCAACGCCGTTTGCTTCGTTGCCGATAACACAAATGCTCGGCTTTGAAAAATCGAGCGTTGTTATATTGACGGCATTGCTGTCGGGCACCGTTGAATAAATGCCGTATTTGTCCTTAAGGCTTGACAATGTATCAAGCAGACTGTCTGTATTGACAACATTCATTCGCAAAATCGAACCCATAGAGGCACGCAGAGCCTTTGAGTTGAAAATATCGCAACACTTATAAGCAATAATACAATCAATGCCGAGTGCCTCCGCAGTGCGGATGATTGCGCCAACATTTGACGGGTCTTGCACATTATCGAGTGCTATGATTTTGTCGCCGCAAATACCCTTTGAGAAATCGGATATTTCGCATACGGCAAATATTCCCTGCGATGTTGAGGTTTCGCCGAGCTTTGACGCAACATCATCGCTGATTAAATAGCTTGCACCCGATGATGCCGAAAGCCGTTTTACCTTTTCGGGATATTTATTATAAAGCGTTTCGGTGAAAAGCAGGGTTTTGACCTTATAAACAGAATTAAGGACATCAAAGCAGAGCCTTGCACCCTCCAAAACGAAAGCATTTTGCTGTTTGCGGAGTTTTGAAGATGTTAAAAGCCTTTTTGTGTCCTTAATAATTTGATTATTTTTACTTGTAATTGTATCAAGTGTGATTTTTTCCATACACATCTCCGTTGCGTGCCAAAAATGAATTTCGTTTAAATAAATCACATATTTATTATTTTTAAATAATATACATTAT